>JBAPYB010000637.1:0-51050 GCA_049284515.1 Thermoanaerobaculia bacterium
GCCTCCCGCCATCGAGACGGCCAGGGCGACGGCCAGGACGATCCCTCGGGTCGGTGCCGCCATCGCTCTCTCCTCAGACGGTCAGCAGCGTCTGGATGTCCGGCAGCATCTGATCGGCCGTGGCGCCGGGCGGGAACTTCAGACGCAACCGCCCCTGGCGGTCGACGACGAAGAAGGTGGCGGTATGGTCTACGAAGTAGTTCCCCGTCTCTTCCTCCCCGTCCTTCGGGGTCCCATATTTGACCGTGAGGTTGAAGCTGCGGGCCACGGCGTCGAGGTCCGCCGGCTCGATGCGCACGCCGTAGAAGCGGCGGTCGAAGCTCGGCACGTAACCGGCCAGCTTGTCGACGGTGTCGCGCTGCGGATCGACGGAGACGAAGACCACGTCCACGTCCTTGGCCCGGCTCCCGAGCCGGCTGTAGAGCTGCTTCATCTTGGCGAGAGTGAACGGACAGACGTCGGGGCAGTAGGTGTAGCCGAAGAAGACCACCGCCACCCTGCCCCCGTGATCGCTCAGGTGGAAGGGCTTGCCGTCCCAGTTGACGCCGGAGAGCGGCGGCGCCTTCAGGACCGGCTCCACCACCTGGCCGTGGAAGGTCGGGGAACGCGCGCAGCCCAGAGCGAGCAGCAGCGGCAAGGCCGCCGCCAAGACCAGAGAACCTGTTCGGCCCGGCTTCATACCCATCGTTCTCCCCCAAGGGATCTCGCGATCCCGGCTAGAAAAAACGGCATATGGAGCTTCAAGCGCGGAAGAGTCTAGCCCGCCCTGCCTGTCCATTTCAACTCATCTGCATCTTTCACTTCTTTGTCCCGCTCTAATCAAGTGGATGCACCCTAGCCAATAGGGCCAACTTGCAATAACTCTTCGAGAGGCTCTCCGAGCAGCGGCTGTCCAAGCCGTGCCGGCCGTTGGGCCGACCGGTTTTTGCTGTGCCGTTTGAAGGAAGGTCGGTGTCGCTCGGGGCGGAGCGCTGCCTGAGCATTGTCGTACGCCTGCTTGCGTTCGGCGTGTTCTCTGTGCTCCGTGTGCCTTTCCGGCCCCAGGTGGGCCGCCCATCTCCTTCACGCTTCACCAGCTTCACGCTTCACCCGCTTCACCTGCTTCACCTGCCTTATCGGGTCGTCCTCTATGGCGGAGGCGGCCCCTCATCAACGGCCTCTTGGAAGGCCAGGCAAGGAGGAGGTTCGGCATGGAGCAACTTGGAGACGTAGGAAAGCCCGCAGGAGAGCGCCGGAGTTGGCTGGTGAGTGGGTCGGGCCTGGTGGCGTTGCTGTCGCTCGCCATCGTCGCCTGGGAGTACCTGCTCAACGCAGCCTTGAATGCAGTGGACTGGAATTTGGGGGGAGTCGGGGCGCACATGGCCCTGGACGTCGTCCTGGTGCTGCCGGTGATGGCGATCGCGCTGGCGGCGGGGTTGCGGCTGGCCCGCAGGTTCCACATGAAGACGGGGGAGTGGGCCGGGCTCCTCGGCATCGCCGGCCTGGTGTCCCTGGTGTTTCTGGCGGGGATGCTGCCGGTGGTCGGCACGCGGGACCGGCTTCACGAATGGGTGGGCAACCGGTATGGGTTGTCGCTGGCCCAGGCGGAGGTCCTGCCGGCGCGTGGCGCCGCCGGGCTCAAGGAGTCGCGGCAACTGTGCTCCTTCGCCTCGTTGAACGACCCGAGCCTCGCCGGGTTGCCCGGTGACGGTCAGGTCCCGGTGCTGTACCGGGTCCAGGCGGCGGTCAACGCCCTCCTCGTCGAGCTCGCAGCGCTGCTGCCGCTCCTCCTGGTGGCGTTGTTCTCCCGCTTCCGGACCCGGCTGCCGCAGGCCGACGTGGCGCGTTGCATGGCCGTGGTGCGCTGGTGGAACCGTCCGCTGCGGCTCGGCACGTTGGCGGCCGTCGCAGCTCTGGGCATCCTCTACGGCAGCGGCAACACCGACTCCTACGCGCAGACCTCCGTCGTGGCGGGTAGCGGCCTGGCGCCCTACAACGCCTGCACCGACGGCGGACCGGTCAAGTCCTTCGACGTCCACGCCATCAACGTGGACATCACGCTGAACCGCTACTTCGACCACGCTCCGGGCTTCATGTACGCCCTGGCGGCGAACATCCCGGCGATCCGCGCCTTCGAATCGGCGCTGGCCACCACCCGCGAGGCGCTGCGGGCCGCCAACGACGTCAACCTGAACGTGCCCGGCGGCACCCGGGTGACCCCGGGCCTGCGCGAGGACCCGATCCAGCCGCTGGTCATCCGCGCCAACCTGGGCGACTGCGTGCGCATCCACTTCACCAACGACATCACCAACGACGGCCAGCCGGCGTCGCTCAGCGTCCTCGGCCTCTCGCACACGGTGGGCAACGGCGGCGGCCGGGTCGGCGTCAACCCGGTCACGTATGCGTTTCCGGGGGGTTCGGTCGACTATGAGATCCCGATCCCCACCGATCCCAGCGCCGAGCGCGCCTACTCCTTCTCCGATCACGGCTCGGGCAACTCGAACCTCAACCTGCTGGGCGGCCAGCCGGCGCACGACGAGTTCCGCGAGCGCCAGGGCATGGGCCTGTTCGGCGCCCTGGTCGTCGAGCCCGCGGGCGCGACCTACCTCGACGTCGAGGACGGCCATCCGCTCGACACGGTGACCGGCAGCAACTGGGAGGCGATCATCATCGATCCCAACCTGGCCCACCGGCCCGACGGCAAGAACTTCCGCGAGTTCGTGATCATGTACCACGAGATGGGCCACGAGAACTTCCGCGCCGCCTTCGACTTCACCGGGGCGATCCTGCCGCACCTCGACACCGCGGCGTTCTCCGGCGTCTACCGGCTCGGCCTGCGCTGCATCAACTTCCGCAGCGAGCCGTTCCGCCGCCGCATCGAATTCAACAACCTGGTCAACGGCCCCGCCGGCGTCGTCGGCAACACCAACAACGGCAAGCCACTCGGCTACTCGTCGTATCCGTTCGGCGATCCGGCGACGCCGATGCCCCGCTCCTATCTCGGCGAGGCGACCAAGACGCGCATCGTCCACGCCGGCGCCGAGGTCTTCCACGTGCACCACCTGCACGGCGGCGGCATCCGCTGGCGGCGCAACCCCAACGCCGATCCCAACAACACCTTCTGGAGCGGCCTGACCAAGGTCCCGAAGCAGACGATCACCTCGGTCCACCTCGATTCGCAGTCGATCGGACCCGGCGACAGCTACAACCTCGAGCACGAGTGCGGCGCCGGCGGCTGCCAGCAGGTCGCGGGCGACTTCCTCTACCACTGCCACATCGGCCACCACTACGTGGGCGGCATGTGGTCGTTCTGGCGCGTCTTCGACACGGTGCAGACGGCGGCGAACGACCGCCAGGGCCATGCGCTCTACGTCGAGCCGCGCCTGTACCAGAGCGACAACGTGTTCTCCAACAGCGAGGCGCCGTCCAACCAGCCGCCGGCGGCGGGGGTCTCGGCCGGCCAGCTCATCGGCGTGCAGGTGGACTGGAACCGCACCATCGTGGCCGACAGCTCGTTCACCAACCCGTTGACCCAGGTCAAGCTGAGCGACTGGATCAACGGCCAGCTCCCGCCGCAGGGCGCCCGGCTGGACACCAATGACGCCACGGTCTGGGACTGGACCACCACGGGCAGCGGCGCGACCTTCAAGGTCTTCGGCGAGCCGGAGGAAACCCGGCCGATGGCCAACTTCACCTCGCCCACGCCGGGGGTGAGGCCGGAGGTGCTGTTCAACGCCAGGAACGGCCGCTATGCCTGGCCCGCCTTCCGCACCCACGCCGCGGCCCGGCCGCCCTTCACTCCGCGTCACACCGGGGCGCCCTGGCTCGGCGAGCAGATGATCCCCGGCCGCTACGACGGCCTGTGCGCCAACAACTTCGTCCACTCCGGCGTCGACGTCGGCTTGAAGGCGCAGCGCTTCTATCCGATCAGCGCCATCACGTTGCCGATCCAGGTGGCGAAAGCCACGCCTCCCGCGGTGCCCGGAGGTGCGCCGGCCGGCCTGGCCGGAGGCATCGACCCCAACGGCGAGATCTTCGTGCTCAACGAGAACAAGGCCGACGTCCGCGCCGGCCTGAAGCCCGCCGAGCCGCTCGCCATCCGCTCCAACGTCGGCGACTGCGTCGAGGCCATCCTGACCAACGAGATCCCCGACTCGACGCTCAACAACAACTTCTCGAAGGTCAACATCCACAGCCACTTCGTGCAGTTCGACACGCAGGCGTCGGACGGCGTCATCACCGGCTTCTCCTACGAGCAGGCGGTGCGCCCGTACGCCACCGAAAGCCGCACGCTGACCATCACGGCCAACCCGCTCAGCTCGACCCTCAAGGTCACCAACGTCAACCGTTTGCGGGCGGGAATCTGGATCGGCATCGGCCTCGGCGAGGGTACCTGCGGCAGCATCCTGGGCCAGCCGTTCCCCTGCACCGAGATCCGCAAGATCACCTCGGTCACCGCCCCCGACACCATCACCCTCGACCTGCCGCTCCTCCTCAGCCATCCGGCAGGCCAGGCGGTGGGCGTCGAGTTCGTGCGCTACGACTGGTACCCGGACGTCGACTTCGGCACCGTCTTCTTCCACCAGCACGTCGACTTCAAGGACTGGGACCACGGCCTGTTCGGCGCCCACATCGTGGAGCCCAAGGGCTCGAGCTACTTCGACCCGACGACCGGCGCCGAGATCCGCTCCGGCACCCTCGCGGACATCCACGTCAACCCGCTGTTCGGCGGCCAGCCGGTGGCCTCGGGGGTCAGCGGCTCGTTCCGCGAGTTCATGCTCTTCCTGCACAACGAGAACCCCGTCGTCGGCCAGTTCCAGTTCGGCGGCGGCACCATCAACCTGCGCGCCGAGCCCTGGTCGCTGCGTCCGGGCGACCCGTCCTACCGGTTCTCCTCGACCGTCTACGGAGAACCGTTCACGCCGCAGGTCCGAGCCTATGCGGGTGACCCGGTGGTCTTCCGCGGCCTCGGCCTGGTCGACAAGGTGGGCGGCATCCGGGTGACCGGACACCGCTTCAACATCGAGCGTGAGAACGCCAACTCGGACGTGCGCGACGCGTCCTTCCTCGGCATCTCCGAACGCTACGACCTGTCGCTCCAGGGCGGCGCCGGCGGGCCCAACAAGTCCCCGGGCGACTACCTGTACTACTCGACCCTGACCAAGGACTTCCAGTCCGGCGCCTGGGGCCTGATGCGCGTCTTCGACACGCAGCAGGGCAATCTCCAAGCCCTGCCCGACCAGGGCTACCCGCACGGCTCGTCGGGATTCCCGGCCTTTACGGCGGGCTCCGGCATAGCCCAAACCTCGCTCACCGACGGACCGGGAAATGGCTGCCCGCCGGGTGCGACGCGGCATACCTACAACCTGTCGGTCGCCGACACCACCATCATCTACAACGACCTGTTGCCCACTCCGGGAACCCCGGGAGAGGCAGGCACCGCCTTCTTCCTGAACGGCGATCCGATCACCAACACCCGAACGCCGATGGTCATCCGCGCCAACAAGGGGGAGTGCCTGCAGGTCAACCTCACCAACCTGCGCGCCACCAAGCATTCCGGGTTCAGCGTCGGCAAGCTGCTCTTCGATCCGCAGCGCTCCTTCGGCGCCGCCATCGGGCTCAACTACGACTCGACGGTGGCACCGGGAGCGACGCGGACCTATGAGTACTACGCCGACAAGGACCTCGGCCTGTCGCTCGCGCTCAACCTGGGCGACGTCGATTCGATCCTCAAGGGCGGATTCGGCGGCGTGGTGGTGGAGCCGGCCGGCTCCACCTACCGCAGCCCGGGAACGCTCTTGCCGCTGCCCGGCGGCGGCGCCGGCGTCCAGGCCGACATCGTTCAGGGCGGGCTCGCCAGCCGCGAGGTCGTCGCCCTGATCACCGACAACGAGCTGAACATGTCCCAGGACCACATGCCGTATCCCGACGCGAACCAGTCCACGACCGCGGAGAGCTACACCAACGAGCCGTGGACCCTGCGCAACTTCATCGTCGACCCGGCCAACGTCTACGCCACGGCTCTGTGGGGCGACCCGCGTCACCTGGTGACGGTGCCGCAGGGAGCCGCTCTCACCTATCGCGTCGGCACGGTCTGGGGCGACATGCCACACACTCCCACCCTCGAGGGTCACCGCTATGCCCAGGAACCGGGCATGCCCGGCTCGGAGGTGCTCTACGGCGACGTGCTGGCCCCTGGCATGACCCTCACCATGGCCTACCTCGGCGGCGCCGGCGGCGATCTGCAGGCCACCGGCGACTACCTCTTCTACGACCGCTCGCTGCTGTACGCCCAGGGCGGCGTGTGGCACATCGTGCGGGTCACCGACGCGACGTCGGGACACCTCGTGGCTTCCGACAGCATCACCATCACCAGCGCCGAAGCCGGCCGCGGCAAGACCACCCTGCGCGGCGTCGTCAGCACCAAGCCGGCGGGCGATACCGTTGGCAGCCTCGCGCTGTTCAACGGCGGCGAGGTCAAGGGCCGGTGCGCCGGCAAGAGCCTGGGTACCGTGCCCGTGGACCGCAGCAGCGGCCACTGGCAGGTAGAGCTCGGACCCCAGGCCGAGAAGCAGATCTGCCTCCAGTCGCCTGGCGGCGGTGTGCTCAGCGCTTCGACGGCCGATCCGGTTGCGGAGCGGACGCGGAAGATGCTCGCCTCGGTCCAGGAAATCAATCGCCAGAAGCAGCTCCAGCTCAAGTTCCTGAAGGAGTTCGACGAGCTGGAGAAGATGCAGGACGACCAGTAGTCAGCAGTGGGTCTCATCTGAAGTCGAGTTGCCGGGCTCGGGTGCTTGGACATCCGGGCCCTGGCTTGCCCCCGCCGGCCCGTAGGCCGGCGGGGGTTTTCACCTTTCGAACCGGAGATCCTGGAGATGCGTCAAGCAGCACAGTGCAAGCCGTTCCTCACCGCCGTCGCCCTCCTGGTCCTGGCGTCTTTACCGGCTCGATCCGCGCCGCCGGGCGCCCCACGCCTGGGCTGGCACGGCGAAACCATGCCGGAAGGCCTCGAACGCGGCAAGAAGCAGGGGGAGTACCTCTGGAAGAAGGACGACTCCGTCATGGTCTACGTCCCGTCCGGTCCGTTCACCATGGGGAGCGACAGGGGAGAGGTGGCCGAGAAGCCGGCCCACACCGTCGAGCTCGACGGCTTCTATATCGACAAATACGAGACCTCGTGGCGGAAGTGGAAGGCTTCGGGCCTCCCCTACCTGGCGGCGCGCGACGACCGCCAGGTGATGGTCCAGGCTCCGGACTGGGGAATCCACGACGGCCAGCCGGTGGTCAACGCCGACTGGCACGAGGCCAAGAGATACGCCGCATGGGCGGGCAAGCGCCTGCCCACCGAAGCGGAGTGGGAGAAAGCGGCCCGCGGCACCGACGGGCGCGAGTATCCCTGGGGCAACGAGCCGGTCACCAACGAGCGCGCGATCTGGGTCGGGCATCCGATCTCGCAGATCTCCACCGCCCCCGTCAACTGCTGCGCGGCGGGGGCGTCCCCCTACGGCGCCTTCAACATGGCCGGCAACGTCTGGGAGTGGTGCGAGGACTCCTACACCCCCGACTTCTACGCGAGCTCGCCGCGCAAGAACCCGGTCAATCACCACGAGGGAGTAGTCAAGATCGTGCGCGGCGGCGCCATGCAGCTCAGCTCCAGGTTCCTCAAGACCTACAGCCGCTACTGGCTCTCCGACGTCGACCGCATCTCGGACGTCGGATTCCGCCTGGTGGTGAGCGGGGCCGAGGCCGGGAAAAAGTAAAGGAGATTGAATGCGCGTCTGGCTTGGCTCGCTGCTGACCGTCCTGGCCCCGCTCGGCTTCGCCGCGGCCGTTTCGGGCGCGGCGTTCGACGCGCATCTCGTCGAGGACATCGATCCGGTCCCCCGTGCCCAGGGCTCCAATCCGCAGGGCGCCGTGACGGCCGGCGGCCTCGCCTTCTTCGTCGCCGACGACGGCGAGACCGGCCGGGAGCTGTGGCGCACGGACGGCACCGTGGGCGGAACGTTCCAGGTGGTCGACGCCTGTCCGGGCGTATGCAGCGGCAATCCCGTCGTCGTGGCGCAGGCCGGGAGGTCCGTGTTCTTCCGCGCCTTCTCCCAGGGCTTCAGCACCATGGACCTGTGGGTGACGGACGGCGAGGCCGCGGGCACGGTGCGGCTCGCCAGATCTCTCCTCTTCACGAATGCCGGCCGCCGGAGCCTGTGGATCGCCAGCCAGGGCGTGCTCTACTTCGCCGCCAACGACCTCGTGCACGGCGCCGAGCTCTGGCGCTCCGACGGCACGCCCGCGGGGACCTTCGAGGTGACCGACCTGCGGCCGGGCTTCGCCGGCTCCGACCCCGCCGAGCTGACCGAGCTCGGCGGCCGCCTCTTCTTCCGTGCCGACGACGGCGAGCTTGGGCCCTCGCTGTGGACGAGCGACGGCACGCCCGGGGGTACGCGGATGATTCGGGACCCCCTCCCCGGCTCGGCCGCGCACGGTGGCCCGGACCTGCTGCGGGTCGTGGGACGCACGCTCTTCTTCGTCGCCCCCTTCACGCGGCACCGCGACGGTCTGTGGAAGAGCGACGGGACTCCCCGCGGCACGTTCCCCCTGATCGACCTCGCTTCCTCCCCGCAGGCGCCCGCCTTCCGCGACGCCGCCGTGCTGGGAGACCGCCTGCTGTTCGTGGCCTCCGACCCGGCGAACGGGGCCGAGCTGTGGGTTTCCGACGGAACGAAGGGCGGCACCGGCCCCCTGACGCGGCTCGCTCCGGCTTCGCCCTTCCTGCCGCTCGCCGCCGGAGGCCGCCTGCTGCCGGACGCCTCGGTCGGCGGCCGCATGATCCTGCCTGTGGACGACGGCGTACACGGCGCGGAGCCCTGGGTCACGGACGGCACCCGCCGGGGCACCCGGCTGCTGCGCGATCTCTGCCCCGGGCCCTGCAGCTCCTCGCCCGCGGCGATGTCCGCCGGCGGGGGAGGAGTGTTCTTCCTCGCCCAGGAGGAGGACGGCATCCCGCAGCTCTGGCGGTCCGACGGCACGGCGGCAGGCACGGGCCGGTTGACGAGCTTCCAGAGCCCCAACGCCCTGCTCCCTTCCTCCCTCGGCGTCGCCCTCGGCAGCTCCTTCCTGTTTGCGGCCGATGACGGCGTTCACGGCCGGGAGCTGTGGTCGAGCGACGGCACTGCCCAGGGCACCGGGCTCTTCCTGGACCTCAACCGCGAGGACCTGGGGGGCTCCTTCCCCACGGGATTCCACGCCGCCGGGGGCAAGGCCTTCTTCTTCGCCGATGACGGCAGCCACGGCTTCGAGCTGTGGTCGAGCGACGGCACGGCAGCCGGCACGATGCCGGCCGGGCCGCTCGCGCCGGGCGACGGCCCTCCGGTCGCTCCGGAGGTCGCCTCGGCCGCCGACGCCGGCGGCCGGCTCCTCTTCGTCGTCCGCCTCCTCGGCGAGCTGAACGCCTCGCTCTGGCGGTCGGACGGCACGCCGGGAGGCACTGTCCGGCTGACGCCGCCGGAGCTCGCGGTGAGCACCCTCGAGCCCGTCCGCGCCCTGGGCGGCCAGGCGTTCTTCGTCGCCGCCGACGCCGGCCACGGCGAGGAGCTGTGGACGAGCGACGGCACCCCGCAGGGCACCCGGCTGCTGGCGGATCTCGAGCCGGGAGCCGCGGGCTCGCAGCCGCAGGGTCTGACGGTCTTCCAGGGCCGCCTCTACTTCTCCGCCGGCGTGGGGCAGAGCGGGCGTGAGCTCTGGGCGAGCGACGGCACGCCACAAGGGACTGCCCTCGTCAAGGACATCGATCCGCGGCCCGGCCAGGGGTCGATGCCGAACCTCCTGACGCCGCACGCCGGCCGGCTCTACTTCTTCGCCTCCGACGAGGAGCACGGCCAGGAGCTGTGGAACACCGACGGCACGGCCGCCGGCACCACGCTGGCCGCCGACCTGGCGCCAGGCCCCGCCGGACTCTCCGTCAGCCACCTCGTCTCCGCCGGCTCCCATCTTTTCTTCTCGGGCGGAACGGCGGACCTGGCGCAACAGGGGCTCTGGGTCAGCGACGGCACCGCCGCGGGGACGCGCCTGCTCAACAGCGTCCTGATCCAGCCCGACGTCCGGCCGATCCAGGCGCCGCGAGCGCTCGGCGACCGGCTCCTCTTCGCCTCCATCGGCGACCAGGTCCTGTGGACGAGCGACGGCACCGAAGAGGGGACGGAGCCCCTCCTCACCGCCGGCGGCATGCAGATCTGCGAGCCGGAGGCCTACCAGCTCTTCGCCGGCCGGCTGATCTTCAGCGCCGAGGGCGCGCTCTACGAGAGCGACGGCACGCGGCCGGGGACCGCCAAAGTCCTCGACCTGGCGGCGCCCTCGGAGGCCACCTTCTTCGAGGTGGTGCCCGCCGGTCCGCGCCTGCTGTTCAGGAAGTGGGACCGGCTCACCGGCTCGGAGCTGTGGGCGCTGGAGGCTGAGTAGCGTTGGGGTTCGTAAAGCTCCGGCTCACCGCAGCGTCACCGTCGGATTTCTGATGAAGCGGGCGCTGTGGGGCAGGCGATCGTTGAGGGAGAGGAGAAGCCGGAACAGGCGCGGCCTTTGAATCCAGAGCAGCTTCCAGCGCAGGCGCAGGCTCGGGCGGCGCAGGGCCGCGAAGTGGTTGACCGTCTTGAGGGCCAGCCGCGCTCCCTCCCAATCCCGCGCCGAGCAGGCCCGCACGTAGTCGTCGAGCGAGGTCAGGAAGAAGCGCGGCGCGATGGCGTTGCTCACGTAGTAGCGGAACATGCGCGAGTCGTCCGGAAGGATCGCCATGAGCTTCGCCGCGTAGCGCCGGCGGCTCTCCAGGAAGCGCGGAGAGGTCGAGGAGCCGCTCGTATGGACCCGGAAACGCAACAACGGGCGGGCCACGAAGACGTGCTCCCAGCCGAGGCGGAAAAAGCGCACGAACAGGTCGTCGTCCTCGTAGCCGGAGAGCGTCTCGTCGAATCCGCCTGCCTGCTCGAAGGCGGTGCGCCGCATCACGCTCGCCGAGGGGAGCACCATCAGGTCGCCGGCCACGCACTCGTAGATGGAACGCTTGGGATGGGTCACGCCCATCGTCCGCAGGAAGGCGCGGGTCACCAGGTTGCCTTCGAGGTCGATCTCGTCGAAATCGCAGTAGGCCCAGCCCGCGTCAGGATCGGCGATGAGCGGTGCGACCAACTCCTCCAAGTGATGCGGGTGCCACTGGTCGTCCTGGTCGAGGAAGGCAAGGTAGTCCCCGGTCGCCTCGCGCGCGGCGGCGTTGCGCGCCGCCGACTGCCCGGCGTTGGCCTGCCGCAGCACGCGCAGGGGAAACGGCGCCGGCGGCATCCCCGCCAGCTCCTCCAGCGAGCCGTCCGTCGAGCCGTCGTCCACCACGATCAGCTCGCAGGGCGGCTGCGTCTGCGCCAGCACGCTCCTCACCGCGCCGAGGAGAAAGCTGCGGCCATTGAAGACCGGCAGGATGGCGGAGATCCGCGGCTCGGTCACGGCCGGCCTCCTCGCGGTTCCGGCGCCACGCGCAGGCCGGAGACCGGATATTGCCGTGCCCGCTCCTCGCTCGCTCCCGTCTTCAGGGGCCACGCCACGGCGCCGGGCGGGAGGTCCGCCACCTTGCGGGCGAGGATTTCGGCCATCGCGAAGGTCGGCACCGTCGGCATCGCGAGGTGCTTGTGCCGCCAGGGCGGAGCGGGGATCATCGCCGCCATGCCGGAGTCCCGGGCGTCCAGCACCTCGAAGCCACTCTCCGGCCCGAACAGCACGCGCAGCCCCTCGGCGGACATGCGCCAGAAGTCGTTCGGCTGCGCATGGGCCGGCCAGGCTCCAGGCGCTTCGTGATAGACGAGCCCGCCGGGCTTGAGGACGCGGTTGACCTCGGCCGCGAACAGCCACGGCGCCTGCAGGTGCTCCAGGACCGAGGCAGAGACCACGGCGTCGACCGAGCGCTCCCGCAGGCTGAGACCGTGAGCGTCGCTCACCAGGTCGACGCAGAAGCCGGGGTGGATGTCCAAGCCGATCACAGGGCCACGGAGCCAAGGGTGCGGCGGCGCCGCTGCGTGGCCGGCCGGGGAGCGGGAGCCGACCTGCAGCACGCGACCGCCGCGGGCGTTGGCGAGCTCCACGAAACGCCGAAGCATCGGCGACAGAATATCCTGGTCCTCCTGGGTGGCAGGCCACGGCGGCAGCGGGCCTTCCGGCAGGGGCACGGGGACGCTCACCGGTCCGCCGTCGGTCTCCAGCGTCAGGCTCACCGGATGGCCTGGCGGGCAAGGCAGATAGACGGTGAAGCCGCCGTAGCGGACGTGCTCATGCTCGGGATAGTGGGCGAGCAGGTCCGGCCGGTCCGTGAAGGTGTCCACCCGGGCGGAGCGTCCCGCGGATTCCACCCGCAGCGCCAGCACGCGGTGCTCGTAGGCGTGCGCCCAGCCCTGGAGATAGATGCCGTGGGCATCGCACCAGAATGCATCGAGCCAGTGGGCGGCGCGGAGGCCGGAGGCTTGGGCGGAGGGGACGGTGAAGGCCGCGAGGCCGTGCTCGCCGGCCAGCCGCTCTGCCGTGCTCCGTTCGCCGGCGCCCTGGCAGGCGAGGGAGATCGGCCGGCGGCCGGCGGCGGCCTCGCGGAGCGCTCGGAGATCGTCCTCGACCGGCGTGCCGTCCGCATCGTTCAGGGCGAGCACGCCGAGGACGTACGAGCTGCCGGCCGGCGCGTCGAAAGGTGCGAGCTCCAGGCGCAGCGAGCCCGCGGGAGACAGGCGAGGCTTGGAGAGGGTCGCGGCGCGATAATCCCAGCCGCCGTCTTTTCCGCTGTCCGCGAGAACCAGGAGGCGCAGCCGCGCCACGGGCTGGCGGGCGATCACGTCCAGCGGAACGACCACGGCGGCGAGCCGCGCCATCGGGGCGACGAAGCGTTCCGCGATCATCAGGGGCCGGCTGCGGTGGGAACGGCGGAAGCGCATCGGCGATTTCCTCAACCTCGGCCGGCCCGCCGCAGGCTGAGCTCCTCGTGGCGCCGCGCCCGGCCGAGGATCTCGGCCCGGCTGCCGGCGAGCCGTTGGACGCGCGCGAACAGCTCCGCGGCGTCGCCCGGGCGCTCGCGCTGAAGGGCCAGCATGCCGAGGCAAAAGAGAGAGTCGAGCGCCTCGGCACTGATTTGTTCTCCAATCTCCCCGTCCGGGCCCCCCGTCTGCCTGGCAATTCCGGGAGCCAGCCGCTCGGCCGCGGCGTAGGCGCCGGCATTGATCAGCCGGATGAAGGTCTGCGCGCGGGCCTCGGCGAGGAGCGCCGGGGGCAGGCCCTCGCCGGCCGGGGCATTCTCCAGCGCTTCGATCTCGTGCACCGCCCGCTCCGGCTCGGTGGCCGCGAGCGCCATGGGCAGGTGCTTGCGGCTCTGGGCGAGGAGCGCTCCCGTCTCCCCGTCGCGGAGGCCGATGGGAGCCTGGCGCCCCTGCAGGAGATTGCCGGCCGCCACCGCCGCCGCGAAGCACTCGGCGGCCCGGCCTGGCCGGCCGTGGCCGTTGAGCTCGAGGATTCCCGAAAAGAAGAGAGAGCCCGTCAGATTGAACGGGAGGGTCCGGCCGGATGTCAGGTCCGGCTTCTCCAGATCCAGCCCGAAGCGCTCGCGGTAGACCGTCGCCAGCCGGGCGCGGCTCGCCTCAGCCTCGTCGTGGAGGCCGGCGTTGACGCACTCCTTGAAGTGACGATAGGCGAAGCCGCAGGCGAACGCGGACGCCGGTGCGGCGCTCGCCGCCCGGGCCGCGAAGTAGCCGCGCAGGAGGGTGCGTTCCGCAGCCGGATCGGCCGGGCACAGCCGGTCGAGACCCGCCGGCGAGCGGGAGGCGAAGGCGCGGAGCGTCTCCGGCGACTCCTCGACGTGGACGGCGGCAAAGCCGGCATTGGTGAGGACACGGACGAGCGCCTCGCGGCTGTAGAGCACCATGTGGAACCCGGGGCTCAAGGCGCGAAAGAGCGCCTCCGGCTCGGCTCCCGGGTGGACGAATGCGAGGTTCGGCGTCGAGAGGACGAGGATTCCGTCCGCGGACAACCGGTCGCGAATTGCGGCGAGGAGGGCGTGCGGCTCGGCGATGTGCTCCAGCACCTCGGAGCAGATCACGAGATCGAATGGCTCGGGGCCGAGATCGAGACCGGCGCTGAAATAGGTGCGGCGGACGGGAAACCCCAGCGCCTCGGCACCCCCCTCGGCGAGCGGCGAAGGGTCCACTCCCAGCACCTCCCAGCCGAAGGCGTAGCGGCCGAAATCGAGCGCGAAGCCGGTGCTGCAGCCGATCTCCAGGCAGCGCCGGATCGTCCCGCCCGGCAGGCGCAGGAGCGGCGCCACGATGAGGTCGATCCCGGCTCCCTGCTCGACGTAGTAGTCGAGCATCCCGGCCACGTCCATCTCATAGTCAGGCGGCGTCAGCTCCTCCAGGAACGCCGCGCCACAGCCCGGGCAGCGCAGCAGCGTCACGGGCGGACTTCCCGGCACGGCGTGATCGACGGACAACACGGCGCTCTTCGCCCCCGCTTCGCCACACAGCGGGCACCGGGCCTGGATTTCGTGTTGAAGCCAATGGAGACGCATCGCGGAGAGACGCCGGAGTATAGCAGCCCCTGATCCGCCTGGAATTTAGACAAGCACGCTTGACATTCCGAAAAGCACCCTGTACTCTCTGTATGTAAAGCAAACTTGGCTGTATGACAAGGAGACAAGACCTGTGAATGACAACTCTCTCTGCTCCAGCCCCCAACGCGATCGACGCAACCAGGGGCGCGCCACTGCCTGGTCCCTCGCCTGGGCGCTGTGCTTCGTCGCCGTCATGCTGGGGATCAAGAAGGAGTGGCTGTCCCTGGGGATGACCCTCGCGGGAGTGGGCGTGACCTCGATTCTCGGCGTCGCGACCCTCCTGGCGTACCGCCGCTTCCTGGTGGAGACCGACGAGCTGCGGCGCAAGATCGAGGTGGATGCGCTCGCCCTCGCCTTCGGCGTCGGCATCGTCGGAGGCATGAGCTACTGGCTCCTGGCGGTGCGCGGCGCCGTGCCCCCCGGGGACTTCTTCTACATCCTTCTCGCGATGTTCCTCGCCCACGGCCTGGGCGTGCTGATCGGTCGCCGGAGGTACTCATGAAGAACCGGCTGAAGGTGCTGCGGGCCGAGCGCAACTGGACGCAGGCCGACCTGGCCCAGCGGCTGGACGTCTCGCGCCAGACGGTCAACGCCATCGAGACGGGGAAGTACGACCCCAGCCTCCCCCTCGCCTTTCGCATCTCGCAACTCTTAGACGTGCCGATCGACCAGATCTTCGATCCCTTTGAACCTGAATAAAGGAGATGAAAATGAACCGTTATCCGTCGAAGCTCATCCTGTGTCTGTCCATGTTCGTGCTGCTCGCGACGACCCTTCGCGCCGACCCTGCCGCGGCGGGGTTGGTGGGGGATTGGTCCGGCGCCCTCGACGTGGGATCGTCGAAGCTTCGCCTCGCCCTGCACGTCGAAAAGAAGAGCGACGGCAGCCTCGCCGCGGTCCTCGACAGCATCGACCAGGGAGCGAAGATCCCGGTCGAGTCGATGGTCGTCGAGCACGGCACGCTGCGCCTGACCTTCAAGGAGATCGCCGCCACCTACGAAGGCACGGTATCCGCCGACGGCAACACCGTGCAGGGCACGTGGTCGCAGAGCGGACAACAGTTGCCCCTCACGTTCCAACGACAGGAGAAAACTTCGCGCTGAAACCTCACTCCGGAGTTGACCTTCCCGCTGGCAAGGTCAACTCCGAGGAGCTATCATCAGCCGAGAGGCGACCGATGACGAAGCTCCAGGAAGCCGAGCGGCTGCTCACCGAGATGACCCAAGGGGAGAAATCGCAACTCCTCCAGTGGGTGGTGCGCGACCTCGGCGATTCCTACCCCGGCATCGAGTCCAATCCAGGGATCTGCGGCGGTGATCCTTGCATCGTTCGAACCCGGATCCCGGTCTGGGTGCTGGTCCAGGCGAAAAAATTGGGTACGAACGAGGCCGAGATCCTGCAGGCCTATCCGACTCTTCGGGCCGAGGATCTGGCCAATGCCTGGTCCTACTACCGCGGACATCGGGAGGAGATCGAGCAACAGATTCAGGAGAATGAAGCCGCCTGAGTCTCTGCACCTACGATCCCGACTTCCCTGGACAAGCCTCTCGTATCGACGCCACTTTGAAACAGCAGGCGTCTCTGGACGGCCAACTCCTGCGCGTCAACCGCCCTGGACCCTGAGCCGAGCCGAAATGATGACGAACGATTCCCCCGACATCGCCGCCAGCTACGACTCCGCGGCCGACGCCTACGTCGAGCACCTCTATTCCGAGCTCGAAGGCAAGCCCCTCGACCGCCACCTCCTCAACCGTTTCGCCGAAGAGGTCCGCGGCCAGGGGCTCGTCGCCGACGCCGGCTGCGGCCCTGGCCACGTCGCCAGGTATCTGCACGATCAGGGTGTGGACGTCCTGGGGATCGACCTCTCCCCCGAGATGATCCGCTGGGCCGCGCGTCTCAATCCCGCCCTCCGCTTTCAGGTGGGGGACATGCGCGCGCTCGACCTCGCCGACGCCGCGCTCGCCGGCATCGTCGCCTTCTACTCCATCGTCCACTTCGAGCCCGCGGACCTCCCGCCGGTCCTGGCCGAGCTCCGGCGCGTGCTCGCCCCAGGCGGCGTCCTGCTCGTCGCCTTCCACGTCGGCGACCACACGCTGCACGTCGACGACCTGTTGGGCCGGCCGGTCTCCCTCGACTTTCGATTCCACCTGCCCGCCGGCGTCGTCGAGGCCCTCCAGTCTGTAGGCTTTAAGGTGACCGAGTCGGTGGAGCGCGAGCCCTACCCGGACGCCGAGCACCCGAGCCGGCGCTGCTACCTCTTCGCCCGAGCTGTCTGATCTAAACTCCCCTCGTTCGAAAGAGCGCTTGCCCTCTCGCTACGACATCCGGACCGTGCAGGAGCTCCTGCATGGCATTGACGCTAATACGGCTTAGCCGTAGACTAAACCCAAGCTGCACAAAAAGGAGGAGATGGAGGTATTGAGTCGCCATGGACTGTGTTCCAGGTAAGCCCAGAGGTTGTCGCCATGGCTGGAGCGATTAGTCGGTGACACCAAGGTTAGCCTCGACCCGCGAAGACCAGTGGACGCAGATGCATCTCGCTTATCGTCGAGATGGTCTATTGGAGGGTGAGTTCGTTGCGGAGGAGCTCGCAGCGGCTTGTCTGATCTTCCGGGACGCTGCCTGGGCAGTGGGGTTGTACCCGTGGCGCTCCCACGGACACCTTGGCGTGTCCGAGACGTTCAGGTACCCAGACGTTGGGCGATTGAGGGCGGTTTGGCTGGGAGTGGACGAGAGTCATCGTCCGACGGCAACCTACCAGGAGGGGCAGGAGAGGTTTGATTCGCCAGCGAGGCGGACCGAGCACCTGCCCGACTTGGGAGAGACGACCCTTAGGAGGCTCGCGGATTGGGTACGAGGCAGATCTTCCTAACGCCGCTACTACGGCCTGCTGGCCAATCGTCACCGCCAACAGCCTTGACCATGGAATCTTTGCCTTGGGACAGCCCAACCCAGGCGGTTGCAGCGGACGCAAACTGCGCGCTCCTGAACCGCGACAGCGTTGCTGCCGACAAGAAATGAACCGCCTGAAACGTCGATACCGTCGCTGCGCGGGTATACTGCTCTCGTATGGCACGCATCTCGGCCCGGCGGCTGTCTGAATTGGCGATCACGGGGCTGTTCCTGGCGCTCATTCGTACCTTGGCGGAGTATTACCGGTTGCGGTACGTGCGCGGGACGGCGCTCGCGCTCGCCGATGTCGCCCCATTCATCACGGGTGGGCTGATCGCGGCACTCGGCGCGTGGGCCGCTGTAGTAGCGTATTTCGTCGGGCGGTACCGGGTGGCTACAGGAATCGTCGTCGCGGTGGTCGTGGCGATGCTGGTGTACAAGGCTGTGGTGATCGGCGGCCTGCCTTAGCGCCGCCCGCGTTCGGGCGGCTCCATTTGCCCCGGATGCTGCACCTCTCTCTTTAGGAGTCCTTTTCTTTCTCCCGAAAGGAGCATTACCATGACATCGATCCCATCGCCCACCCGCAAACTGGTCCTGTTGCTCGGCAGCGTGGCCCTGCTCGCCGCAAGCTTCTTGATTACGACGCCGCGGGCCGCCTCGGCGCTACCTTCGGAGAGCTGCTTCTGTGACTATTTCGTCAACGGTGAGCAGGTCGGAGAATGGGACGTCTATTGCAACGGCCACATCGAACACTGGGGGACGCGAACAGGGACCGCGTACTGCGACTGCGAACCCTGCTGAGGCCGGGTTCAAGAGTCCGGGGGCGGCTTGTAGGCTGTACCGCTCGCGGAGTATGCTCCCGTTTGGTTGAACCCAAATGGAGCTCACTCCCGTCGTCTCGATTCCAGAGCTGATCGCCCGGTTCGAGCTCCACGACTGGGGCATCAACCGGCAGGCCGCGGATGCGCTGGCTGCCATCGGCGAAGAAGCGGTTCCGGCGCTGATCAAAGCTCTTTCCAGCCCTGACCCCTACGTCCGTTCCGGCGCCGCCCAAGCTCTGCGGAGCTTCCCGGCGCCGCGGGCGTACGATGCGCTCGTCGAAGCCCTTCACAACAGTTTTCCCGGCCCCTCGGATGACGGCGAGGTCAACGAAGCCCGGCACCATGCCGCCCTCGCTCTCGGGACATTAGGCGACCAACGCGCATGCGCCGAGCTCCTCAAGGCGCTTCCCGACTGCCTCGCCGACTATTTGAGCGTGTCGTGGTACATCATGGATGCGCTCGCCATGCTTCGTTGCCCCGATGCCATTCCCGCGCTTGAAGCATGTCGCGACCATGGTGACATCGACGTTCGCAAGTCCAGCCGCTCGGCGCTCGCCGTTCTCAAGCTACCCATGTTCGCCGGAAGCCGCCAAATGCAGGTTCAAGACGAGGCCCAGGGCATCTCGTTTCCGGTCCTCGTCCTGTATCCAACCGCCGTCCCTTCCGCACCCACGGCTTTCGGGCCCTATACGATCGACGCCAGCGCGGACGCCCCGATTGCCGAAGGCCCGTTCCCTCTCGTCGTGGTATCCCATGGGAACAGTGGCTCGCATCTCGCCTATCGATCCTTCGCCAGCCATCTGGCGAGGAACGGTTACGTCGTTGCCATGCTCGAACACCCTGGAAACAACCGCAACGACAACAGATTGGAAGGCACTTACGAGAATCTCGTGAACCGCCCCAGGCACGTCCGGCTCACCCTCGATGCAGTCTCCTTGGATGCCCAATTCTGGGGTAGCGTACAGCCGCTCAACGTCGCAATCATCGGGCATTCAATAGGTGGCTACACAGCCTTGGCCGTGGCCGGTGGAACCCCCTGGACCGAGACTCGGCAAAGGGTGGAAGTGGTGCCTGATCCGCGCGTTCGGGCGCTGGTTCTCCTGGCGCCCGCGACAGCCTGGTACCTCCCCGAGGATTCATTGCGCAACGTGACCGTTCCAATTCTGATGCTGACCGCCGAGCACGACCCGTTTACCCCACGTTGGCACGCGGACCTGGTGTTGGACCGCGTTCCCGACAGGTCCCGAGTCACCTGGAGGATCGTCGAGAACGCCGGACATTTTTCGTTCTTGAGCCCGTTCCCACCTCCGATGAGAAGCGCGGGCTTTCTTCCCTCCACGGACCCCGAGGGTTTTGATCGCGAGGCCTTTCATGAGCGGCTCTCCGCGGAGCTGCTCGAATTTCTAGATAAAAAGCTGAAGCGCCTCTGAGAGCGGGCAGTGGGCTCCCGCCCGTCGCTCTCCTCCCGGGCGATCTTCTCTCCAGCGAGACAAGTAGGCTTGACATTCTGCAAAGCACCCTATGCTCTCTGCGTGTCAAGCAGCTACCGACCTGCTAGAATGGGGGCACGATCGGCGGCTCGACCTTTGTAGCGTTTCCGTAGAGGCGCGCGATCCTGGGAACATGTCGGCTGTCTGTACAATCGAGGTCAATGGCTCATGTCTGGAGAGAATCGGATGCGGAGTCCAGGAGTCGGATTCGGCGACTCATCGCAAGTGGCCAGCGCACTGGAGCAACTCGAGTCACTCCGTGAGCCGCTCATCTCTGATATGCCGATCGAGAGCTTGGAAATATTTGAGGCAACCTGGAAACATGCCCTAAGTGAGATTATGACCGCTCCTCTCACGGGAAGCGATGCTCGCCGAGTCGCAGCCTTTCAGCGCGACGTCAACCTGTTGCCGAAATATAAAAGTTATGCGATCAAGGCCAGCAGCCCGCTGGGATACTCTGTTTTCTTCCAGCAACCCGGAGAGGGCTTCAGCTTTCAGCAGCATCGCCATCACAAGGTCGAGATCTTTCACGTGTTCGACACGCGGCCCGGCTCATTCGCCCTGATTTGTACGCTCGACGAGTGGAAAGCCGCGTACGAGGAGGACGCCTTCTCTCGCTGGCTGGAAGGCTCCAGCAACCCTATCTATGAGAGATGGAGGATCCCGCTCCATCCGGGAGACGTCATCTGCCTCGAAAGGACTGGGATCGTCCACTCTGTAATCGGCTGTATTCTCGAGGAATTCGCCACGGCCTCCACGGATATGGTGGACAGGCTGCACGATCAGAATCTGGGAGCACCAATCCCGGAATCTTATTGCAGGGAAAGAGCGCTGCACCTTCTGCGCACTGTTCCGTCACCTCCCACCAGCCAAAGCGTTTCTGCGCCTGGCCAGAAGCGACGCCAACTCGCACGCCACGGCTTTATTGGAGGAGATATCGTGACCCTTGGCAAAGTGCCTGGGCTTCAAGCGTCGCGAATCAGACTGGAAAGCAAGAGACAGAGCCCGCTGCAGAAATCGGAAACACAAGCCTTGGTTCTTTTCGCTTCTCGCGGGGATGCCTGCCTCCTCCTCGGCACCGAGGCGGAGCTTGCACGCCAAGATCCGCCTTCGCTGGAGCTTCCCAAAGGAACCGCAGCCATGATTCCGCCTGGCATGGTCTACCGGATCGCCGCGCTTGGCGGGGAAGTCGAGATTTCCCTTCATTCCATCCGCCCAGAGGTGGCATTGTGCTTCTGACCTCGCTGGAGGAACGAGAAGACGCCCGGGGTGATGAGGGGCAACTCCTCAGCCCGCAATCCGCCCAAGTAGAACTACAATCCCCCCGCTCGCTCGAACTCTGACAGGCACGCCGGCCTCCGGTCCGTGCCGGAGGAAAACGTCATCATGTTTGGACCCCGTCAGCTCCTGATCCCGGCTCTTATCCTGGCCCTCGCCAGCCTCGCAGCCGCCGAGGCGCCGGCTCCTGCCAACGAGCCCATCCTCGGCTTCAGCACCGAGGGCGCGAAGGCGGAGCACGCCCTCGAAGCCCAGTTCGACGCCTCGCTCAACGCCGCCAATTTGCGCACCTGGATGCAGCGCATCACCTCCCATCCGCACCACGTCGGCTCTCCCTGGGACAAGTCGAACGCCGAGTACATGGCGGACCTTTTCCGCTCCTGGGGCTATCAGACCCAGATCGAATCGTTCAAGGTGCTCTTCCCCACTCCCAAGGTCCGCGTGCTGGAGATGGTCGGGCCCACCCGCTTCAAGGCGAGCCTCACCGAGCCGCCCATTCCCGGGGACGCCACTTCCCAACAGACCGCGGAGCAGCTCCCCCTCTACAACGCCTACTCGATCGACGGCGACGTCACCGGCGAGCTCGTCTACGTCAACCAAGGCGTGCCTAAGGACTACGAGGAGCTGCAGCGGCGGGGCATCGACGTCAAGGGGAAGATCGTCATCGCGCGCTATGGCGGCTCGTGGCGCGGCATCAAGCCCAAGGTGGCCGGCGAGCACGGCGCCGTCGGCTGCATCATCTACTCCGATCCGCGCGACGACGGCTACTTCCGGGGCGACGTCTATCCCAAGGGCGGCTACCGCAACGAGAACAGCGGCCAGCGCGGCTCCGTGGCCGACATGCCGCTCTACTCGGGCGATCCCCTGACGCCGGGCATCGGCGCCACCGAGGACGCCAGGCGGCTCGCCGTCAAGGACGCGCCCACGATCACCAAGATCCCCGTGCTCCCCATCTCCTACGGCGACGCCCTGCCGCTGCTCAAGGCCCTGGGCGGCCCCATGGCCCCGGACGACTGGAAAGGCGCCCTGCCCATCCCCTACCACCTCGGTGCCGGCCCGGCCCGCGTCCATCTCAAGCTGGAGTTCAACTGGGACTTGAAGCCCATCTACGACGTCATCGCCCGGCTCCCCGGCGCCGAGCGGCCGGACGAGTGGGTGATCCGCGGCAATCACCACGACGGCTGGGTCAGCGGTGCCTCGGACCCGGTGAGCGGCCTGGTGGCCGAGCTCGAAGAGGCCCGCGCCGTGGGCGAGCTGGCGAAATCCGGCTGGAAGCCGAAGCGCACCCTCATCTACGCCGCCTGGGACGGCGAGGAGCCGGGCCTGCTGGGCTCCACCGAGTGGGCCGAGACCCACGCCGCCGAGCTGCGCGACCACGCCGTCATCTACATCAACTCCGACGGCAACTCCCGCGGCTTCTTCAACGCCGGCGGCTCCCACCAGTTGGAGACCTTCGTCAACCAGGCGGTTCGCGACGTGCCCGATCCCGAGAAGGGGATCAGCGTCCTCGACCGCTCCGTGGCCCGCACCCAACTGACCGGCTCCGCGGAGCGGCAAGCGGACGCGAAGGCAGCCGGCAAGAAAATGATCCACCTCGAGCCGCTGGGATCGGGCTCGGACTACACGCCCTTCCTCCAGCACTTAGGGATCGCGGCCCTCAACATCGGCTACGGCGGCGAGGGGGAGTACGGGCAGTATCACTCCGCCTACGACTCCTTCGACCACTACATCCGCTTCGCCGATCCGAAGTTCGAGTACGGCGTCGCCCTGGCGAAGACCGCCGGCCGGCTCGACCTGCGCCTGGTGGACGCCGACGTGCTGCCGATGAGCTTCGATCCCTTCAGCACCGCCGTGGAGAAGTACGCGGACGAGGTCGTGAAGCTCACGGACACCCTGCGCCAGGAGGCCGAGGACCGCAACCAGCGGCTGGACGACAAGGTGTTCCAGGCGGTGGACGATCCGACCCAGACCTGGGTGGCGCCGCCGCGTCTGGACGTGGCCCCGTACCTCAACTTCGCGCCGCTCCAGAACGCCGTCGCGGCCCTGAAGAGGAGCACCGCCGCCTATGCCAAGGCCATCACGGCCGCCACCGCGGGCGGCAAGACGCTGCCGGCGGAGAAGGCCAACCGCCTGAACGCTATCCTGATGAAGGCCGAGCGCGTCCTCACCACCCCCGACGGCCTGCCGCGCCGCTCCTGGTACGCCCACCAGGTCTACGCTCCCGGCTTCTATACCGGCTACGGCGTCAAGACCCTGCCCGCCGTGCGCGAGGCCCTGGAGCAGCGCAACTGGAAGGAGGCGACCGACGAGATCCCCCTCGTGGCCGCCACCCTCGAAGCCTTCGCCGCGGAGGTCGACAAGGCGACGGCGGTGCTGAAGTAGAGGTCGTCCTGGAAAACGCAACCTTCGGGTTGCATTCTTGCCGGAGCTTCGGTAAGATGCAACCAGGAGGTTGCAAATGACCAACACAGACCGCATCGAAAAGAACGTCCTGCTCCGCGCCCCGAAATCGCGCGTCTGGCGCGCCCTCACCAACGCCCAGGAGTTCGGCACCTGGTTCCGGGTCAAGCTGGAATCGGACTTCGCCGTGGGCAAGGACGTGACGGGGAACGTCACCTACCCCGGTTACGAGCACCTGAGGTTCACCGTGACCGTCGAGCGGATGGACCCCGAGCAGCTCTTCTCGTTCCGCTGGCACCCGGCGGCGGTCGATCCGCAGGTCGACTACTCGCAGGAGCCGACGACGCTCGTCGAGTTCCGGCTCGAAGAGGTGGCGGACGGCACGCTGCTCACCGTCGTCGAGTCCGGCTTCGATCAGATTCCGGCCGAGCGCCGCGCCGAGGCCTTCCGCATGAACTCCGGCGGCTGGGCCACCCAAATGGAGAACATCAAGAGCCATGTCGGCGGCTGATGCGATCGCCGCGGCGCAGGTGCAGGACGCGGCGCCGCTGTTCGCGGCGCTCGGGGACGAGACGCGGCTGCGGCTGCTCCTTCGCCTGTCTTCGAGCGGGCCCGAATCGATCACCCATCTGAGCGCGGAGTCCGCGGTCTCCCGCCAGGCGATCACGAAGCACCTGGACGTCCTTTCCAAAGCCGGCCTGGTGCGAGGCGACCGCCGTGGACGCGAGCACATCTGGCAGTTGGAGACGAAGCGGTTCGCGGATGCGCGCGAGTACCTCGACCGGATCTCGCGGCAATGGGACGACGCCCTGGACCGGTTGAAGCG
Organism: Thermoanaerobaculia bacterium; assembly: GCA_049284515.1. Taxonomy (GTDB): domain Bacteria; phylum Acidobacteriota; class Thermoanaerobaculia; order Multivoradales; family UBA5704; genus DATARR01. Next base: position 24,298 of record JBAPYB010000637.1, read on the forward strand.
GTTCGTCGAAGAGGGGCCGTGAGGCCGGGCGCAGGCAAAGAATTAACTGGCTTTCCTGACAGGCCTGGTCTGTTCGGACCAGGCCTCGGGGTCCTCTCGCTGCTGCAGGTCGACGAGGACCTTGGCGCTCTGGGCGACGCGGGCGCGCGCTTCCTGGTCGTCCAGTTGAACGCGAACGACGGCGCCCAGCGCCATGGCGACCTTCACCATGGTCAACAGCGTGAAGTTGCCGCCGTCCAGCAATTGGCTGACATAGGCCTTCGAGGTGCCCATGCGCCGCGCCAGCTCCGCGGCGCTGACCCCCTTCTCCTGCATGCGACGGTGCATTTCGCGAGCGAAGTCGGTCTGGGCGACGTCCTGCCAATAGTCGACGGAGCGGGCCGCGTCGGCGAGCATCTCGGAGTACTTGGCGTTGCTCATGACCACCTCTCAGGTTGGATCGGCGATGGACAGCGTGCCCTGCGCCTTCGCCTTGAAGTATGCCTTTTTCATCTCGCGAGCCTGATCCACCAGCCGCTCGGGCGTCTCGTTCCGCTTGAAAAAGCCCAGAGCGCAAACGATGCAGGTGTCGCCGTCGAAGAACCAGATGACCCTGGGCTTGGCTCCCCTCTTGGGCTGCTTCCTGAACTCGAACAAACCCTGGGACAGCGGCTTCAACGGTTTGCACACCGTCGGGTTGTCGAGCTGCGGCCCCTCGAAAGGCACGCTCTGGATCAGCAGAGAAAGGATCTTGTCGCGAGCCTCTTTGGAGCCTTCGCGGTGCCCTTTCTGGAGCAGATCCAGGACTTGGCAGCTTCCGTCCTCCTCACAGATCGCCAGCACGTCCCAATACGCCCGAGCCAACCGTAGCAGTCTCATGTTAAGTCAGGACTTAACCCTCGTCAAGTGTGGCATGGAGCTCCGGCGGGTGGATCGAAATCTTTGGCAAGAGTATCAGAATCCTCAGGATCGATGTCGCTCGCCCTGCCGAGGTGTCGCGCCAGGCGAGCACGAAGCACCTGGACGTGCTCTCGAAGGCCGGGCTCGTCCGCGGCGACCGCCGCGGGCGCGAACAAGGCTCTCCCGCCAATGGGGCGACGCCCTGGACCGCCTGAAGCATTTCGTCGAGGAGTGAACCGGGTCCATATCTGCGGACAATGGCTTATATCCACAGATATGGCCTATATCCGGGGACGATGAGCCATATCCTGGAAGATGGCCCATATCCCCAGACAACGGGCAATATCTGCGGATAATGCCGTGTATCTACAGATAGGGCTCATATCTGCGGACAATGCCTATATGCCGGGACAACGCTTCATGTCTACAGATACGCGGCATATCCACGGACGACGGGCGATATCTGAGGACGATGTCCCATATCTGGCGACGACGAGGCGCATCTCCAGATAGGACTCGTATCTGGAGACGATGGGGCATATCCAGCGACGAGAGCCGGCGATCGGATCTGGCGGACGCAAAAAGGGGGGACGTGCCGTAGCACGTCCCCCGAAGACAAACCCGAGAACTACTTGGCGGTGCCGGTGGGAACCGGCGGCGGGGTGTGACGCCGGTACATCCGAACGGCTGTGCTGCTCTCTGCTAATGTGCATACCTTGCCTAAGACTTTGGCGCTTGTCAAGGGCTTTCGTGGATAGTCTTGACGATTGGCGACGTTAGGTGTCATCATACGTGCATACAGAGGAGGGCGGCATGCCCACAGACCGGGAGGTCCAGTCACGGCGCAGGGAGGCGATCCGGAAGATCCTCATGGAGGATCAGCGGGTCGAGGAGCAGAAGGATCTCGTGGAGAGGCTGCAGGAGAGGGGGATCCAGGCGACGCAGTCGAGCGTCAGCCGCGATCTCCGGGATCTCGGTGCGGTGCGGTCGAAGGGGTACTACATGATCCCCTCGTGGTCGGACGAGGAACAGGAGCAGGAGTCGCCGTTCCGCAAGGTCGTCGAGTTCATCCTGGAGGCCAAGCCGGCCGGCCCCTATCAGACGCTCCTCATCACCGAGCCGGGAGCGGCGAGCCTCGTGGCGCAGGTGATCGACTCGTCCCAATGGGAGGACATCGTGGGCACCCTCGCCGGCGACAACTCGGTGCTCATCCTCACCGACCACGTCTTCGATCAGAAGCTGCTGTTCGAACGGCTCAAGTACTACATGGACGCCGAGCCGGAGGAGGAGTGAGGCCGCTGCGAGACCGGCGTCAACGTCGGCTCACCGGTTGAACGGGTATTCGTTGACCCAGTGGAACCTCCGGCTCTCCAGCAGGAATTTGGGGCGTGCAGTGTGGTGGAGGCTCGCCTGGACGCGGTGGCCGGCGAACGTCCCGTCCAGCGTCAGCCGGTCCGCCGCGGGCCGCCCGTAGGTCAGGGCGGATTTCCATTGCGGATCGTCGCGCCGGGTCAAGGCCAGCGTCTTGTGGGCGGCGTCCAGCTTGAGGTTGTACCGCTGGCGCGAGTCGCTCGTGGACTGGATTGCGAGCACGGTGGCGTAGTCGAACACCAGGCGCCGCCACTGGAGGATCTCCGCCGTCTGCGCGTCGCGGGGACGGCCATCGATCTTCAGGTCGTCGACATTCCAGATGCCGGACAAGGGCGAACTCTCACCCGCATAGAAAGTCGTCAACTGGACGTAGCCCGTGTGCACGGTGGACGCCGTGAAGCCGATGGCCACGGCCACCTCCACCACCAGCGCGGCGATCTGCCAACGCCGACGGCGGAAGAACGGGCGCTCGGCGGCGGGCGCCACCGGCCGGTGCAGCACCAGCAGGTCGGCGAGGCGCACCAGGTCGGGAACGGCCAGGTAGATGGCGATCGCCAGCAGGTGGGTGGAGAAGAGCTTCACCGGCACGTCGTAGCAGTAGTTGAGCATCACGACGTTGATGAGCACGGGGACGGCGACGATGGCCCCCAGCGACGCGGTGCGGCGGAACACGAGCAGCAGTCCGCCGGCGAGCTCCGACAAGCCGGCGAAGATCGTGTAGGGAGCGGAAGCGCCGATGAACGTCCACAACAGGCCCATCGGCGAGGCATCGCCGAACGGCTGCAACAGCCGGCTGGCCGGCGGCCGGGGGAACTGGGACGGAACGACCTTCAGCCCGCCGTACACGATCAGGACCAGGCCGAGGCCGACCTGCACGTAGACCTTCCAGGCGTGATACAGCCGCGTGTATCGGGTGCGCCGGCGGTCGAGCGCCGTCCAGACCACGGCCACGAGGAGGGAGAGCGCCAGCAGGCAGAGGTTCTCCACCCAATCGAACATCGAGTCTCCGCTGCCGGTGGCCCGAAGGGGGGCTTCGACGTGGAGCAGATGTTGGGCCACCCACGTCACGAGCGCGATCCAGGCCTTGCCGTACCAGCCGTTGACGACGCTGACCCCGGGAATGAAATCCAGGAGCTGCACGTACCATTGGAGGAGATACACGACCAGATAGGGGAAAGCGAAGCGGAAGGCGAACCGCTGCAGCGGGCTCCAGGGCGCAGCCTCGCCCTCGGCCCCGGTTTCCGTCACCGGGAGATCCGAAACGTCTATCGCCTTCGCGGTCGCAATGTCGAACACGGCCATGGTTCCCTCCTGTAGATTCGTCCCGGATACGGACGGATAACCGCCCAAGTTGCGGCTCCGCCGGTCCGGTCGAGCGGTGTCACGGAGGATAACGAGCCGAGCCCGCGGATTCCCTCGGGGGCGAAGCGGCGGGGATGGCGGACCTCAATCAGACCGCGCACCCACCGGATGCTCGATGAAGGCCCGGATCGCCTGGAACGCCGGATCGCCCGGCTTGTCGAGCGCGGCGATGCTCTCCATGTGCTTGCCGGGGACGAGGCCGAGGTCGGCAGCGATCCCGAGCTCCAGAAGCCGGCGCACGAATCGGGCTCCCTGCTCTTCGACATCTCGCCAACCTTCGAGGTTGCTCTCGTAAGCCGGAAGAACTGAGTCCGCCCCATCGGCCTGAAGGGCCGGGAGATTCCAGCCCGGGGCTGAGGCCGAAGGCCGATGCCCCGGGAAGCAGGACATCCACCTTTTTGCGGCCTGAAGGGCCGCGAGACCCAGCTTGACAGATCGGCACCACGGGTGCTTGAGTCGGCAGATGGCTCAATCCCTTGCCAAAATCTACGTTCATCTCATCTTTTCGACCAAGAACCGCGAGCGAATCCTGCCTGATGAGGTTCGCCCAGACCTCCATGCGTATCTGGGCGGTACGCTCAAAGGCCTTGGCTGTTTCCCGGTCGAAATCAACACCGAGCCCGAGCACCTGCACGCGTTGTTTCTTCTCGGACGGACCAAAGCGCTGAGCGACGTCGTCGGCCACCTCAAGAAGAGCTCGAACGACTGGCTTCGCAGCCGTGGTCCTCAGCTCGAGAGATTCTTCTGGCAGGCGGGATTTGGGGCCTTCTCGGTGAGCCAATCGCAGGTCGAAGACGTGCGGGCCTACATCCGCAATCAACGCGAGCATCACCGGGTCAAGTCTTTTCAAGAGGAATTCCGGGCATTCCTCAAGGCGTATGAGGTCGAATTTGACGAACGCTACGTATGGGATTGAAGGGGAAACTCTCGCGGCCCTTCAGGCCGCACGGATAGGGTGGGCTTCTTGCTTCCCAGGGCGTCGGCCTTCGGCCTCGGCCCTGGGCTGGAATCTCTCGGCCCGTTGGGCCGGCACTATTCTGCACCGCTGCTTGGCTTCCAAATTCCCGCTGGCGCCGCGCTCTGCTAGCATCTTCTGAATCATGCCCGCCAGCGGAGCCTCCCCGTCCCCGAGGCCGGACCTCAACCTCCTCGACGAAAGGCGCTCCGCCCACGCCTCGATCCGCGGCTATCTCTACCAGACCTGCCTGGGCGTCCTCCGCTGGCTCGACCTCCAGCCGAACGAAATCCTCCTTTGCGAGGGCGACGAAGACCTCGACCGCTTCCTCCTCGACGGCGTCTCCGTCAGCGAGCAGGTCAAGGCCTACACCAGCGGCCTGAGCATCACCGATCGGGTCGTCCGCGACTCCCTGCGCAACTTCCTCCGCGCCTACGTCACCCTCCGCCAGCGCGGCGAGGACCGCAAGTTCGTCTTCACCACCACGGCCTACGAGAAGAAGAAGCGCACGGAGGGCGTAGATTTCGATCTTCTGGAGAAGTGGAGGGCAGAAGACCGCACGCCGGAAGTGATTAAGAAGGTTCGGCTCCTCGTTCAGCCGGTTAGCGACGCCAAGGATCGGAAGGAGATCGAGGAAGCCCTGGCTTGGCTGGATAAGCAGGACGGTGGGTGGTCGGGCTTCATGGACGCCGTGGAGTGGTCCTTCAACGCCCCCGACCTCGACGCTCTCCGCAAACAGATCGAAGGAAAACTGACGGCGGATCACACCGGAGCACCCCCTGCACAACTCCTCGATCGTCTAGTCGTCCACGTCCTCCGCACTTCGAGCCAGAAGGATGTCAGGGAGCGCATTCTCACCCGCGAGATCCTGGGCGCTCAAATCCGTACTTTTCTCACAGACCTCGCGAGATGGGTCGGCTCGCCCGAGGGCGTCCTGATCCGCACCGTCTTCTATGAGATCGACCAGCTCCGCGATCTCCTCGACGAAGGCACCCGGGACCTTCCGGCAAACCCAACCCCCGGCCAGATCCTGACGGCCGCCTATGAGGTGATCCCCTTTGACGAGGAGGGCCGCCGCGAAGAGTTGGACTTCCTCGCGTCCTGGTGCGCGAGCGAAGATCGCCGAAGCGTCCAGCTCTTCACTGGCGAAGGTGGCTCGGGCAAGACGCGTCTGATGCTCGAATGGTGCCGGAGGCTCCGCCACCAGGGCTGGCACGCAGGCTTCCTGAAGCGGAATCGCGAGAAGGGGCAACTCCTGCCTCTTCTCAAAGGCACTGCTCCTCGGCTGGTCGTAATTGATTATGCGGAAACTCGCCTGGACATCGTCCAACCTCTGCTCGTCGAGATGGGCCAGACGCCGCAGCATGAAGGACCGAAGTTGCGGGTGGTCCTGCTCGCCCGTCGAGAGGGAGACTGGTGGCAGAACCTCTCCGAAAAGACGAAAGACGTTGCGGTCCTGCTGGCCCACTCGAACCCCTTCAGAGTCAGCGCTTTGATTCCCCACGATCTTGGCGAGCGTCAAAAGGCGTTCCACTCGGCAGTCGAAGGCTTCGCCCGGGTTCTCGGTCGCCAAGTCTCCAAAGCTCTGCTCAGTCCAGATCTCTCCGATCAAAGATTCGAGCGTGCCCTCTATCTCCACATGGCAGCCTATCTGGCGCTCTTGGGCAAGAAGATCGAAACCGCCGAGGATGCGCTCCAGCAGACTCTCTCGCACGAGCGCAGATTCTGGGGAGACCCGCACCGACGTCTCAGAACAGCACTGGACTCCGCCGTCGCAGCCGTAACCCTCGTAGGGGGTGTGGCCGCTCAGCAAGCCAAAGAATTCTTGGATCGGGTGTTGTCGCCGCACCCCCCGGAGCGTCGAGAAACCGTTCAAGACCTTCTCGGAGATCTCTATCGCGGCACTGGGCGCTTTCTTGATCCTCTACAACCCGACCTCCTCGGCGAGGAACTGGTTGCCGAAACCCTTCCGAAGGATCAAAGCCTTCTCGCCCGGCTGTTCGATGGCAGCAGTCCTGAGGAGAGCTCCTCGATCCTGACCGTGCTGACTCGTCTCGCTCGACGTGACCCAAAGCAGATGGATTGGCTGAGTGTGGCACTCAGAGGCCGTCTGGATCAATTAGGCGAGATCGCACTGAACGTTGCTGTCGAGACGGGAGATCCCATGGGCCCGGTCCTGGCCAAGGAGATCGATGCCAGCGAAGCAATCAAAGTCGTGAGCCGGCTCCAAGAACTCTGCGACGACCTCAAGTACCGGGGTCTGTCCATCTGCGAGAGGTAGCCTACGTCGCCACTCAAAAGGTCTACAACCTACTCCGCGAGCGGAAATCCGATCTTGGTGAGGCGCAGTTGGCCAGATATTCCCAATTGGCTTTCCGCCTTGGCATCAGGCTTAGCGATCTCGGTCGTCGCGAGGAAGCCTTGCAAGTTACCCAGGAGGCCGTCGAGATCTGTCGACAACTCGCTCAGCAGCGCCCCGACGCTTTCCGACCTGAGCTCGCCACAAGCCTCAATAATCTGGGTTTCAGGCTCAGGGGACTCGGTCTTCCCGAGGAGGCTCTGCAAGCCATCCAAGAGTCTATCGCGATCAGGAGACAACTCGCTCAGCAGCGGCCCGACACTCTCCAACCGGATCTCGCCTCGAGCCTCAACAATCTGGGCGATGCGCTCCGCGATCTCGGACGTCGCGAGGAGGCTCTGCAAGCCACCCAGGAGGCTGTCGCGATCAGGAGACAACTCGCTCAGCAACGCCCCGACGCTTTCCGACCTGATTTCGCCACAATCTGGGCAAAATGCTCAGCGCTCTCGGGCGCCGCGAGGAGGCTCTGCAAGCCACTCAAGAGGCCGGCGAGATCTATCGACAACTCGCTCAGCAAGGACCCGACGCTTTCCGGCCCGATCTCGCCTGGAGCCTCACCAATCTGGGCAATAGGCTCCGCGATCTCGGGCGTCGCGAGGAGGCTTTGCAAGCCACACAGGAGGCCATCGAGATCTATCGACAACTCGCTCAGCAAAGACCAGATGCTTTCCGACCCAATCTCGCCTGGAGCCTCACCAATCTGGGCAACAGGCTCAGCGATCTCGGGCGTCGCGAGGAGGCCTTGCAAGCCACACAGGAGGCCATCGAGATCTATCGGCAACTCGCTCAGCAAAGACCAGATGCTTTCCGACCCGATCTCGCCTGGAGCCTCAATAATCTAGGCAACAGGCTCCGCGATCTCGGGCGTCGCGAGGAGGCTCTGCAAGCCACACAAGGGGCCGTCGAGATCAATCGACAACTCGCTCAGCAAGGACCCGACGCTTTCCAACCTGATCTCGCCATGAGCCTCAACAATTTGGGCCTCGTGCTCCGCGACCTCGGGCGTCGCGAGGAGGCTCTGCAGGCAACCCAGGAGGCCGTCGAGATCAGGAGACAACTCGCTCAGCAACGACCCGACGCTTTCCAAACCGATCTCGCGGGCAGCTTGGGAAACCTGTGTCTAATTCGGCGCAATTTAGGGCAGACACTAGAAGCATTCCAGGCGATTGAGGAGGCGATTCGGATTTACTCAACGTTCTTCCTACACTTGCCTGCTGCGTTTGCACCTTGGATGAAGCAGATGGTGAAGCTCTACCATGATTGCGCTGATGACGCAGACACCGAGGCCGACGCAATATTGTTGGCGCCAATCCGCGAGGCGCTCGCCGCTCTCCATGGCTCTGGGGAACCCGCACAGTGAAGCGGCACCGGGCATCCTCGCGATGCCCCGGTGCCTTCTCGCAACGATCACCCAGGAGCCATGAACCCCAAATCCGCCACCGCGAACCGCCCGAGGTTGGGCAGGACGAGCGGCATGTCGCTGTCGGCGACTCCGAACCAGCGGGCGAGGGTTGCCGCGTATTCGTCCACCGCGGTGGTGGGAATCCAGCGGCCATTGCCCGTGTCGTTGGGGCCGTTGACGGCGAGGGTGGGGAACTGGCCGTAGAACTGGCCGCCGCGTACGGCGCCGCCGAGGACGAAGTGGTGGCTTCCCCAGCCGTGGTCGGAGCCGGTGCCGTTGGGCACGTAGGTGCGGCCGAAGTCCGAGGCGGTGAAGGTGGTCACCGTGTCGGCGATGTGCAGCTCGTTCATCGCCGAGTCGAAGGCGGCGAGGGCGCCGTCGAGCTCGGTGAGGAGGTCGGCCTGGGTGCCGTCGAGCGAGGTGGTGCCGATCTGCCCGCCGTGTGTGTCGTAGCCCTGGGCGGCGCAGAAGAAGACCTGCCGGCGCAGACCCAGCGTCTCGCGCACCGAGATGAGCTGCGCCACCATCTTGAGCTGGGCGGCGAGGTCGGTGTCCGGAAACTGGGTGGCGAGGGCCGGCGCTCCGGAGAGCGCGCCCGAGAGGAGCTCCTGGTTGTCGAGCGCGCGGCCGAAAATCGTGCCGTAGCCGCGCTCGAAAAGGTTGCTGTAGGCACGGCCCAGGATGCTGCGGACGGCGTTCGAGGCCGCGTCCGAGCCCTGGTCCTGCGGCACGTAGGAGGTCAGCCCCACCGGCCCCTGGGAGGAGATCTGGTACTGGGTGATGACGTTGCCGACCTGGAAGGTGTTGGTGCCCGCCACCGAGATGGACATCGAGATGCGGGCGTTTTCGTTGAGCGAGTGCAGCAGGTCCGCCGTGCGCCCGCCCCAGCCGGTGCGCGCCGGCTGGTCGGGCAGCGAGGTCTGCCAGTGCAAGGTCTGGTCGCTGTGCGAGAAGAGCTGCGGCGGCACGGCCACGCTGTGGTTCAGGTATTCGTCGCGGGTGAGCGGCGCAAGGAGCGGCCCGACGTTGGCGACTACCGCTGCCCGGCCGCCGTTGAAGAGGCCCTGCACGCCTTTGAGGCTCGGGTGGAGCCCCCACTGCCGCGAGTCGCCCCCATTTCCCGACGTTGGCACCAGCGGGTGCAGCGACAGGAGGGAGCTCTGCGGCAGCGCCAGGGCGTCGCGCGTCGCGGCATAGCCTGCGTAGTCGCCGGCCAGCGTCGGCACGAGGACGTTGTTGCTGTCGTTGCCGCCGTAGAGGAAGACGCAGACCAACGATTTGCTGTCGGCGGCGAGGGGCGCCGCCGCGGCGACGCGCTGCAGGTCGAAAATGGTATTGGCCATCGCCGTCATGCCCACCGCGGCGCAGGCGGACTGGCGGAGGAACTGGCGGCGTGTGGTGCCACGGATCTCGGTCATTTCATCCACCTCCTACTTCTGGACCACGGATTCGGGAGTCATGCTGGCGAGCCACAGGAGCGTGAGCACCCGCTGGTCGGCTTGCCGCGGGAAGTCGGGGTCAGCGAGGGCGGTGCGCAGGATGCTCCGCGTCGCGTCGGACATCGAGCCGGCGAAGAGCGCCAGACTCACCTGGTCGAGCAGGGCCTCGTCGCCCGCCACCTGCGGCGGCTCGAACGGCTTCAGGTTGAACTGCAGCGGTCCGTTCGTGCCGTTGCCGAGCAGGGCCTTGTGGACGTTGGCGGCGCCCACGGTCGTCGTCTCGGTGGTGATCTGGAATTCCGGTGAAACGAGGCCGGCGGTGGCGACCTCTCCGGGCAGGGTATAGGTCGGCGTGAAGAAGTTGAACACGGTGGGCGAGTGGAGGGGGATCTGCCCCAGGCCGAGCCCTTGGCGGTCGATGTTGAGGCGCCACTGGCCGTTGCGCGGTTGGGCGTCGAGGGTGCGCAGCAGCCCCAGGAAACGTACGAGCGGCTCGCGCAGGTGCCCCTCGTCCGGCCGCGTGGAAAGCGTGGCCGCCCGCGCCTCGTAGTCGAGGAGGATGGCTTTCAGCACCGCCTGGAGGTCGCCCCGCACGCCCGCGCCGTTGTTGGCGAACGCCTGCCCGCAGCGGTAGACGTAGGCGGGAGTGGGGTTGCTCGTCACCAGCCGCTGGATGAGGACCTGGCAGAAGAAGGGGCCGACGTTGGCGTGATGGAAGAGCATGTCGAGCGAGTGGTCGAGGTCCGTCTGCGCGCTCTGCCCCGACGGCAGGACGGCGCCGTCGAGCAACTGCTTCTCGTCGGTGTCGTGATACGTCGCCCAGGCCTGCATGGGGATGCGGTAGTTGCGGATCGGCCGGAAGAAGGCGTTGGCATTGTGCTGGTTCTGGCCGCCGAACGTCCAGCCGGTGAAGGCGCGGGCGAAGGCGATGACCTCGTTCTGATCGTAGGTCGGGATCGGCTGGTTGTTCGCGTCGAGGTGCAGGGTGCCGTCGGGGTGGAGCTCATAGAGGCCGATCGAGAAGAGCTGCTGGATCTCGCGGGCGTAGTTCTCGTTGGGATTGACGCCCAGCGAGGCGATCGTCTTGCTGCTCCCCGCCATGTCGAGGTACTTGCCCATGGTGGGGCTGAGCGTCACCGCCTCCAGCAGGTCGCGGAAGTTGCCGAAGGCGTGCGACCCCAGCAGGTCGAGGTACGCCGCCAGGCTCTCCGGGCTCCGCCGCAGGTCGGCGTCGACGTCGGAGACGACGAAGAATTCCGCGAGCGCAAAGACGACCCGCTGGCGGAGCTGGTCCGGCCCCTGGACGGCCTGCTGGAAGAACGACTCCCGCACCAGCTCGGGCGTAGGGTCCGTGCCCGACGGCAGTTGGGACGCCAGTTGATCGAAGGTCGCGAGATGCGACGTCGCGGGCATCGCAAACTGCTGGTTGAGCCAGGAGGCGAAGCCCTGCTGCTGGAGGAGGGCCGCGGCCTCTCCGGGCCGCGGCCCGTAGGTGGCTTGGAGGAGGAAACGGGCGGCGTCCTGCTGGGTGGGCGGGCCCGGCGGCAGAGCGGGCGGCGGGGGCGGCGGCGTAAAGGTCTGGCTGCCGTTGGTCTGGCGGAAGAAGCCCTTGATCTCGCCGGACGGGAACGCCGCGGTATGAAGATTGAGGTAACACTGCCCGCCGTGCAGCGCCGCGAGGATCGCGGCCGTGTCGAAGGTGCCGGCCGGCTGGATGTGCCAGACCCGCGAGCCGTCGGCCTGCGGCGGCGTGGTGTCGAGGTCGAAGAGGATGGTGCCGTCCGGCCCGTGGATGTGCTGGGACGTGATGGGGCCGGTGAGACCGGAGTAGGAGTAGCGCAGCACCGCGGCCTTCTGGTCCTGCGTCAGCGTCAGGGTCGCGGAGCCCGAGCCGTTGCTGCCGGCGTTGCCCTGCGGCGTGAGCGACGCGAGGAAGAGCGTGCCGCCGGTTTCCGGGGGTGGCGGAGGCGGCGCACTGACCGTATAGACGCCGGACGTGATGGCGCTCGCCTTGAGCCCCTTCTTGTAGGCGAAGGCCTTGACGGTGGTCTTGGCGGTGAGCTGAAGAGCGGAGTGGTAGACCGGGCTCTTGGTGCGCGACGGGCTGGACCCGTCCGTGGTGTAGTAGATCGTCGCGCCGGCCGTGGCGCTGGTGAGAGTGACGCCGATCGGCGCCGGATAGGCCCCCGGCCTGGGATTGAAGACCGGCGTTGCGACGGCCGCCGCCTTGGCGTCGATCTCCGGCGAGTCGATCCGTCGTTGAGAGTCCTGTGCCCACACGGGCATGGCCGCGAGGACCAACCCGAGCAGGCCTGCGCGCAAAGCTCCGCCTCGAACTGTCATCATGCGCCCTCCGATCTGCTGCACCAACGGGTGCTGCTGGGGGGTGAAACCCCCGAGGCGGCGATTTCCTGCGGGCGAAAATGCTCTTTTGGCTATGAAGCTCACCTTCGCTTGGCGATGAATCGCCGCCGGACCGGCTTCAGGCCGCGAGACCCCCTTTGACGTGGAGGAGATCCCTGCGAACGGGCCTGAGGCGGCTCTCCGGAGTCACGCTCGGGATCGTGACCGGGGGTGCGCCCAACAGGCTCAAATACGTATTGTGGTCGTGCTGCGTGCTGACCTCCATGTACCAGTCGGTCGTCGCGGCCGGAGCTCCCGGCAGCGCAACGACCGTGCCGTTCGTCTGGGCGTAGGTGACCTTGTCCTTCTCCGTCAGCCATCCCACCACGAGATCCACGACGCTGCGGACGAGGTCGGGACACGGCGGACCGGGAGCGTTGTACAGGTTTTTGATATCCGGCAGGGAGCTCCACGCCATCGGCACGAGGTCGATCGCGTTGTAATAGCGTGAGGCCCCCTCCGCGAAAGCGGAGTCGTAGAACTTGACGAAGCCAGGATTTCCCGCCGTCGGCGCCGCGAAGGTGATCGGAACGACCGTCGCCTTTTGGTTGCCCTGCGTGAACTGGTACTGCAGCCACGGCGCCAGAACGGTGGTCAGGCAGCCGCCCAGGCTGTGGCCGGTGACGAAGACCACGCTTCCCGCGGGGATGGTGCGCAGAAAACTGAGAAGAGTGGTATTTCCGGGAGTCATCGAAGCCAGGCTCTGGAGGCCGAATTGCGTGCCGTTGGCGATCAGCTCGCCTGGGCCCGGAGGGTATTGCCAGGGCACTTGCGTCCCGGCGTCGAGGTCTTCATAGAGATTGAGGATCCCCGCCAGGCTGAAGCTCAGCACCGTGCCGCGGATGGCCACCGCGTACATGTTCGCGGAAACGTTCTTCACGACATACATCAGATTGGCTTCCGTCGTGCCTGGACCCCAGACGAGCTTCCAAGCGTTTTCCGTCGCGTACTGGGGATCCGCCAAAAAGCCGGCAATGCCGTCGGGCGGCGCATAGGCCATCGCGCTCAGGGTCATCATCACCTGCTGAATCGACCAGTTCGGGGACGGATTCTGGACCATCACTCACCTCGCTTTATCGTAGAGAGGACCTCAAGCGGTCGATTTTCTTCTACCGCAGCCCGGAAGGCAACCGCGGCGAGGAGATGAGCTTCGCGAATTCGGCCCAGCGCTGCTGGGGATGCTGGGCGGTGCCGCCGCGCTTTTCGATGTATTCGCGCACCAGGTCCTGCCCCAGGTTGTAGTTGATGACGTAGCTCCGGTATTGCTCGATGAAGCGCACCCGCTGCGCGGCGCGCTCAGGGGACATCAGGCCGTAGCGCACCAGCCAGGCCTCGGCGTCCTGGCGGGATATCGATCCGTCGAGAAAGCCGCGCGCCGCTTCGTTGCCGGCGTAGCCGAGCTGCTGGAGGAGGTCCCGCACCTCGGCGTAGCGGGCCGCCGTGGCGGAATCGAGGCCGGCCAGCGGATAGAGCGCGTCGCGCTCGAAGGCCGTGCGCTCAGGCCCGGGGAAGGCGACGTCGATGCCGAAGTTGGCCGTTCCCTCGGCGATGAGCGATTGCGGCGAGAAGAGCGGATAGACGGAGAATTCGGGCCAGCCGCGGCCCCGCACCAGCTTCTGCTCCAGCAGAGCGTTGTAGACGTGGTGCCCCGGATAGCCCTCGTGGCAGGCCAGGTCCACCGCGCGGTCGATGAAGATCGGCAGGTCCGTGTTGACCTGGATGAGGCTGTGGAAGCCGCCCTTGTACCAGTTGTAGCCGCTCCACGACTTGTTGGTGACGTACTCGACGACGAAGCTCTCGCCGGCCGGCAGCTCGACGTGCTGCGCGGTGCGCTTGCGGCATTCGTCGATCGCCGCCTTGAACACGGCGTCGAGCTTTTCGCGGGGGATGACGAAGCGCTGGCGGAAGGCCTCCACGCGCGCCGGCAGGGGGCCCTCACCGGGCACTACCTTTTCGAGCCGGTCGAGGATCTGCTGGAAGTGCGCCGCGTCGTAGGTGGGCGCCACGGCGTCGTAGAGGGCCTTGGACTCCTCGTCGAACGTCATCTTCTTGCCGGAGAGGAGATCGATCCGCGCCACCATGGACTGGAGCTGGCGCAGCAGATAGACGTGCCGCAGGCGCTCCAACTCATCCCCCGGGTCCTTGCCGGGCGCGTGGGCGGCAACCTCCGCGATCAACTGTTCGGCGTCGGCGCGGATCTCGGGCCGCGGACGCTTGTGCGCTTCGGCGTCGGCGCGCCACTCCGGGGGGCCATAGTAGGCGTCCACGTAGTCGGCGTCGTGCTGGCCGACGGCGAGTACCAGCTTGACGTAGGTCTCGGCTGCACGGTTCATGGAAAAGGAGTCCTTTCGCGCGGGAGCGGGCGCGGCAGAGGTGGCGCTGCCGGCCACCAGCACGAGGAGCGTCAGGAACGCAGGGATGCGGGTCGTCGGTCCGGGCATGGCCGGGCGAGCTTAGCACGGGGTATTCTCCAGGAATGCCCGCCTACGCCCTCCGCCCCCGTCTCCGCATTCTCCACCATGAGGCGATCGCCCTGGGACCGGGCAAGGCGGATCTCCTGGCGGCCATCGAGCGCGCCGGCACCCTGGCCGAGGCCGCGAAGCTCCTCGACATGTCCTACATGCGGGCCTGGAAGCTCCTGCAGACGATGAACGCCTGTTTCCGCGAGCCCCTCGTCACCACCGCCCGCGGCGGCTCCGTGCACGGCGGCGCCGTTCTCACGGAGACCGGGCGCACCGCGCTCGCCCTCTACCGGCGCATGGAAGAGGAGAGCCTGACGGCCATGGAGCCCACCTGGGAGGAGATGAAAAAGCTCCTCGCGGAGTGATCGCCGTTATACTTGACGCGATATAACGACGCTGCTAGCCTCTCCTCCAATCATCCAAGAGAGGGAGAGATGCGCAACGTCATCCACACCGTACTCGTCTTGATGCTCGCAGTGCCTGCGCTGGCCGCCGCCGTGCCGGCGACTACCGTAGAGGTCACCGTCTTCGCGGCGGCCAGCCTCACGGACGCCCTGAAGGAGATCGCCACCGCCTATGAGAGCTCGACGGGCGACAAGCTGGTGTTCAACTTCGGCGCGTCGAGCACCCTGGCCCGCCAGATCCAGGAGGGGGCGCCCGCGGATCTCTTCTTCTCCGCCGACGAGGCCAAGATGGACGCCCTGGAGAAGGCCAACCTGTTGGCGAAGGGGACGCGCCGCAGCCTGCTCTCCAACGCGCTCGTCGTCGTGGTGCCGGCGGACTCCACGCTGAAAATCAACGCGCCGGAGGACCTGGCCTCGGAGAAGATCAAGGCCCTGGCGCTGGCCGAGACGCAGAGCGTGCCGGCCGGCATTTACGCCAAGGAATGGCTGCAGTCGAAGAAGCTGTGGGACCGGGTGAGCGGCAGGGTGGTCCCGACGGAGAACGTCCGGGCTGCCCTGGCCGCCGTCGAGTCCGGCAATGCCGACGCTGGAATCGTCTACAAGACGGACGCCGGAATCTCGAAGAAGGTGAAGATCGCCTACGAGGTCCCGGCCGCGGGTGGGCCGAAGATTTCGTATCCTCTGGCGATGGTCGCGGAATCGAAGCACCAGGGCGCTGCCCGCAAGCTCCTGGCCTATCTGGAGTCGGCGCCGGCGCTCGACGTCTTCCGGCGATACGGGTTCCTCGTTCCTGCGCCCTGAACGATGATGGAGGGCGAGGGCTGGATCGTCCTGTTCACGGCGGCCGTCGCGGCCCTCGCCGTCCTCCTCATCCTGCCTCCGGGGGTCGCCTTGGCCTGGCTCCTGGCACGCCGGCGCTTCCCGGGCAAGTCCGTGGTGGAGACGATCGTGTCCCTGCCGCTGGTGATGCCGCCCGTGGCCACCGGCTTGATTCTGCTCAAGATCCTGGGACGGCGGGGAATCGTGGGGCGCTTCCTCCACGAACGGCTCGATTTTGATCTCGTCTTCACCTGGCGGGCGGTGGTGATCGCCATCGCCGTGATGTCGTTCCCGTTGCTGGTGCGTACGGCGCGGGTGGCTTTCGAGAGGGTCGACCCGCTGTTGGAAAAGAGCGCCAGGACGCTGGGAGCTGGCCGGCTGCGGGTGTTCTTCCGCATCACCCTGCCGCTCGCGAGCGGCGGTGTGGCGGGCGGCACTCTCCTTGCCTTCGCCCGGGCGCTGGGGGAGTTCGGCGCCACGATCCTGGTGGCCGGCAACATCCCCGGCCGCACCACCACCCTCTCCCTCGCCATCTACAACTTCGTCCAGCTCGGCAAGGACGACGACGCCTACCGCCTGCTCGCCTGGTCGGTGGGGCTCGCCTTCGCCGCCGTCTGGTGCGGCGAGGCCTTCGTGCGGCGGACGCTGGCGGGGATGAAGACCTGAGGAACTATTGAACGTCTGTCGAAGCCGCGGAGAATCCTGCCCATCTCATCGACGTGGGGATCGAGTAGGGGAACTCTCTTTCCAAATCCCTAAAGATGGTGTCTCAAGAGTGGTCGACAGCGCCGCCTGCGTTGCCAGGGATTGAAATCACCTGGCTACCCTCGGTAGTCCCTGCGGGACACAGAAACGAAATTGCGGTCCCGGAGGGGACAAGCGTCAGTAGCCAAGGATTTCAATCCCTGGCGACGTAGGCGTCATCGTATACGACTTTTGAGACACCCTCTAAAGGAAATTTACTGCGAGGGGAGTGAGGCACCGGGCGGGGCAAACCCCGCCCGGTGTCGAGGGTGCTACCTAGGCCAGCCGCCGCCGCAGGACCAGCAGCGCACCGACCAGGAGGAGCAGAGCCATCAGGGTCAGGCCGACCGTGGACAGCGTCGGAACCTGGGCGATGGCGACCACCGCGAAGCAGGTCGGATCGTTGACGCCACCCACGCCCGGGTCGTCGGTGAGGATCGACGACTCGTTGGTGCCGTTGCCGTCGGCGTCGAAGAAGATCGTGCCCTGGTTGCAGATGGTCGTGCCGGCGGTGCTGTTGTTGACGAGCGCCGTGAAGGTGATCGTCACCGAGCCGCCGGCGGCGATGCTGCCGTTCCAGTGCACCGTGTTGTTGGGGACGTCGGCCACGGCCGTACCGCTGCCGGCGCTGGCGCTGACCAGGGTCAGGGAGGCCGGCAGGACGTCGGTGAACTCATCGCCCGGGTTGTCGAGCTGCGCGTTGCCGCTCGGGTTGGAGATGGTCACCGTGTAGGTCACCGTGCCGCCCTCGGAGAAGGTGCCGGAGACCGTCTTGGTGTGGGTGCCGATCGAGGCGGGAGAGATGACCACGAAGGTGGTCGGATCGTTGGCGCCGCCGACGCTCGGGTTGTCGGAGAGGGCGGTGGCTTCGTTGTTGTCGACGAAGTCGCCGTTGGCATCGTAGTGGACGGTCGCCTGGTTGGAGACGGTCTGCAGCGCGGTGCCCGCGTTGATCGTGGCAGTGATGGTGATGGTGACCGAGCCGCCGGCCGGGATGACGCCGTTCCAGTTGACGGTGTTGCCGCTGTTGGAGAAGGAGCCGCTGGGGGCCGTGGCATTGACCAGGGTGAGCTGCGAGGGCAGCACGTCGGTCAGCTCGGGGCCGGTGTTGTTCTGCTGGTCGAACGGTCCGCTGTTGGAGAGCACGATCGTGTAGGTCACGGTGCCGCCTTCGATGAAGCTGCCGGAGACCGTCTTGGTGGCCGAGACCGTGGCGGGCGAGAGAACCTTCACCACCGCGCTCGACGCGTTGTTCCCCAGGTTGGGATCGAAGGCCTTGGTCGTGGTGATGCGCAAGGCCTTGGTCGACACGGTCGAGACGCTGAGGTTCAGGTTGGCCGCGATGTTGGGTGCGGCGATCGAGAACTGGAGCGTCTTGGAGGCCCCCACGTCCAGGCTGCCCAGATTCCACGTGCTCGTCGGGGTGCCCGTGGTAAAGACCACCCCCGGGGTGACGCCGCTGTAGACGAGGGTCCCAAAGCTGGACGTCGAGCTGAAGGTCGTCGTCGTGATCAGGTTGTAGGCCGGATCGTCGCCGTTATTGGTGACGGTGATGGTGTAGGTGAGCAGCCCGCCCGGGTTGACGGTCGGGGGGCCTCCCGAGACGGTGATCGCGAGGTCCGCCGTGCGCGGCGCGTTGATGCACGACGTCGCCTGGTTGTTGTCGGGGATGGTGTCGAGCGGCGAGCCGGCCGTGATCTGGGCCTGGTTGCAGATCTGGCCCGACAGGTCGACTGAGGCGGTGATGTGCAGCGTCACCGAGGAGCCGTTGTTGATGGTGCCCGGAATGGTCCACAGACCGGTGCCGGAGTTGTAGGCGCCGGCGCCGTCGTCCGACACATAGGTCGTGCCGTCCGGCAGGAAGTCGTTGACCACCACTCCGGTCGCGTTGTTCGGGCCGTTGTTGGTCACCGTGATGGTGAAGATCACGTTGGCACCGACGGCGGGCGTCGGGTTGTCAACCGACTTGGTGACCGCGAGGTCCGCCCGCTGCGCCGTGTCGAGCACCACGACCTCCGCCCGCTTGCCCGAGCCGTTCTGGTGGTGCAGCAGCAGGGCTCCCAGCGAGCCGTTGGCCGTCATGTTGGCGGTGTTCCAGGTCACCGGCAGCGAATTGCCATTGAGGTCCTCGTCGAGGAAGTCGCCGCCGAAGTTGAGCCCCTGGGCGGCCCAGTTCCAGAAGAACGAGCCGGCGGGTCCGGGCCCGGTCGCGATGTCGAAGAAGGTGCCGGGCGCCGGCGTGCAGTGGTCGCCGGTGGTCGACCGCGCGCAGCCCGGGTTGCTGCCGGGGCAGGTGACGACCTTGTAGCGGATCGTGGTGGTCGCCGTGGAGATATACCCGAGCGCGGACGGCGTGGCCGCCAGGATCATCACGTTGTTGAGGTGCAGCGCGGTGTCGACGACCGATGGCTGGACCAGGTTCACGGGGGAGCCCAGGCCGAGGATGGTGAAGCCGGCCGTGGCGAGGTTCTCGACGACGCGCACGAAGTTGTCGTTGTGCGACGCGTTGGCGACGAAGATCGAGGGGTCGGTGTTGATGATCGCGCGGTCGTAGACGCCGTCGTTGTTGTTGTCGACGCAGATGGCGTAGGCGACGTCGGTGGGTGTGGACCAGTCGCCCCAGCTCGCGACGCCGAACATGACCAGGTCGTTCGTGAGGCTCAGGCTGCCCCCGGTTTGGAGGTAGGAGATGCCCGCGTAGTGGATGTCCGCATAGTCGTTGGAGTTGACCGGATCGAGCGGCGACACCACCTGCAGCTCGAACGGCGACACCAGCGACTCGACGTCGTTGGGGAAGGAGCCGGTGCAGGTCGGGCCCGCGGCCAGCGTGCCGGTGCACAGGTCCATGCCCGACAGCGGGATGGTGGTGGAGCCGGTGGGGGCGCCGCCGGTGACGATGGTATCCGGGGCGGACATCATCGACGAGGGCTTCTCCGCCATGTAGACCGGCAGCCGGAATTTGAGGGTGGAGCTCTGGCTGAAGGTGAGGTAGGCCTCGTGCTCGGCCAGGAAGTTGCGCGGCTGGTCGCCGAAGTTCACCTGCACCCCCTGGGTCGAGAAGAGCGCGGGATCCTTCGTGTGGTCCATCAGCGCCGAGTTGGCCGACATCTGGACGTGCAACTCGACCGTCTGCCCCGCCGGCACCATCACTGTGCTCCCTTCCATCACGGAGAAGGTGACGCCGGGGGAGTTGACGATGTTGTCGAAGGCCAGGTCGTACGTCTCGTCAACCGTGCCCTTGTTGACCAGCCGGATCTTCTTGGTCTGCGTGACGGTGCCGACCACCTCAGGCTCGAAGGTGACGCTGACCAGGCCCACGTCGTCGGCGTTCATGGCGACGACGTCGCCCAAGGCGGCCTTGGCGGGGTCGACGCGGCCGCCGCCGATGCGCGACGGGCCGAACCGCGGCGGCGTCGCATTCGGGAAGAGAGTCGTGTCGTGGATGGCGTAGTTCATCACCAGGGCCTTCAGCTCTTCCACCGACCAGTCGGGGTGGAGCTGGCGCAGCAGGGCCATGGTGCCCGCGATGTGCGGACTGGCCATCGAGGTGCCGGAGATGATGAGCGCCTTGTTGCCGGCCTGGAAGCCGGACGGATCGGAGACGCCGGTGCAGCCCGCCGCCACCATGCAGGTGTGGCCGGTCTGGACGGAGGAGATGTTGAGGCCCGGCGCCGCGACGTCGGGCTTGAGGCGCAGCGGCGAGCCGAAGATGCGGCGCGGCCCGCGCGAGGAGAAGCTCGCCAGGGTGTCGGCGCCGCTCTGGCCCAGCAGGGTGGCGTTGACCGGCGGCGTGGCGATGATGGTGTTCTTGATCGTGGTGCCGTCGGCCAGGGTGATCATCTCGGTGGGGATGGTGATCGGGGTGACGATCGTCGGGTCGTCGGCGCCGCCGGGCGGCGGCGAGCCGGGCGCATTGTTGACGATGACCACGCCGATGGCGCCGGCGTTCTGGCAATTCAGCGTCTTGGTCTTGAAGCTGCACGTGCCGCGGTTGGCGACGCAGATCTTGCCGGATACGGCGGCGGCGTTGGTGAGGGCGCAACAGGCGTCGTTCGGGTCCGGCCCGCAGGCCGCAGGCGTCGTCGCATCGACGGCGATCACCATGTCCGCCGTCTGGCCGCTCGGCGCCGGGCCGAATGCCATGCTGCCGCCGAGATAGCTGCCGGCGATCGATCCCGGCGAGTTCACCTGCACCGATTCGAAGAAGGGCTCGCTGTCGACGGAAGCCGCGGTCGCGATGCCCCGCGTGGCGACACCCGGGGCGCCGGCGATGAAGAAGGTGTCGCTGGCGTTGCCCGCCGACATGGCGACGATGACTCCGGCCAGCGAGGCGTTGTCGGCGGCGACCGACGTGGAGTTGATGGCGGAGCCGAAGTCCGAGCCCAGCGACATGTTGACGACGTCGAGGTGATCGGAGAGGTCGTTGTCCTGGTTCGGGTCCATCGCCCAGTCGAGGGCTTGGACGACCACGCCGGTGCCGCCGGTGCAACCGAACACGCGGATGGCATAGAGCAGCGCCTTCGGCGCGACGCCGGGGCCGATGCGCAGGCTGCCGAAGGGGGCGGCCGGAGAGTAGGGTCCGGTGTAGGTGTTGCCGCTGCCGTCGACGCCGAAGCCGGCCGCCGTGCCGGCGACGTGGCTGCCGTGGCCGTTGCAGTCCATGGGGTTGGCGTCCGGCACGGGGACGTTGTTGCCGGTGTAGGCGTCGCCCACCAGGTCGGTGCCGCCCACCACCTTGGCGGTGGGGAAGGAGCCCGCCGTGGTGAAGTTGGCGGTGGCCGTCGATTCGGTCTGGTAGTCGGCGAGCACGCCGGTGCCGCCGAAGTCGCCGTGCAGGTAGTCGATGCCGGTGTCGATGATGCCCACGCGGACGCCGGTGCCGTCGGCGCCGCCCGCCGGCAGGCCGATGGTGTTCGCCCAGACGCCCGGCGCGCCGATGAAGGGGACGCTCGTCGAGTTGGTCGGATACTCCATCAGGATGGGCAGCAGGCGCTTGACGCCCTTGATCTTCAACAGGCTGCGCAGGTTGCGGGGATCGACCGCGACGGCGATGCCGTTCAACGCCTTGGTGACGCGGTAGATCTCGCGTGCGCCGATCGACGGAGCGGTGAGCTCCTTCGCGACGCTCTCCTGAGCCGCCTGATTCCTCAGAACCTGGGCCTTGGATGCCGCGCCGGCGACCTGCAGGGCCCGCTTGTCGGACGGCAGGGAGCCCTGCATGGCTTGGGCGAAGACCACGGCCGCCGCCGGATCTTCGAGCTCGACTATGACCTGGATGCGGCCATCGTCGGTGCGCGCGGCATTCTCGAACCCGGCCGTCGACACTTCCCGCGCGGGCGCCTGAACCTCGACCTCGGGAGCGGACGCCAAAGTCCGGGGCGGCCCGGCGACAGCCGCAGGGACGAGGGCGACGGAACCCAGGCAGGCGAGCACGAGGGCAGTCAGCCCAAGGGCCCGCGGCCCGCTCGGAGACGCGTTCAGATTGCGGTCATCGAACATTTTTTTCCTCCCCGTGACTGGGATTGCAGCGGACGTGGCGACTCAGAAACTTCGCGTGACTCCTTCAGGCTGGCATGCCCCGAGATCCCCTGGCACTCCTCAAACGACCGAGGCACGACGGCTGGTCAAAAGGCTTGCGGGAGAGGGTACTCGAATCTGCGACAGGCCGTCAAGCTGAATTTCACAAAGAATTTACATTCCGGCCGAGACCTACAGCCACCCCTTTTGGCGGGCGATGCGGGCGGCGTCGACGCGGTTCTCGGCGCCGAGCTTGCTGATGGCTTCGGAGAGGTAGTTGCGCACCGTCCCCTCGGAGAGGTGGAGCTCGGCGGCGATGCGGGCGCTCGGCTGGCCGTCGGCGGCCAGGCGCAGCACCTGGCGCTCGCGGTCGGTCAGCGGATCGGCCTCGTCGTCCCAGGCGGCGGCGGCCAGGTCCGGGTCGATGGCCCGCAGGCCGGCGTGGACGCGGCGCACGGCCTCGGCCAGCCGCTCGGAAGGCGCATCCTTCAGCAGGTAGCCGGCGGCTCCGGCGTCCAGGGCGCGGCGCAGGTAGCCGCTGCGGCCGAAGGTGGTGAGGATGACCACCCGCGACGGGCTCCCCCGCCGCTTGAGCTCGGCCGCGAGCTCGAGTCCCGTGAGATTGGGCATTTCGATATCGGTGAGCACCACGTCCGGCCGGGTCTTCTCCAGGAGCTCCAGGGCCTCGCGGCCGTCGTGGGCGCGGCCCACCACCTCGATGTCCGGCTCCAGGTCCAGGAGGGCGGCGAGGGCTCCCAGCACCATCGACTGGTCCTCGGCGAGGAGGACGCGGATCACGCCGTCTCCTCGATCCTCGTGTCCGTCTGCCTTTCCGCCGGCCGGCGCGGCAGGGTGATCAACAGCGACGTTCCCGTCCCGGCCCGCCTCTCCAGCCGGCCGCCCAGCCCCTCCACCCGCTCGCGCATGGAGGCGAGGCCGATGCCCTCCGGCGCTCCACCGCCGCGGCCGTCGTCGCACACCTCGAGCCGGGTCTCCGCCGCCGTCTGCTCCAGGGCGATGCGGCAGGTCGAGGCGCCGGCGTGGCGGATGATGTTGGTCACCGCCTCGCGCAGGGCGAGGGCGAGCACCGTCTCCTGGGCGGGCTCCAGGTTCACGGGCTGGGCGAAGTACTCGAGGGTGGCGCCGGCCGCCTCCAGGGCGAGCCGCGCCCGGGTGATCTCCTCGGGCAACCCCTGCGAACGGTAGCCGGCCACGGCCGTCCGCACCTCCCGCAACGCCTCGCGGGAGATGCGCTCCACCTCGCGGATCTCGCGGCCGGCGCGCTCCGGGTCGCGCTCGACGAGCTTGCCGGCCAGCTCGGCCTTGAGCGTGATGAGCGACAGGGTGTGGCCCAGCAGGTCGTGGAGGTCGCGGGCGATGCGCTCGCGCTCAGCCGTCTTCGCCAGATGCTCCACCTCCTCCTGGGCCCGGCGCAGCTTGGCGTTGGTCCGCGAGGCCTCGGCCTGGTGGATGTTGGCGCCGCCCACGATGAGGGAGAAAAGGGCCGCCGGAAACCAGAAGAACGGAGGAAGGTGAAACAACCAGGCCTCCAGCGCCGCCGCGGCCAGAACGAGAAAGAGGCCCCGCAGAGCGACCCGGGGCGTCCCCGTATAGCCGACGAAGCTGGCGGCGTAGATGAAGTAGGTGCTGGCTCCAGGGTTGAACGGCGCGAAGCCGATACCCAGCAGCAGGATGCCGGCGATGCACCACCAGATCCGGCGGTCGTGCAGCCAGTGCGCCGCGAAGTAGAGCACCAGGAAAACCGCCGCGCCCGCGAGGGTCAGCCCCCATTGGAGGGCCGAGGCCCTCCCCAGGACCGGCGGGGTGAACACGAACGCGAGGTAGACCAGCCAGACGTAGGCGGTCCAGCCCTTTTCGGAGTGGTCGGGGAGGAGGCGCAGGCGCATGGCGACATATCCTACGCGCCTAGCCGAACGTCTTCCCCTCGTCCCGCCGCCAGCCCAGCCAGGCGAACCCCAGCGAGAGGAGCGTGAAGACGGCCAGCACGATCACTCCCTGCCCCGCCGACTCTCTGTGATCGTCCATGCCGATCGTCTTCAGGGCGAGCTGGGCATAGTGATAGGGGGGGAGGAACAGGGCGATCTTCTTCACCACGCCCGGCATGACCTGGATGGGGATCCACATGCCGGAGCCGAAGGCCGCGGGCAGCGAGATGAGGTTGAGGATCGCCGGCGCCGAGTTCGGTCCCGCCCAGTAGCCGATGGCGAGGCCGAAGGCGGCAAAGGGGATGGCTCCCACGATCTGCACGCCCGCCAGGGACAGCCAGGTGCCGAGCGGCAGCCGCACGCCGCCGGCCGTGGCCCCCAGGGTGAAGAGCCAGCCGACCATGATCGCGCCGAACAGCATGCACATCACGAGCTTGCCCAGGTACGGGGCGAGCGGCGGCATGGGCGTCGCCCGTTTGAACAGCAGCCACCCCTGGCCGCGCTCCACCGCCAGGCCGACGCCGAGGCCGAAGAGGGCCGCGTTCATCACGCCGAAAGCGCCGTAGGTGGCGATCAGGTACGTGGGGAAGTTGAACGGTCCGTGCGGCCCCTGCCGGAGGGCCACGCCGAAGAGCATGTAGAAGACCAGCGGGAAGATGAGCGTCGGCAGCACGTAGGCCGGCATCCGCAGCAGCTTCATGAACTCGTACCGGGATTCGAGAGCGAAAATCCGCAGGAGGCTCCGCCGGCCGGCCGGGATCGCCGTCCTCGTCATCGCCGTCCTCGTCGCTGTCATGGTCGTCGTCGCCGTCGTCAGGGTGCTCATGCCGCCACCTCCTCGTTCGAATCCGCCCCGGTGAGGGCGAGGAATGCTTCTTCCAGATCGGCGCCTTCGACCTCGAGGCCGGAGAGGGCCGGGTCCCGCTGCAGCAGCTCGCGCACGGCGCGGTCCGCGTCGTTGGTGAACACCTCCGTCAACTCGCCTTCCCGCCGCGCCGCGCGCACGCCGGCCAGGGCGGAGGCCTCGGCGAGCGTCAGCGTCGTGCGGCAGCGGATTTTCCGTCCCGCGACGCGGGCCTTGATCTCCGCCGGCGTGCCCTCGGCCACGATGCGCCCGCGGCTGATGAGGACGATGCGGTCCGCCAGGGCGTCCGCCTCCTCCAGGTAGTGGGTGGTGAGGAGCACCGACCGTCCCTCGGCGGCCCGGCCCTCGATCACCGACCAGAAGGCGCGCCGGGCCTCGACGTCGAGGCCGACCGTGGGCTCGTCGAGGAACAGCAGGTCGGGATCGCCGCACAGGGCGAGGGCGAAGAGCACCCGCTGGCGCTGGCCGCCGGAGAGCTTGCCGAACAGGCGCTCCTCCAGGTCCGCGAGCCCGGCCGCCGCCATCACCTCCGCCTCCGGCAGGGGATTGGGGTAGTAGCTGGAGATGAGGTGGACGTGCTCGCGCACCTTGAGGGTCTCCGGCACCTTGGAGACCTGGAGCATGGCGCCCACCCGCACGCGGGCCGCCGCGCTGCGCGGGTCCTGGTTGAAGAGCCGCACCTCGCCGCCGCTCGGCCGGATGAGCCCCAGCAGGAGCTGCACCGCCGTCGTCTTGCCGGCGCCGTTCGGTCCCAGCAGGGCCACCACCTCGCCGGGCCGCACCGCGAAATCGACCCCCGCCAGGGCGGTGACGGCGCCGTACTTCTTGACCGCCCCGCGCAGCTCCGCGAGCGGCCGCTCGTCGTCGATCTGTCTTTGAATGGTCATTGGCATCCTCCGTTTGAACATCTGGAGGCATTCTGGGAGCTTCGAGCGGAGGAGCCCAGGGAGAGTTGTCAGGACTTTGGGGTGACAGATGTCAGCCGAGACCTCCTCCTGATCTCGTCCTGGATACACGCCCCCGCGTGCCCACCCTCCGCCAGCCCCTCGCCGAGATCGACTGCCGCCTTGGGAACGCCGGCGGTCTGCGGGCGGTGTATCATGGGAGCCTATGCAACTCGCTACCGGTACCGTCGTGAATGGAAAAGTGGTGGTGGAGGGAGAAGCTCTGCCCGAGGGCGCAATAGTCACAATTCTCGTCCGTGAAGCAGACGAGACCTTCGAAGTACCGCCGGAGCTCGAGGCCGAGCTTTTGGAGTCCATCGCAGAAGCCGACCGCGGCGATACTATCTCCGCAGACGAGCTGATCGAGCGCCTGCGACGGATCGCTTGAGCAAAATGCTCAAAGTCGAGGTCACGCCTCGGGCCGCAGCACAGATCGAGCGGGCCGCGGCGTGGTGGGCCGAGAACCGGCCAGCCGCACCGGACGCCATTCGCATCGACTTTCAGGAAGCGACGTCACTTCTATCCCGTCAGCCGGGCGTGGGCGCCAAGGCGAGCACAGCCCGTTATCCTGGCTTGCGCCGCCTCTTCTTGTCTCGCGTCAGGTACCACATCTACTACCTAGTGGGCCCCGGGAAGATCGTGATCCTTGCATTCTGGCATGCGAGCCGTGGTACCGGTCCGAGTCTTTGAGCCATGCCGCCACCGAGTCCGGACACTGGTCCGGGCATGGACCCTCCGCCGGCGGAGCCGGAGCGCCGGTCGAGATCCGGCTGAAGCCGGCGGGACCCTGAGGGAGCATCCCCAGGGCCTCACCCCCGCCCACCCAAGACCTTCCCCATAAAGCGCTTTACTTTGCTTCGAGTAGGGGCGGGTCTGGAGGGG
>JBAPYB010000638.1:0-10243 GCA_049284515.1 Thermoanaerobaculia bacterium
TACGGTCAGGCCATCAATCCTCTTTGAGGTAAAACCACCGACTGGAGAGCCGGATGCGGGAGATCCGCCCGTCCGGTTCGGAGGGAGGGGGGGCCGGGAACTCAACCGGTCCTCCCTACCCCTATTACGCTGCCGCACCCTTCGGGGCTGAGCTTTGGGAGGACTGGCACAGTTATTCTGCGACAAGCCCTAAGGTGGGTCTTGTAGGATGATTTGCAGGCAGGAGGTCTCTGCGATGGGCAAGAACATGATCGAGAAGGACCGGCGCATGCGGCTCTTCGATGAACTCGATGCCGAGTACGCGAAACTTCAAGAAGATCCTGAAGCCTGGCGATCTCTTCAAGACGAGCGGAGAGTCTGGGACACCACTCTGAGAGACGGGCTGGATCGAGAGGAGAGTTGGGGTGAGGACGGAGCTCCTGGAACAACGTTCCAAGAGTGAGAAGACCTATACGCTCTCCCAGGTCCGCGAGCAGTTGAAGCCGGTCTGATCACGGCCGGATCACCACCTTGAGCGCCTCCCGGCGCCGCATGCTCCGCAGGGCGGCTTCGAGCTCCGCCAAGGGGCGCTCGGCGGAGAGGAGGACGCGGGGGTGGAGCGTGCCGCCCGCCAGCAGGGCCAGCGCCCGCTCGAACGTCGCCGGTCGATGGTGGTAGGCGCTTTTCACCGTGATTTCCGAATAGTGGAGGCGGTGAGTATCCAGCGGCACGGTGGTGCCCGGGGGACAGCCGCCGAAGAGCTGCACCAGGCCGCCGGGACGCACGGAGGCGAGGGCGTCCTGCCAGGCGGCGGGAGAGCCGGTGGCCTCGATGGCGACGTCGAACCCGTCGCCGGTGCGCGAGGTCTTGCAGAGACGCGAGGCCTCGCCGCCATCGCGGTCGACCTGCACGACCACGTGCGCCCCCAGGGCCGCGCCGGCCTCCAGGCGCGCGGGGTTCGGGTCCGCGAGGACGATGTGATGCTCGCCGCCGGCGGGGAAGTCGGCGGGAGAGCTCGCGAGGACGTCCACGAACAGCAGGCCGATGGGGCCGCCGCCGTAGACGACGATGCTCGACGCCCGCTCCAGCGACGAGATCTCCAGGCCGTGGAGCACGCAGGCGAGCGGCTCGGCGAGAGCCGCGATCTCGAAAGGCATATCTGCCGAAAGCGCCGGCAACCGGTAGGTGCTCCGTTCCACGAAACGCCGCGGCACGAGGAGGTACTCAGAGAAGGCGCCGTTGAGATAGTGGAGGTCCGAGCACAGGTTCTCTCGGCCCCGCGAGCACCACTCGCAGACGCCGCAGGGTGCCGAGTTGGCCACCACCACGTGATCGCCGGCTTGCCAGCGTTCCGCTCCCTCGCCCACGGCAGCCACGGTGCCGGCCATCTCATGGCCGAAGGGCGTCGGGGCTTTGAGCATGCGGGGATGCCCGCCGCGCTGGAAGACCTTGAGATCGGTGCCACACGTGGTGGCGGCGCCGACGCGCAGCAGGATCTCTCCCGGCCCCGCAGCGGGCACGGGCACGTCCCGCAGCTCCAGCCGCTCGGGACCCAGCAGGAACGCCGTGGTCTGGCGCGCGGGGAGCGTAATGAGGCTCAGGGCAGCTCCTCGTCAGGCACCAGCAGGACTTTCACCGCCCGCCGCTCCCGGGCGAGCTCGACCGCCGCCACGAAACGGGAGAGGGGGAGGCGATGGGTGACGAGCGGCGAGGGGTCCAGCCGGCCGCTCACCAGCAGTCGGTAGACCTCCCGCTGCTCGGCGAGGGCGCTCGAATACGTGGCGATCAGCCGGCGCTCGCTCTTGAAGAAGGCGTTGAGATCGAAGGCGGCGCGGCCGTCTCCGCCGTCCGCGTGGGCGAAGAGGACCACCGCGCCGCCCGGACGGCTGAAGGCCAGGGCGGTTTCCAGCAGGCCAGCACCGCCCACCGTGTCGAACACCGCGTCCGCGCCCCGCCCATCGGAGAGGGCCGTGACCTCTCCCCGGGCCGTATCGGGGGGGACCGCGGAATCTGCTCCCAGCCGCCGGGCAAGCTCCCGCCGTTCCTCCAGAAGATCGGAGACCAACACCCGCAAGCCGGGATGGATCGCCTTGAGAACGAGCAGGTGGAGGAGGCCCATGCTGCCGCCGCCGAGAATTGCCACGCAGCCGGGCGTCAGGCCGGTCAGGGCCGTCCCGGGCAGACGGGCTTGGCGGATGCCGCGCAGCACGCAGGCGGCAGGCTCCAGGAAGACGGCGGCCTCGTCCGGGAGGGACGGCGGCAGGCCGAAGGCGGCCAGGCGCACGGCGCGCTCCCGCACCAGCACCCACTCGCTGAAGCCGCCGGGTACCAGCAGGTTCTCACGGAATGCCGGGCAGGAGGGCTCGCTCCCCCGCAGACAGAAGTCGCACTCGCCGCAGGCCACGTGGTGGGGCACCACCACCCGGTCTCCCAGCCGGAAGCCCGCCACGCCCTCGCCGAGAGCCACAACGGAGCCCACCACCTCATGGCCCAGCACGGTGCCGTCGGGAACCGTGGCATGGCGCAGCTTGAAGAGGTCGGTGCCGCAGAGGCCGGCGGCATGCAGCCGCAGCACCATCTCGCCCGGCTCGGGGCTGGGGCGGGGCCGGGTCTCGATCCGCACGGAGCCGTCCCCGGCGCAGGCGGCCACGGTCATCGCGGCCGTTCCAGGGGCGGTCTTCGCCGCCACGATCGTCTCCAGATCGTCCATCGCGGGACATCGTATGGGCAAGGGGGGAGCCCCGCAAGGAATTTTCGCCGCGGCACGATACAATCGATCCTTGATGTCCAGACGCCGAGCCGTCCGCCGTCCCCGCCGTGTGCAGGTGAGCTTTTGGAAGCGGGGAGACCCCACCGCCTATATTGGCTATACGACCAACATCTCGGTGACCGGGATGTTCATCGCCACCAACAGTCCCGTAGGCGGGGGCTCGCGCATTCGCATCGAGATCGTGGACCGCGATCGCGGCTTCATGGTGGAGGGCGTGGTGGCCCATGCCCGCAAGATCCGCGGCGACCTGGCGCGGATCGCCCAATCGGGCATGGGCGTGCGCTTCCTAACAGTGGAAGAGCTGGTGCGGGAGCTGTTCCCGTCGGGCATGGTTGGGGTCACCGAGGAGATCCCCCAGGCGCCGTCCCCGCTGGACCCAGCGGAGACCCTGGAGGCGCTAGAGACATGGTCCGAGCCGGAGCTGCCGGAGCCTCCCAATCCCCCTCCCTCGCCGCCACCTCCGGCCTTCGAGCCGTTCGCCGGGCCCGTGGCTGCACCGCCTCCGGCACCGCCGCAGTTCCAGCCGCGACCGGCGCCGCGGCCGGTGGGAGAAGGCGCCTTCAGCGTCCACTTCGTTTCGGCGGAAGAGTTCCTGGAGGTCTACCAGCGCGACATTCTCCAGGGCGGTCTGTTCGTCTCGACGCTCCATCCGGCGCGCATCCAGGAGTCGGTGGTGGTGGAGCTCTATCCGCCCCTCCCTGGCGCCGAGCCCGTTGCGCTGCGGGCCCGCGTCGTCCACCGCTTCGAGCCCCATTCCGGCCAGGCCGGCGGGCTCAACCTGCTCTCCGGCATGGGCCTGGAGCTGTTCGACCTGCCGGCCCTGGTGGAGAAGCTCCAGCCGGTGGTGAGCCGGCTGCGGAGGTAAAGCGAAGGGACAGAGATTAGTCTGAGTGATCAGGAAGTCAGATAAATACCGCCGGTGAGACCCCAAAGCGCTCGGCGAGAGCCCGAATCTCGCCAAGGTGCAACTCTCTTTCCTGCGCCAGGATCGCATGCACAGCCTTGGGCCCTCCGAGCTCTGGCAGGTCCTCGAGTCCGATGCCGTGCTCTTCCATCAGGTATTCCAGAGCCTCCGGTCCGCTGGCTTCTGGGATCGGGACGTGCTCCTCCTCGTAGGCGTGAACGAGAGTACCCAGGGTGTCGAGGAGCCTGTACAGCGGATGCTGCTCGTCGTCGCCGACTTCCCTGAGCAGGGTGTCCAGAAGCTCGATGGCGGCAGCATAGTCCGGCTCATCGCGGATCGTCAGCAGAGGTTCGATGGCTTGCCAGTGTTCTCGGGTTCTTTCGAGCAATGGGGTCATGACTTCCAAGCTCCGTGGTCGTAGTCCTCATGGGTCAAGACATGCCGGACGTAGACTCTGCCGCGATCGAAGTGGATGGCGGCGATCAGCCTGTATTTGTTGCCTCCAACGTTGAAGACTACGAGTCCCTCCACCCAGTCAGCGCTTGGGAACGTCGTTCTCAGCTCGTTGAAGTCCTTGAATACGCTCTTCTTGATGATGGTATACCAACGACTCAGCGGGCTTTGGCTCTCGGGGTGACTTTCCCAAAATTCTCGCAGGGCCTTGCGGGAAATGATGTGCATGACAAGGCCCCTCGGCTCCAAGATGATACCACCCGAGCCTCCTGGCGGGCCGGTCAGGAGGTGACACGGCTGGCGGCGTTCAAGCCGCCGGGCCCCCCGCTGCTACAATCCCTGGCTATGTCGAAGTGGCTTCTTGCATCGCTCGCGTTGCTGGCCGTCCTCGCTTTGGCGTTCGCGGCGCCGCGCGCGGCGAAGGCTCCGGCGCGGCCGGCCGCCCCCGGCAATCGTGGTGACATCGTCCTCATCACCATCGACACCCTGCGGGCGGACGCTCCGGGGTTTGCCGGCAACCGCCGCTCTCAGACGCCGGTGCTCGACCGGCTGGCGGGGCAGGGCCGGGTGTTCGTCGACACCCACGCCCATAACGTGGTGACCCTGCCTTCGCATACCAACATCCTCACCGGCCTCTATCCGTTCCAGCACGGCGTGCGCGACAACAGCGGCTTCCGGCTGCCGGCGAGCGTTCCCACGCTCGCCACCGTGCTGCATGGCGCGGGCTATGCCACGGGCGCCTTCGTGGGGGCCTTCCCGCTCGACTCGCAGTTCGGGCTCAACCGCGGCTTCGACGTCTACGACGACCATTATCCCAAGGGGCTCCACGAGGACGATTTCCTGATGGCCGAGCGGCGGGGCGACGAGGTGGTGCGCCTGGCCCTCGCGTGGTGGCAGCGGCAGAAGGGGAAGCCGCGGTTCCTGTGGGTCCACCTCTACGATCCGCATGCGCCCTACGCGCCGCCCGAGCCCTTCGCCTCCCGTTTCAAGGACAATCCCTATCTCGGCGAGGTGGCTGCCGCAGACTCCTTCCTGGCGCCGCTGCTCGGTCCGTTCCTGGACGGCAAGGAGAAGCCGGCGCTCGTGCCCGCGTTGGTAATCGTCACCGCCGATCACGGCGAGGCCCTCGGCGAGCACGGCGAGCAGTCGCACGGCCTCTTCGCCTACGAGGCCACGCTCAAGGTGCCGCTCGTCGTCTGGGGACGGGGGATCACGCCCGGCCGGGACGCCCGCCCGGCGCGCCACGTGGACATCTTCCCCACCGTCCTGCAAGCCGCGGGCATCGACTCCCCCGCCCCCCGGGGGCTGCGCCGGCCAGGCCGGTCGCTCCTCGCGCCCCCGGCCGCGGCGGGGGAGGCCTCGGACTCCTACTTCGAGTCCCTCTCCGCCACCCTCAACCGCGGCTGGGCGCCGCTGCGCGGTCTGCTGCGCAACGGCACGAAGTGGATCTCCCTCCCCCTGCCCGAGGTCTACGCGCTGCCCAAGGATCCCGGCGAGCGCACCAACTTGATCGACCAGCAGCGCACGGCGGCGAGGGGGATCTTCGCCGCGCTGCCGAAGGAATCCGCCTGGCCGCCGCGGCGGGAGGCCACCCGGCCGGAGGACGACGCCCGCCTGCTCAGCCTCGGCTACCTCGTGGGCACGGCGGCGTCGAAGTCGAGCTATGGACCCGACGACGATCCGAAGCGCCTGATCGCGCTCGACGCCAAAGTCCACGACGTGATCGACCTCTACATGCGCGGCCGCGTGGAGGAATCCGTCCGCCTGGCGCGCGAGCTGGTGGCGGCGCGCCCGTCGATGGCCCTCGGGCAGTCGCTGCTCGCCCAAGCGCTCCTCCAGGAGGGGAAGACGCAGGAAGCGCTGGACGCCATGCTCAACGCCCGCAAGATCGGGGCGGTCTCCGACTCGCTGCTGCGCCAGCTCGGGCTGACCCTCTCCGAGCTCGGGAGGACGAAAGAGGCGATCGACGTGCTGCGCCCCCTGACCGCGAGCGGCGATCCCCAGTCGCTCAACGCCTATGCGCTGGCGCTCTCGGAGGCCGGCCGCCAGAAGGAGGCCTTCGAGATCTTGCAGCGCCTGTTGAAATCGGAGCCGGACGATCCCTCGGCCTGGGAGCAGCTCGGGCTGGTGGAGCTGCGCCAGAGCCACTGGGCCCTGGCTCGCAACCATTCGCGCCGCGCCCTGGAGCTCAACCCCAAGCTCCCCCTGGCATGGAACAACCTCGGCGTGGCCCAATACCAGCTCGGCCAGAAAAGCGAGGCCCTGGACGCCTGGCAGAAGGCGGTGGACCTCAAACCCGATCTTTGGGACGCCCTCTGGAACCTGGGCACCAAGGCCGCCGAGCAGGGAAAGATCGACCAGGCCCGCAAAGCCCTCGCCCAGTTCGCCGCCGGCGCGCCCCCGGCCCGCTACGGCCCGGACATCGAGAAGGCGAAGGCGTTTCTACGGCAGGTGAAATAGAGATGAAGAGACAGGCTCCCCCGCCCAAGACCCTCACCCCTATCCCCTCTCCCGCCCCCTCCCACCCCCCACACCGGGAGAGGGGAACCCGGTTGAAGCTGTCTTGCTTTTCGTCCTTGGGGTCCCTGCTGTCCTTTCCGCCCCTTCTTTGCTTTTCTCCCTCTTCTCCCGGTGTGGGGGGTGGGAGGGGGCGGGAGAAGAGGGCCGGGGTGTTGAGGGTCTTCCTCCTCCTCCTCGCGCTCCTCGCCGCCTGCCGACACACCAACACGGCCGCCGGCCCCGTCGACGTGCCCAAGGGCACGCCCGTCGTCCTCATCTCGATCGACACCCTGCGGGCGGACCACGTCCCGGCGTATGGCTACAAGGGAGTGGAGACCCCGGCGCTCGACGCTTTGCGGCGGGAGGGCGTTCTCTTCGAGCGCGCCTACTCGACGACACCGTTGACTTTGCCATCCCACTCGACGCTGCTGACGGGCGTGCTGCCAGCGGTTCACGGCGTGCGGGACAATGTCGGCTACAAGCTCGACGCGGCGAAGATCCGGAGCGGCGCCCTGCCGTTCCTGCCGGAGATCCTCAAGAAGGCGGGCTATGCCACGGGCGGCGCCGTCTCGGCCTACGTCCTCCAAGGCAAATCGGGGATCTCGACCGGCTTCGACTTCTACGAGGACGGCATCGAGTTCCGCTCCACCACGGGTTTGGGCGGCCTGCAACGGCCGGGGACCGAAACGCTGAAGCTGTCCCGTCCCTGGCTGGAGTCGGTGAAGGACCAGCCCTTTTTCTTCTTCTTCCACATCTACGAGCCCCACACGCCCTACGCGCCGCCCGAGCCCTACGCGTCGCGTTACCCGTCGAAATACGACGGCGAGATCGCCACGGCGGACCACATCGTGGGCGAGCTCATCGACGACCTCAAGCGGCTGGGCGTCTACGACCGCGCCCTCGTCGTGCTCCTCTCCGACCACGGCGAGGGATTGGGCGACCACGGCGAGGACGAGCACGGCGTGCTGCTCTACAACGAGGCCATCCACGTCCCCTTGATGGTGAAGCTGCCCAAGGCCCAGCAGGCGGGGGGGACCACGGGCCGGCCGGTGCAGCTCCTGGACGTGGCGCCCACCGTCCTCGGCCTGCTGGGCCTCGAGGTGCCGAAGCCGATGCCCGGCGTCTCGCTGCTGGCCGCCAACGTGCCGCCGCGGCGGATCTACTCCGAGACCTTCTACGCCCGTCTGCACTTCGGCTGGAGCGAGCTGTTCTCGCTGATCGACGCCCAGAACCACTTCATCGACAGCCCCGATCCCGAGCTCTACGACCGCACGAAAGACCCGAAAGAGACGACCAACGTGCTGCGCGACGAGCGGCGGATCTATGCAGACATGAAAAAGGAGCTGGCGGGCTTCGATCGCAACCTCGCGCCGCCCTCGGCGGTGGACGAGGCGACCCGCCAGTCCATGGCGGCCTTGGGCTACATCTCGGGCGGCGCCCCCACCCAGGGACCACTGCCGTCGCCGCGGACCAAGATCGGCTCCCTCAAGGACCTGCGGGCCGGGTTCCAGCTCACGTCGCAGAAGAACTACCCGGCCGCGGCGGTCGCCTTCCAACGGGTGATCGCCGACAACCCGAAGATGGTGGACGCCTGGGAGTTCCTCGGCCGTTCCCTGCAGCGCATGGGGAAGACGGAGGATGCCCTCAGCGCTTTCCGGCAGGGATTGAAGATCTCCAACGGCTCGCCGGAGATCGCGGTGGCCGCGGCGTCCCTTTTCTTCGATCTCGGCCGGTTGGACGACGCCGAGGTCCACGCCAAGATGGCGATGGCCGCCCATCCGTCCTTCGCTCATGGCCTGCTGGCGAACATCGCGGTGCAGCGCAAGCAGCTCGACCTGGCCGAGCGCGAAGCGCGGGAGGCGATGACGGACCAGAGCCTGCGGGTAGGCCCGATGATCACCCTGGCCGAGGTGCTGCACGCCAAGCACGACGACCCGGGCGCCCTGGACATGGTGCGCAAGGCCCAGGAGGTCTACGACCAGCGGGAGGCCAAGGACCCGGACCTCATCCGCGGCCTCCACCTCATTCACGGCAAAATCCTGGCGGATCAGGGGGATGCCGCCGGCGCCGAGGCGGAATTCAAGAGAGAGATCGAGCTCTTCCCCGACAACGTCCGCGGCTACTCCAGCCTGGCCATCCTCTACGCCCTGATCGGCCGGACACCCGAAGTCGCCCCCCTGCTGCAGAAGATGACCGAGGTCAACGCCACCCCCCTGGCCTACGCCGAAGCCGTGAAGACCCTGCGCATCCTCAACGATCCCCGCACCGCCTCGAACCTGCTGCGCTACGCGATGAACCGGTTCCCGGGAAGCCCGGAGCTGACCGGGTTGGTGAAGGGGGGATGATTGTGGCACAAGACGAGATCATCAAAGAAGTGAGGGCCATTCGGGAAGCCTACGCGGAGCGCTTTGACTTCGACGTACACCGCCTGTACCGTGACGCGAAGGCCCATGAAGGGCAGGACCGGCGGCGAGTCGTGACCCTGGAACCGAGGCGGGCAAAGACGCGCTGAACAAAGCTTCACGGCTGGTGCAGGAACAACCGCGCCACCCGCTGCTCGCCCTCCGCATCCCCCAGCCCCTTCCACTGAGCTGCCGCGATCGCATAGGCCTCGGCGGCTCGGGCGGCCTGTCCGGCCCGCCCCAGGAGGCGGCCGGCCAGCTCGGCACAGGCGGCGAGGTCGGGGTCGAGGGCGGTACTGGCGCTGAGGGCGGCGCGGCCGTGTTCCAGGTGATCGTCCGCGGCTTTGTTGTCACGAGAATGGGCGGAGCAGGCCAGGAGGCCCAAGTGGACGGCGGCGAGGAGGCCGCCCCAACCCCGGCGTTCGAGGATCTCCCGGCTCTCTTCAAAGATCTCTCTCGCGTCCCGGAAGTGGCTCTCGGCAAGGTGAATCAGCGCCAGGTTCAGGCGGGGAAAGACGGCGTCCGCCGAGCGTAGCTCTTCGAGCAACGCGAGCGAGCGTGAGTAGTCCTGGCGGGCCGTGGAGAAGTCGCTGCTCATGCGGGCCACGTCCCCCAGGCCGTTGGTGCCACGGGCTATGCCATAACGGTTGCCGAGCGCGATGAAGCGGCCCCGGGCCTGCGAGTAGAGATCCTGGGCGGCGACGAAGTCCCGGCGCTGGCGGGCGAGGTCGGCCTGGCCGAGGATGTGGTCGGCGATCCCGTGCTCGTCGCCGATGGCGCGGTAGAGAAGGAGCGAACGGTCGAGCAGCGCCCGCGCTTCCGGGGTCCTGCCGCGCTGCCGGGCCACGTCGGCCAGTCCCCACAGGCTGGCGGCGGCGCCATGCGGATTGTCGGGCAGAGCGAGGCAGCGCTCATAGAGGCCGGCTGCCCGGTCGAGGTCGCCGCGGCGACGGGCTGCATCGCCCTGAAGGCGAAGCGCTTCCGAAAGAATGCCGCCCCAGTCCTCCCCGCCTTCGGCCTCGGCTCGTTCGCTCCAACGGAAGACCTCGGCGAGCTCGCCCTGATGCAGGTGGATGCGCGCTCGGAGCACCCAGCCCTTGCCCCAGCGCGAGTCCGCGGTGGGAGCGCCCAGCCGGTGGAGCGCCACTTCGCGCTCGGCGAGCAGGGAAAGGGCGGCCGGGTAGTCGCTCGTCTCCCGACGCTCGCGGGCTCCGGCGAGGAGCGGCTCCACGGCGG
>JBAPYB010000639.1:0-17840 GCA_049284515.1 Thermoanaerobaculia bacterium
TCCCACCCCCGCCGGCACCGGCTCCGAAGCCGTCCGCCCCGGAGGACACACCGCCCCCGGCCGCGGACAAACGGCCGCCCTGCTAGGCTGGTTCACAGGACCCAAAAGGAAGAAGGAAAGGACGACATGAATCATCGCCCGCTCGTGCTCGCCACCCTCCTCTCGCTGGCCGCCCTGCCGGCCCTGGCCGGCTCGGTGGAGGTCAAGCTGAAGCTTCCCCAGCGCGCGCGGCTCGACCTCCAGGGCCGCAAGTCCATGGCCGTGACTCCTTTCGTGGTGGTCAAACAGGAGGGCGCGCAGAAGATCAAGGGGCGCGACATCGACGTGCAGAAGGAGTTCGACCGCTACCTGATCAAGGTCCTGCGGCGGGAGACGCAGCTCAAGATCGTCGAGCCCGGGCCCGTGGACTTCCCGACCTACGACCTGGCGCAGCTCGCCAAGCAGACCGACTTCTGGCGCGCCCTGGGCGAGCGGGCGCAGGTCGACCTCATCCTGGCCGGCGCCCTCGACTTCGACATCCAGGACCGCACCGGCTACCGCACGGAGGAGTACGTCTCCCCCTTCAACGGCCGCACCTATCTGCGGCAGGTCCTGGTCGAGCAGACCGGCTTCCAGTACGACATCCTGATGCAGGTCTACGATGGCAAGACCGGCGCCCTGCTGTACACGGACAACTTCAAGGACTTCCAGAGCTTCGAGGGCGAGAACACGGATCCGCTGGCCGGCATGTTCGAGAACCTGCGGTCGCTGGAGGATCGCATCGTCAACGTGTTCACGCAAAAAGAGGTCGAAGCCAGCCGTATCCTGTTCACCCAATAGGGGAGAGAAGGAGATCCCGTTGACGCGCTCTATGCATCGTCGGTTCGTTTCAGGGCTGTTCGCCGCCGGTTTGCTGCTCGCCTTCGCGCCCCTCTACTCTCAGGACTACGGGGGCGGCGCCCTGATCGCGGGCGCGGGGTTCAGCAAGAACAAGATCCAGTATCGCGACTTCAAGTGGGAGATCTACCACTCGCCGCACTTCAACCTCTACTACTACCAGGAGGAGAAGCCGCAGCTCCAGAAGGTGGTCTCCTTCGCCGAAAGCGCCTACGACAAGCTGTCGCGGGAGTTCAATTTCCAGATCAAGGACCCGGTGCCGCTGATCTACTTCGCCACCCACTCGGCGTTCGAGCAGAACAACGTCCTCCTCAACTTCATCCCCGAGGGGGTGGGCGCCTTCGCCAGCCCGGCCCGCTTCCGGATGGTGCTCCCCATCGACGTGCCGGACCCGGAGCTCTACCAGCTCATCAGCCACGAGCTGACCCACATCTTCCAGTACCACATGCTCTTCCAGGGGAGCCTCGCCAAGGCGGTCGCCTCCGGCCCTCCCACCTGGTTCATGGAGGGCATGGCGAGCTACATGGCCAAGGACGAGTCGCAGCGCGACCGCATGTACCTGCGCGACGCGGTGGTCAACGACCGCATCCCGTCCGTGGCCCGCGGCGAGGTGGAGGGCTTCTTCGCCTATCGCTTCGGTCACGCCGTCTTCGACTTCATTGAAGAGCGCTGGGGCCGGGAGGGCTTCCTCGACTTCATCTACGAGGTGCGCAACACCATCGGCTCGCGGGTGGACCGGGCCATCAAGCGGACTTTCAAGATCGAGCCGGAGGATTTCGACATCGAGTTTCGCCGCTGGCTGCGCAAGAAATACCTGCCGCAGCTCGTGCAAACGGGCGAGCCCTCCGACTTCGGCCGCATCTTCCGTGTCGAACAGGACCGCACCGGCGGCTCCGAGGCGATCTCGCCGGTGGCCTCGCCGTCCGGTGACCTGGTAGCCGCCCTGACGGGCTACCGGGGCAAGGTCGACGTCGTGCTGTTCGACGCCAAGAACCGGCGCCTGATCCGCAACCTGACGCGCGGCTTCGCCAGCCAGTACCAGTACCTGATCTGCCAGGAGCTGACGACCGGCCGCCGGTTGGGCCGCGACCTCGCCTTCTCGCCGGACGGCAACACGCTCGCCGTCTTTGCCAAGCGGGAGCGCGGCCGCAGCCTGCTGCTCATCGACGTCCTCTCGGGGCGCCTCAACACCGTCATCGACATGTTCGACGTCGAGCAGCAGGGCGCGCCGGTCTACTCGCCGGACGGCCGCACCGTCGCCTTTTACGGCTGGCAGAACGGTCAGTTCGACATCTTCGCGCTGGACCTGGAGACACGGAAGATCAGCCACATCACCGACGACGACGTCTTCGACGGCGCTCCCGCGTTCTCGCCCGACGGCAAGTCCGTTTTCTTCGTCTCGACGGTCAGCACCGGCAACAAGATCTTCCGCGTCGACCTCGACCATCCCGGGACGCGCTACCAGGTCACCTCCGGCCAGTCGAACGAGAACGATCCCACCTTCTCGCCGGACGGCAAACGGCTCTACTTCACCTCCGACCGCAGCGGTCCGGAGAACATCTTCAGCCTCGAGCTGGCGGCCGGCAAGCTGCGCCAGCACACCGACGTGGTCACTGGCGCCTTCATGCCCACCGTGCTGCGGGAGACCGACGGCCCGGAACGGGTGGTCTACGGCGGCTACTGGCGGCAGAGCTTCGACCTCTACGTCGCCAACACCGACGAGCCGGTCAAGGAACCCCAGAAGCTGGAGATCCCCGCCGCTCCCGCCGAGACCAAGGACCTGCCCCACTTCGAGCCCGACATCCAGGTGAGCCTGGACGACGCCAACAAAGAGAAGTACCACGGGCGCAAGTTCTTCCTGGAGGACGCCCAGACCTTCATCGGCGTCAACAGCGATCAGAGCTACCAGGGGAGGATCCTGCTTTCGTTCTCGGACTATCTGGGCGACCACCGGATCTTCGCCAACTTGAGCTCCATCGACAGCTTCTCGAACTTCGACGTTACCTATGCCGACCTCACCCACCGCCTGCAGTGGCAGCTCGAGGCCTTCGACTACCGGACGTTCTTCCAGACCGGCGATCCGCTGCTGAACCCCACCCAGGGGCGCACCGACTACGCCATCACCGGCGCCGTCGCCTCCCTGGTCTATCCCTTCTCATTCTACCAGCGGGCGGAGCTCGGGGTCGGCTATCTCTGGCGCAAGGAGGCCATCCCGTTCGTCAACCAGGACGGCAGCATCGGCTTCACGCCCACGTTCCGCGATAACTTCCCGTTGATCCAGGGAGCCTGGATGGGAGACTCCGCCGTCTTCGACAACTACGGCGCCATCTCCGGCCGCCGCTGGCGGCTGAACCTCTCCTATGCGTTGGACACCCAGCAGAGCGGCACGAAGTACACCTCCGCCGATCTCGAGATCCGGCAGTACATCCACCTCACCCAGCGCAGCAACTTTGCCTTCCGCCTGTTCGCCGGCGAGTCGAACGGCAACGCGCCGCCGCCCTACTACTTCGGCGGTCTCGACACGGTGCGGGGCGTCAATTTCCGCTCGCTGGTGGGCGACCGGGCGTTCTTCGCCAACTTCGAGCTCCGCTTCCCGCTGATCGACGTTCTCGCGACGCCGGTGCTGGCCTTCCAGGGGATTCGCGGCGTGATCTTCATGGACGTCGGCGGCGCCTATTACCACGGCATCGAGACGTTCCGGTTCTACAACTCGGACACCGGGGCGCTGCAGAACGCCGTGGCCTCCTACGGCTGGGGCCTCACCGCCCGCATTCTCGGTCTGGACTTCAACTGGGACTTCGCGCGGCCGTACGACCTCAAGCACTCGGGGCGCTTCGCCACGGAGTTCTGGATCGGGTACCGGTTCTAAGCCTCTTCCTGGGAGTGCCGGCGCTCCCAGCGCTTGCGCGATCCCTCGCTCAGCACCCTTGCTTGTCCCTCGGGCAGCCGAGAGATACAATCCTGTTTCTATATATGCTGATTCAGGTGCTAGGTGGTTATGGCGGCGAGAGCTTGGAGTGCAGGATGACGTGCCTTTTGATCAACGGCACGATCGCACTGGACGCCGGCTCGCTCTCCCAGGCCCTTTCCATCGAGCGGCAGGTAGGGGTGCACTCCATCCTCCTCAGCCACTCGCACATGGACCACACCAACTCGCTGCCGTTCTTCATCGAGAACGTCTTCGGCCGGAGCGATGGAGCCATCGACCTCCACGCCTCGTCTCCCACCACCTACGCTTTGCGCAAGTACATGTTCAACAACGCAACCTGGCCGGACTTCACCCGCCTGCCCAACAATCTGGTGCCGTCGGTACGCTTCCTCGAGCTCGAAAGCGAGGTGCCGGTGGTGATCGACGGCGTCAAGTTCACGCCCATCCCGGTGGACCATCCGGTGCCCACTTTCGGCTTTCTCATCGAGCAGAACGGCGCCGCGGTGCTGTGGTCGAGCGACACCGGGCCCACGCAGCGCTTCTGGGAGATCGCCAACCGCACCCCGAACCTCAAGGCCCTCTGCATCGACACCAGCTTCGACAACTCGCTGCAGCAGGTGGCGGACGTCTCCCTTCACCTGACCCCCCGCACCCTGGAGACCGAGCTGCGGAAGCTGCACAAGCGGGTGCCCATCCTCGTCCACCACCTGAAACCTCCCTGCATCGACAAGATCAAGGAGGAGATCGGGCGGCTGTGCAACCC
Source organism: Thermoanaerobaculia bacterium (assembly GCA_049284515.1). Lineage (GTDB taxonomy): Bacteria > Acidobacteriota > Thermoanaerobaculia > Multivoradales > UBA5704 > DATARR01. Next base: position 4,569 of record JBAPYB010000639.1, read on the forward strand.
CGACATCGACTATCTGGAGCAGGGCAAGGAATACAAGTTCTAGGTCAGCCTCCTGGGCGAGCCACAAAATGTGGTATTTTCCTGGAGGTGGCGTCCCCTTTGGAAAGGATCATCCGCCGTCGGCGGCAGTTGGAGGCGGCAGGACAGCAGAGCTTCTTCGCGCCCGATCCTCTGCACCCGGAACCGCCGCCGCCTGCTCCTCCCGAGCCCTTCTCGCCTGAGCCCCCGCCGCTCCCGGTTCGTCCCCTGCCCGCGGCGCCCCGCCAGGAGGGGCCGCCCCTGCGCGTCGGCATCCTCGGCTCCGGCAGCGGCGGCAATGCCGTGATCGTCGAGTCCGGAGGCCGCCGCATCCTGATCGACGCCGGCTTCTCCTGCCGCGAGCTGGCGCGGCGGATGGCGCTGCTCGACGTCGATCCGAAGACCATCTCCGCCGTGATCCTCACCCACGAGCACCAGGACCATTGCCGGGGAGCGGACGCCTTCGTCAAGAAGTACAAGGTCCCCCTGCTGGCCACCGTTGGCACCCGCGAAGGAGCGGGTCTGAAGGAAGACCGCTACCGGTCTGCGGTGTTGATCCGTTCGGGAGAGCCGCGGGAGGTGGCCGGGTTCGTGATCGAGCCGTTCCTGATCCCGCACGACGCCGCGGAGCCCGTGGGCTTCGTGGTGGAGGATCCTCTCGGCCGGCGCCTGGGTCTGGTGGCCGACATCGGCTGCCGCACCAGCCTCGCCTGGGGCCGGTTGCGCGATCTGGACGTCCTGCTGCTGGAGACCAACCACGATCTCGACATGCTGCGCAACGGCCCGTATCCTTGGAGCCTGAAGCAGCGGGTGGCCGGCCGTCACGGCCACCTGTCGAACCGGGAGGCCGCGGAGGGCCTCCCCGAGCTGATGGGGAGCCGCCTGAGCTGGGTCGCCCTCTATCACCTCTCCCGCACCAACAACCTGCCCGCCCTGGCCGCCGCCACGATCGGCGAGGCGCTGGACCGGGAGGGCTGCTCCGCGCGGCTGGCGGTGACCGAGCAGTTTCACCCGACGCCCTGGCTGGAAGTCTAGGAGGTCTGAACAACCGTGAAGGCAAGAGTGACGGTCTATCCCCGGCGCGAGATCCTCGATCCGCAGGGCAAGGCGATCCGCGACGCCCTCACCCGCTTCGGCTTCCCGGGCGTCAACGACGTCCGTGCCGGCAAGAGCTTCGAGATTTCGCTGGGCACCCAGGATCCCCAGGCGGCCGAGGGGCAGCTGCGCGAGATGTGCGAGAAGCTGCTGGCCAACACCGTGGTCGAGGACTACTCGGTGGAGATCCTCGGCCAGGCAGGAGCACGGCCGTGAAGTGCGGCGTCGTCGTCTTCCCCGGCAGCAACTGCGACCACGACGTCTACCATGTCTGGAAGCACGTGCTGCAGCAGGAGGCCGCGTTCCTCTGGCACCAGGACGACTCGCTCCAGGGCTGCGAGCTGATCGTCCTGCCGGGCGGCTTCGCCTACGGCGACTACCTGCGGGCCGGAGCGCTCGCCGCCCTGTCGCCGGTGATGGGCGCCGTCAAGCGGCACGCCGAGGCCGGCGGCCTGGTGCTGGGGATCTGCAACGGTTTCCAGGTGCTGCTGGAGGCGGGGTTGCTGCCGGGCGCCATGCGGCGCAACGAGAACCTGCGCTTCCAGTGCCTCGACGTGCATCTGCGGACCGAGCGCACGGATCTGCCTTTCACCGGCAAGCTGGCGCCGGGACAGGTGCTACGCCTGCCCATCGCCCACGCCGAGGGGAACTACGAGGACTCGCCCGAGCGGCTTGACGCGCTGGAGGCGGGCGGCCAGGTCGTCTTCCGCTACTGCGAACTGGACGGCCGCGTCACCCCGGAGAGCAACCCCAACGGCGCGGCGCGCAACATCGGAGGGATCGCAAACCTTGCCGGCAACGTCCTGGGGCTGATGCCCCATCCGGAGCGCTGCTCCGAGGCCCTGCTGGGCAACACGGACGGCCTGGCGCTCTTCGCGAGCGTCGTCGAAGCCGGCAGCCGGCATCTCGGGTATCTTCAGAATGTGGGGGCCGGGAGATGACGGTGGCCGCGACGGAGCCGGCGGTCAATGCCGAAACTGCGCGCTCGATCGGCCTGACCGGGGAAGAATTCGAGCGCCTAAGGAAGATCCTCGGCCGCGATCCGAGCTGGACCGAGCTCGGCATCACCTCCGCCCTGTGGAGCGAGCACTGCTCTTACAAGTCGTCGAAGATCTACCTGCGGGAGTTTCCCACCGAGGGGCCGCACGTCCTCCAGGGGCCGGGCGAGAACGCCGGCGTGGTCGACGTCGGCCACGGCTTCGTGGCGGTGTTCAAGATGGAGTCGCACAACCACCCGAGCTTCATCGAGCCCTACCAGGGGTCGGCGACCGGCGTGGGCGGCATCCTGCGCGACATCTTCACCATGGGCGCCCGCCCCATCGCCTGCATGGACGCCCTGCGCTTCGGCGAGATCGACGCGCCCCGCATGCGTTTCCTCATTGACGGCGTGGTGCGGGGGATCGGCGGCTACGGCAACTGCATGGGCATCCCCACCGTGGGCGGCGAGACGGGGTTCCACCGCTGCTACAACGGCAACATCCTGGTCAACGCCTTCGCGCTCGGCGTCGCCCGGCGCGACCGCATCTTCCACGCCCGGGCGAGCGGCGCCGGCAATCCCGTCCTCTATGTCGGGAGCCGCACGGGGCGCGACGGCATCCACGGCGCCACCATGGCCTCCGAGTCGTTCGACAAGGAGAGCGAGCAGAAGCGGCCGACGGTGCAGGTGGGCGATCCGTTCACCGAGAAGATCCTGCTCGAAGCCTGCCTGGAAGCCATGCGCACGGGCGCCATCGTGGCCATTCAGGACATGGGCGCCGCCGGCCTCACCAGCTCGACCTTCGAGATGGCCGGCCGCGGCGGCACCGGCCTGCGCCTCGACCTCGACCAGGTCCCCCTGCGCCAGCCGGGGTTGACCCCGTACGAGATGATGCTCTCCGAGTCGCAGGAGCGCATGGTGCTGGTGGCGAAGAAGGGGCGGGAGGAGGAGGTCGAAAGGGTCTTCCGCCGCTGGGGCCTGGAGGTGGCGGACATCGGCGAGATCACCTCGACCGGCCGCGCCCTCCTCACCTGGCACGGCGAGACGGCGGCGGACATCCCCATCCAGCCTTTGACGGAAGAAGCGCCCGTCTACCGCCGGCCGGTGGCCGAGCCCACGAACCTCGCTGAGCGCTGGCGCGCCCCAGAGGTGCCGCAGCCCTCCGATCCGCGGCAGGCCCTGGAGCAGCTCCTCGCCACCCCCGAGTTCGCCAGCAAGCGGTGGATCTGGCAGCAGTACGACCACACGGTGCGCACCAACACCGTGCAGGGGCCGGGCGGCGACGCCGCGGTGCTGCTCCTCAAGGGCACGCCCTCCGGGCTCGCGATGACCTGCGACGTCAACCCCGTCTACTGCTACTTCGATCCCCGGCGGGGCGGCGCCCAGGCGGTGGCCGAGGCAGTGCGCAACCTCGCCTGCGTGGGCGCCGAGCCGGTGGGCTTGACCGACTGCCTCAACTTCGGCAACCCCGAGCGGCCGGAGATCTCCTGGCAGTTCCGCGAGGCCGTGCGCGGCATCTCCGAGGCCTGCCGGGCGCTCGCCGTGCCCGTCATCTCGGGCAACGTCTCCTTCTACAACGAGACCGAGGGCGCCTCGATCTATCCGACGCCCGCCATCGCCATGGTCGGAGTGATTCCGAGCCTCGCGAGCCTGCCCGATCCCTGGTTCCGGCAGGAAGGGGACCGCATCGTCCTGCTGGGCGACGACCGCTCCGAATTCGGCGGCGCCGCCTACCTGCGGCTCCTCTACGACCTGGAGCAGGGCCGGCCGCCGTCCGTGGACCTCGACGCCGAGCTGCGCCTCGCCCGCCTGTTGCGGGACCTCGTCGCAGCGGGGCATCTCCACACGGCGCACGACCTCTCCGAAGGCGGCTTTCTGATCGCCCTCGCCGAGGCCTGCTTCGGCCGGCGGCCGATGGGCGCCCGGGTGGACGTTCCCCTGGCCGGCGCGGACCTCTTCTCGGAGACGCAGGGGCGGGCGCTCATCGCCATGGCCCCCGAGGCCCTCGACCCGGTGCTCGCGGCTGCGGAGAAGGCGGGAGTCCCGGCAAGAGAGATCGGGGAGACGGGCGGCGAGAGTTTCATCGTGAAGAGCGGCGGCGAGGTGCTGAGCGCGCCCATCGCCCGGCTGCACGAGGTCTGGTCGACCGCGCTGCCGAGGGCGTTGGGGCTGTAGAAGAATTTCGGAGTCTTCCCTTTCGTTGTTTGAGAAGCCATGTGCGGAATTTTCGGCATCGACGGCTGTGACGACGCGTCCAATCTGACGTACCTGGGCCTTTACGCCCTCCAGCATCGGGGGCAGGAGAGCGCCGGCATCGTCTCGTGGGACGGCGTCCAGCTCCACCTGGAGCGGGGGATGGGTCACGTTTCGGACATCTTCAAGGAGAAGGTCATCGCCCGCCTGCCCGGCCGCCGAGCCCTGGGCCACACCCGCTACTCGACGGCCGGATCGAGCGTCGTGGCCAACGCGCAGCCCATCGTGGTCAAGACCTCCATGGGCCCGGTCGGCATCGTCCACAACGGCAATCTGGTCAATCCCAACGAGATCCGCGAGCGTCTGGAACGCGAGGGCTCGATCTTCCAGACCACGAGCGACACCGAGGTCATCCTCCACCTGATGGCGCGCAACCCGCGGCAGGACCTCGTCGAGTCGTTCATGCTGGCGCTCGAAGAGGTGCGCGGCGCCTACTCGCTGATTCTCATCACCGACCACTGCCTGATCGCGGCGCGCGATCCCAACGGCTTCCGGCCGCTCCTGCTGGGAGACCTCGACGGCTGTCCCTGCTTCGCCTCGGAGAGCTGCGCCTTCGACCTGCTGGGCGCGCGGCTGGTGCGCGAGCTGGAGCCCGGCGAAGTGGTGGTGTCGCGCGACGGCGGCAGGAGCCACGTCGAGAGCTACCACCTGGCGCAGCCCGTCGAGCCCACGCGCTGCATCTTCGAGCACGTCTACTTCGCCCGGCCCGACAGCCGCCACTTCGGCGACTCCGTGGCCCAGACCAGGCTGCGGATGGGCGCCCGGCTGGCCCGCGAGGCCCCGGCGGCGGCGGACATCGTGGTGCCGGTTCCCGACAGCGGCCTCTACGCCGCCATCGGCTACAGCCGCGAGAGCGGCCTGCCCCTGGAGTTCGGCCTCACCCGCAATCATTACGTGGGCCGCACCTTCATCGAGCCCAAGCAGTCGATCCGGAACTTCGGGGTGAAGATCAAGCTCAACCCAGTGCGCGAGCTGCTCGCCGGCAAGAAGGTGGTGCTGGTGGACGACTCCATCGTCCGCGGCACCACCTCGCGCAAGATCGTGAGCATGGTGCGCGACGGCGGCGCCTCCGAGGTCCACGTCCGCATCTCGGCGCCGCCCACCGAGTGGCCCTGCCACTACGGCATCGACACCCCCTGCCGCGACGAGCTCATCGCGGCCCAGAAGTCGATCGAGGAGATCCGCGAGTTCATCGCCGCCGACAGCCTCGCCTACCTCTCCCTCGACGGCATGCTCAGCGCCGTCACCGGTCCCCGCGACAGCTACTGCACCGCCTGCTGGACCGGCGACTACCGCGTGCCCGTCAGCCCCGGCCAGGGCCGCCAGGCCGAGCTGTTCCCGATCCGGGCGGAGGGGGAGTAGGTTTGGCGGCGGAAACGAGGTAGTCTTGAGTCATGTCTTCTTTCACGATGCAACCTCGCTACAGTAAGGAAGAATTTGCTCGTCGCGGCGACGAGATCTACGACCGTGACATTCTTCCGAGGCTGAACCCTGCGGACAACGGCAAGATCGTGGCCATCGACATCGAGACAGGAGACTACGAGATCGATAGGGATCAGCTTGCAGCGTCCGATCGGTTATCCGCCCGCCATCCTGACGCGCAGATCTGGCTTCGCAGGGTCGGTTCACGCTACCTCTATCGCTTCGGCGGATATCGCCGCAGACAAGCGGCGCCGGCCTCGTGATTGCCGGGAGCGTCAACGATCAGTTGGAGGCCGTCGTCCGTCTCCAGATCCGTGGGCCTCAGAGAGACGTTGAGATCGAAGCCATTGTGGACACTGGTTTTAACGGCGCCCTCACGCTGCCTCCCGATGCCATTGCAACCCTGGGGCTACATCTCCAAAGCCGGGCTCCGGGTGTGCTTGCCGACGGAAGTGAGAGCTCCTTCGACATCTATGAAGCTTTGATCTTCTGGAGTGGGCGCATCCTTCGCATACCCGTGGGATCTGCCGATGCCGAGCCTCTTCTGGGCATGAGCCTTCTGTACGGCCACGAGCTCGCCATCCAGGTGATCGAGAGCGGAGCCGTTGCGATCCACGAGATACTTCGCTCCTAAATTATCGGGTCTTCCCGGGTGTCTGGGAGGAGGGAGGGTAGGCTTGAAGCGAGGGTCCTCTGTCGTAGAATAGTTCTATGAGCCAGCTTCAGAAGCCAAGAAAGCTCCAGGAGGACGAGGATGAGGGCCTCAAGGTCGAGGGAAAGATCCGGTCTCTCGTGGAGGAGGGGCAGATCTATGAGGCCAAGAAGCTTCTAGAGACCGCGGGCGAACTCGTTCCTGCGGAATCCAAGATCCGGGAGATCCTCAGCCCTCCGCGTGTCAGGAGGAGTGACGAGAGGGATGTCGACCGCAGCCCTGAGTTTCGCTGGCTCAAGACACATGGGGCCAACTACGAAGGGAAATGGGTGGCTCTGGTAGAGGAGAACCTCGTCGCCTCCTCCGATTCCCTTAGAGACCTGCTCTCCAAGCTCGATCTGCTCCGATTCGAGCGGCAGCCGCTGATCCATCACCTCATCTAATGATGCTCATCCTGGATGGGCGGCGTTTCACCTCAGGTCGAGCCAGGTTTTACGACCAACACCCGAAGTTCCTTGAGCCTACGGCCAAAGTTTTCGTGAAAGTCGCGTTTCCTGGCCTGAGTCGGCGACTCTTGGCCCAACTCGATACTGGAGCTGCCTTCTCGACGCTTGAGGTGGATGTCGCTGAAGAGCTTGGTTTCTTCGGCCTGAGAGAGCAGACGACGCGGCTCAGTACCCGGCTGGGTACCATCGGTGGGCAACTTATCCGACTCCCACTTTCTCTGATTGCTGATGAAGGCGACTCTCTCCATGTCGAAGCCACCTTTTTCATCTCTAGAGATTGGAGAGGGCCGACGATCCTCGGCTACGTTGGGCTCCTGGATCGACTTCGTATCGCATTGGACTCGCTGGTCAATCTCTTTTATTTTGGAGACGGTCTTTGAGCTCAACTACCGCCGTCCGCTCCTACCTCCTCTCCCTCCAGGACCGCATCTCCGCGGCCATCGAGGCGGAGGACGGCGCGGCACGTTTTCGCGAGGACTCGTGGGAGCGGCCGGAGGGTGGCGGCGGCCGGTCGCGGGTGCTCACCGGCGGCGCCGTTTTCGAGCAGGCGGGGATCGGCTTCTCCCACGTCCACGGCCCGGGGCTTCCCCCGTCGGCCACCGTCCACCGGCCGGACCTTGCGGGGCGCAGCTTCGAGGCTCTCGGCGTCTCCCTGGTCTTCCATCCGCTCAATCCGTACATCCCTACCACGCACATGAACATCCGCTTCTTCATCGCCGAGAAGGCGGGCGAGGCGCCCGTCTGGTGGTTCGGCGGCGGCTTCGATCTCACCCCCTATTACGGCTTCGAGGAGGACGCCGTCCATTGGCACCGCGTCGCCCGCGAGGCGTGCGCGCCGTTCGGGCCGGAGGTCTATCCGGGCTACAAAAAGTGGTGCGACGAATATTTCTTCCTTCGCCACCGGCAGGAACCTCGCGGGATCGGGGGGATCTTCTTCGACGATCTCAACGAGTGGGGCTTCGAGCGTTGCTTCGAGTTCTTGCGGAGCGTCGGCGATCACTTCCTCGCCGCCTATCTGCCCATCGTCCACCGGCGGAGAACCATGGCCTACGGCGAGCGCGAGCGGGACTTCCAACTCTACCGCCGCGGCCGGTACGTGGAGTTCAACCTGGTGTGGGACCGGGGGACGCTCTTCGGCCTCCAGTCCGGCGGGCGGACGGAATCGATCCTCATGTCCCTGCCGCCGCTCGTGCGCTGGCGCTACGACTGGCACCCGGAGCCAGGGACTCCCGAAGCGCGTCTTTACGAGGAGTTCCTCCGGCCGCGGGACTGGTAGCCCTGCCGGCGCCGTGGCCCGATCCGACCGCTCGCCGTCCTGGATCGGGCCTGTTAGCCTGCCGCGGACCCCGCTACCATGGGGCTGCACGGGGGAGATCGATTTCCCCCGAACGCAATCCAGGAGACCGAATCCCATGGCCCAAACCGCAATCTCGATCGACCGCTCCGCGCTGCTCGTCATCGACGTCCAGGACTCTTTCAAGGCCGGCCCCCGCTGGGAACGGCGCAGCAGCCCGAAGTTCGAAGAGAATATCGATTGGCTCGTCCAGGCCTACCGCACCGCCGGCCTGCCCGTGATCTTTGTCCTCCACACGGATCCCGACGACGGCTTCACTACCGACAGCCCCTACTTCAAGCTGATGGACTTTCTCGTCCGCCAGGAGGATGAGCCCCTGCTGATCAAGAACACCCGCAACGCCTTCACCAGCACCAACCTCCAGGATCTGCTGCGGGAGAAGGGCGTCGAGCGGCTGGTGATCACCGGCATCCAGACCGAGCAGTGCTGCGAGACGACCACCCGCCTCGCCGCCGACCTCGGCTACGACGTGGACTTCGTCACCGAGGCCACGATGACCTTCCCCATCGCCGATCCCGCCACGGGCGACGAGCTGTCGACGGACGAGATCCTCCGCCGCACGGAGTTCGTCCTGCGCGGGCGTTTCGCCCGCATCGCCAAGGTGGACACCCTGGTCGAGGATCTGGCGAGCGTCGCCATGCCGTGCGCCGTGTAATCTTCGCCTTGGCGCCGGGCGTGGAGGTCCTGGACCTGGCCGGCCCGCTTCAGGCCTTCCACGAGGCGAACCTTCAGGGTGGGGAATATCGGGTCCACGTCTGCGCCCCAACGCCGCGGCTGTGTACCGACCAGGGGATCTGGCTCTCCGACCTCGAGCCTCTCCCCGAGCTGGTGGCCGAGGATCTGGTGGTCGTCCCCGGATACAGGATGGTTGCGGTCACGGCGGCCGAAACCGTGCTCCTGCCTTGGCTGCGGCAGGCTCGCAAGGCCGGCGCCCACATCGCATCGGTTTGCACGGGCGCCTTCCCGCTCGGCGCCGCGGGCCTCCTCGACGGCCGCCAATGCACCACCCACTGGAGCTGTGTGGGTGAGCTTCAGCACCGTTTCCCCCGGGCCCGGGTGCTCACCAACCGCCTGTTCGTGGACGACGGGCCGGTCACCACCAGCGCCGGCATCGCCTCGGGGATCGACATGACCCTGTCGCTGATCGAGCGCCACCACGGCCCGCGGGTGACGGCGGCGGTCGCGCGCGAGCTGGTCGTTTACCTGCGCCGCGACGGCTCCCACCAGCAGCACAGCGTGTATCTGGACTACCGGACGCACCTCCACCCCGGCGTCCACCGGGTGCAGGACTGGCTGATCGCCAATCCCGCCGAAAAGGCGACCCTGGCGGATCTCGCCGCCCTCGCCGCCCTCTCGCCGCGCCACCTCACCCGCACCTTCCGCGAAGCGACGGGCATTTCGATCCAGGACTACCGCACCCGCCTGCGCCTGGAGCTGGCCCGCGACCTCCTCCACGATCCCGGCCTCACCCTGGAAGCGATAGCCACCCGCTGCGGCTTCGAAAGCGCCCGCCAGCTCCGGCGGGTGTGGAAGGAGGCCTTCGGAACGCCACCCTCGGCGGAGCGGTGAATAGGCCTAGTGAAGGAGCGCTCAGCGATGGGCGTAGACGCGCAACCCGCTTTACTCGCGGGACCCCGCCGAAGCCGCCTTAGGAGCATAGTGAAGAGGCATGACCTGATCGGGGAGAAGCCCGAGGGAGGCATAGGTTCGCCCATCCCGATCGCAGAACTCCACTTCGAAGGCTCGTCCCCCGCTGAGGACGTCCACGACGGTACCGACTTGACCTCGCCGGAGATTGACCTCAGGGAGATCGACGGTCAGGGCCACCACTTCGAGGAGCTGAAGAGTATCGTCCATGTCCGCCCTTCCTCACAAGACGTAGCAACTGGTGAACCGTGGGACCATCGAGCCATGCTCAACGATCCAGCCACTGCGAATTATTGCACGCTTCCTCCGCCATTCCACAGGGCAGTCCACTGCATAGCGCTGCCCGTAGGCATCCAAGTAACCAGCTCGGGCATCCTGCGTTCGGACAGCCGCCAATAGGATCTCTCGCAAGTCTCAGCATCAGCCGCGGTCATTCCCAACGCCGACGCAAAGACCCGGGCCTTGTGCTTCCCTTCATCATGCATGGGATTCAGGCAATAGTCGCGTAGCTTGCGAAGGGAGACCTCAGCGCGGTTCGCGTTAGGAATCTTCATGATCTACGTTGGATCAAGTCGTTGGAGGCAGAGGGCCTTTCATTCAAGAATACCGTACCCGTCTCCGGCTGGAAATGGCCCGTCCACGATCCCGGCCTCACCCTGGAAGCCACCGCTACCCGCTGCGGTTTCGAAACCGCCGCCAGCTTCGGCGGGTGGTCTGCGGTGCCCTGAAAATGGATACGGGCGGCGCTTGGCAGCACCGCCCGTCGAGGGGCAGCCAGTTGAGGCATGAGAGACTCAGCCTGAAACCCCTTTGCTTAGTGCAAGCGCCCGGTTTCCGTTGAGGATCGCGGCGGCGCTCAGGTGATTTCGTGTCGGCGTTGAGCTCTGCCGTCCGGCCCTCCCCTTTTCGATCTTCAGCATCTCGCCGATCGCAGCGCGCGGCGCCACCCCGGCAGGTGGGAGACGACTCGCCAAAGGATGGGATGGACCGCATTGAGAACGACGCTACGGAGCCTGGTCATCGTCCGCCGACTGCATCTGGTGAGCACGGAATCGCCATTCGTTGCGTGCCCAGAACAAGCGCGCCAGGAGCCAGCCGAAGAGCGCCGCGCCGGCCACTAGCAGAGCTGCTTGCGGGAGCCAGCCCAATTCGAGCCGCCGCTGAGCGGTCGGGTCTTCGGGGAAAAGAGGGCCGAGGCCAAGGGGCAGAAGCACCAGCACCAGGGAGCTTACGCCGAAGATAGCGACGAAGAGAACGACGAGGCGGGACCGACCACGAGCTCGAATCGAGGCCCAACGGCCCGCGTTCACCGGGACCGCCAGTCCCAGCGGGAGAGCTGCGCCTGCGAGCGCCAGGATACCTATTGTCATTTGGAGGCGGCGCGGTGAGGTTCGCTACGACCGGGAATCACTCCCGCCAGTCCTCAATCGAGAGGCCGTCGAACGGTTCGAAGTGTGCCCGGTTCGCGGTCACCAGAATGAGATTGTTGACCTTGGCGACTGCGGCGATCTGCCCGTCAGAATAGGCAGGCGTCTTGCCCATACCCACCAGGCGGGCTCGCTGCCTCGCATGCCACTCCGCAGCAGACGCGTCATAGGCGAGAATTGGCATGGTCGCGACGACGACGCGGAGGAGGTAATTCTCGATGTCTCTTCTCCGACGCGATGGTGGTAGGCGCTCCAAGCCGAACAGCATCTCATGCCAAACCACTGCTGCGATTCCGACCATACCCTCGTATTGCGTCAGTTTGCGCAGCACTCCAGGATTTGGGGCCGGTCGGGGCGGCTCGGATACGACGTTGGTGTCAAGCAGGAAGCGCAGGCTCACCAGTTGAAATCCCGGCCGGGAGATTGGTCCCGAACATCACGGAAAACCTCGTCGGGATCAATCTCCGAGAGATCGGCTGTACGCCGGAATTCCTGGTAAGCCTCCCAGAATCCAGGCTTCTTTTTCGACAAGCGCTCAAAGTCCTCCACGCCGACCAGGACGGCGACCGGCTTCCCTCGACGTGTCAACTCCACCTGCGTTCCCTTTTCGGCTTCATGGATGACCCTAGGAAGGTGGTCCCTGGCTTCTGCGATCGAATACTTCTTGACCATTGGGCCTCCTCATGACCATATAGATGCCCATCTTAGCTCTTCGGGCAAGAGCGGGCAATCTCCAGAAGCGCCACTACAACTGCTTGGCGAAATCATCGGCGACTAAGCTCCGGACTCTTCGCACCGAGGTCCGGACGATCTCCCGCCCTTCCCCCGCCCCCCGCCTTCCGCTATGCTCTGCGCCCCATGTCTGAGCCCGAAGCATCCCAACGCCAGGACGAGGCCGAGATCCCCGAGCCCGAGGAGACCGGCAGCACGGCTCTTCGGTCGTTTCTGGGGCTGTTCGTGGTCCCCCTCATGGTGGTCATCCTCTGTGTCGCCGTGTTCATCGGGTTCGGGTGGATCGCCTACGACAAGCAGACGACGCGGGACTACTTGAACGACCTCCAGTCGTGGTGGAAGCCGCGGCGGGTGCAGGCGGCTTACGAGCTCTCGAAGATCCTGATTGCCGATCCCAAGGCGCTGGACGAGCAGGCGGGCGCCCGGCAGGAGGTGCGGCGGCTGTTCCAGGAGGCCAAGGAGCCGGAGATGAAGCAGTACCTGGCCCTGGTCCTCGGGCGGACGCACGACCGCGAAGCCGTCCCCCTCCTCGTCGAGGCGCTCAAGGACCCGGACGACAAGACGCGCATCTACGTCCTCTGGGCCCTGGGCACCCTGGGCGATCCCAGCGCCGAGGGCGCCCTGCAAGGCGCGCTCACGGACCCCGACCCGGGGCTGCGCAAGACCGCCGCTTTCGCCCTCGGCGAGCTCGGCGACCACGCCGCCGTGCCGCGGCTCACCGCCTCTCTCGACGACGGCGTCGCCGACGTGCGGTGGAACGCCGCTCTCGCCCTGGCCCGCATGAAGAGCGACGCCGGCCTGCCGGTGCTGGAGACGATGGTGGACCGCCGCCTCCTCGCCCAGGTGCCGGACATCACCCGCGAGCAGCAGGAGGAGGCTATGATCAGCGGCATCCAGGCGCTCGCCGCCGTGGGCGGAGCGAAGTACCGGCCCACGTTCGACCGCCTGGCCGCGGCGGACCCGAGCCTCAAGGTGCGCCAGGCAGCGATCGAGGCGAAGCGCGATGTGGAGAAGCGTTGACGCGCCAGGGCTTGACACCCTGCGGCGGTTTCGCTAGAAAAAGCGGACTCCATGGGTCGCAAGCCGATGTAAGTCAAGCCGTTTCGAGAAAGGGACACCATGTCTGACGAACCCAAGGGCGACGGCGCGCCCGGGCCTGCCGGCCCGGCGGAGGCCGGTGCCGAGAAGGC
>JBAPYB010000640.1:0-12325 GCA_049284515.1 Thermoanaerobaculia bacterium
GAATGGGGCAACGACGACCTGGCCCTGGTCTCCGAGGCGTGGTGGAAGACCCGCCGGGTCCGGACCTGGCTCCTCCATCCCGGCGCCGGGAGCCCTCCGGAGCTCCTCTTCGACCGCTCCTCCGAGGACCGCTACGCCGATCCGGGCGAGCCCATGACGGTCACCAACGCCTGGGGCCGGGCGGTCGTCCAGACGGCGGACGGCGGCAGGACGATCTTCCTCGGCGGCCTCGGCGCCTCCCCCGAGGGCGACCGTCCGTTCCTCGATGCGCTGGACCTCAAGACGAAGAAGCCGCGGCGCCTGTTCCGCTCGGAAGCGCCCCATTTCGAGGACCCGGCGGAGATCCTGGACGCCGTGGGCCGCTCCGTGCTGGTGCGCCGGGAGGCGGTCGACGAGCCGCCCAACTGGTTCGTCCGCGACCTGCAGACCGGCAAGCTGCGCCAGCTCACCCACTTCCCCCACCCGACGCCGCAGCTCCTGGGCATTCACAAGGAGCTGCTGCACTATGCCCGGCCGGACGGCGTCCAGCTCACCGGCACGCTCTATACGCCGGCCGGCTGGAAGCCTGCGGATGGACCGCTGCCGCTGGTGATGTGGGCCTATCCCCAGGAGTTCAAGAGCGCCAGCGCCGCCGGCCAGGTGAGCGGTTCGCCCTACCAGTTCGCCCGCGCCTCCTGGACGTCGCCGCTGGTGTGGCTCACTCAAGGGTACGCCGTGCTCGACGATCCCAGTCTGCCCATCGTCGGCGAGGGCGACAAGGAGCCGAACGACACCTACGTCGACCAGCTCGTGGCCTCGGCCAAGGCGGCGGTGGACGAGGTGGTGAAGCGCGGCGTGGCCGACCGGCGCCGCATCGCCATCGGCGGCCACTCCTACGGCGCCTTCACCACCGCCAACCTGCTCGCCCACTCCGACCTCTTCGCCGCCGGCATCGCCGAGAGCGGCGCCTACAACCGCACGCTGACGCCTTTCGGCTTCCAGTCCGAGGAACGGGACTTCTGGCACGCCTCCGACATCTACATGAAGATGTCGCCCTTTCTCTACGCGAACCTGGTCCATCGGCCCCTGCTCCTCGTCCATGGTCAGGCGGACAACAACCCGGGGACCGACCCCATCCAGAGCGACCGCTTCTACAACGCCCTCAAGGGCAACGGCGCCACGGTTCGATTGGTGGTGCTGCCCTACGAGAGCCACGGGTACCGGGCGCAGGAGTCGGCCCTCCATCTCTTGTGGGAGTGCTCCAACTGGCTGGACGCCTACGTGAAGAACCGGCCGGCGGAGGCGAAGGAGGCGGCGACGACGAAGCCGTAGGCATGGTTCACGCCGGCTCCGGACGCCCAGGGTTCACGCCGGCTCCGCCGGCTCCCACCCTGGGCTAATCGGGATAGGGGGGGAGCCTCGCGGCTCCCGCCCCTCCCACACCACCGTGCGTACGGGTCCGTACACGGCGGTTCGGCTGGTTAAGCCTTCGGCCGGGCCTCCAGAGAGGTCGGTCAAGGCCGGACCCTGGCAGGCTTGAGCCGCCCGAGGCGTTTCGGTCCCTTCCTCTCCAGCAGCAGAGGCTTCACCTCTACCCAAAGGAGCGAAGGCCAGCTCTAGCTGGCTTTTCTGCCGCCTGACGCTTCGGAGACGCACGACTCGGGTCCCTCCCATTTACTCCCCTGACGCCAGGGAAGCACCGTTCGGGCCTTCGAATAGACCGTTCCCGGCCCGTGCGACCCCTACCGTTTCTACCCTTTCGGGCGAGTGCCCCGGTCGAGTGGGCCGACTGCGTCTACCTACTATGCCCTCTGCTGACTTCTGCCTGCGACTCACGGAGTTAGTCCCGTGAGTCCGGCAGATCTCTCGAGGTAAGCTCAACCGCCTTCCTCGCACACCCGCCGGATTTACAGCCCCGGCCCTTGATGGATACGGACTTCGTGGCGCTCGGCCCACTCGTCCGACCGGACCTGCCTCCTATCCGGTTTCTGTTCGTCGGGTCGCGAGTTTGCTCTGCGCTTCTTTCAGACGGACTCTCACGAGACCACCCTTGCGCTTCACTAGCACTTCGCCTCCATCAGGCTGTGCAGGGGACTTTCACCCCCAAGCTGTTGAACATGCTCGACACACCGAATCTGCCGCCCTGCGGGCTCTCGAGTTGGGCCTGCATAGGATTTGCGCAGTCTCCAAACGCCCAAGCTCAGGGTACCCAGCCTGCCGGCCTCCATCATCAGCCCGGAGGGCGCCATTCCCGTAGCCCAGGGTGAGAGACGGCGGAGCCGGCGTGAACCCTGGGCGTCGGGCGGCGGCGTAAACCCTGGGCGTCCGGAGGCCGATTTCCGATTCCCGCCCTGCCAAGGGCGCGCTCAGGCGCCTATTTGAAGGCCGACGCGTCGATCCCGTACTGCTGCATCTTGGTGTAGAAGTTCTTGTAGTCGATGCCCGCCGCCTTCGCCGCCTGGGTGATGTTGCCGTGGGCCTCGGTCAGGCAGCGGGCCACGTAGTCCCGCTCGAAGCGTTCGACCACCCGCTGCTTGGCGTCGCGGAAGCCGGAGGGCTCGGGCTCGTCCTCGTGAGGAAGCAGGGACCGCAGCTCGCGCAGGCTCTCCGGCAGGTGGCACTCCTCGACGACCGGTCCCTCGGCCAGCAGCACGGCCCGCTGCAACACGTTCTGGAGCTCCCGGACGTTGCCCGGGTAGTCGTAGGCGAGGAGCAGCGCCTCGGCGTCCCGCGACAGGAGCTTGGCCTTGCCACCTCCCCGGCCGGCGGCAAGCTTCGAGAGGAAATGGCGCAGCAACAGCGGCAGGTCCGACCGCCGCTCGCGCAGGGCCGGCAACCGCACCTCGACCACGTTCAGCCGGTAGAGGAAGTCGCGCCGCACCTTGCCTTCCCGCACGAGATCGGTGAGGTCGCGGTTGGTGGCTGCCACCACCCGCACGTCGGCGCGGCGGATCTGCGTCCCCCCCACCCTTGAATATTCGCCGTTCTCCAGCACCCGCAGCAGCTTCACCTGGAGAGGCGGGGTGAGCTCGCCCACCTCGTCGAGCAGGAGCGTGCCGCCCTCGGCCCGCTCGAACCAGCCCGTCTTGTCCGCCACCGCGCCGGTAAAGGCGCCGCGCACGTGGCCGAAGAGCTCCGACTCCAGGAGGTTCTCGGGCAGCGCGCCGCAATTGATGGGGATGAATGGCCTTGCCCGCCGGCGGCTGTTGAAGTGGAGGGCGCGGGCCACCAGCTCCTTGCCCGTGCCGCTCTCGCCCTGAATGAGGATGGTGGCGTCCGAGTCCGCCACCTGCGAGACCAGCTTGAGCACTGCCAGCAGCGCCGGGTCCTGCCCGACGATGGCGCCGAAGTCGTAGCGCCCCCGCAGCTCTTCCGCCAAGGCGCCGATGTGCTGCTGCAGCCGGCGCCGCTCCAGCGCGTTGCGCGCCGCCAGCGAGATGAACTCCGAAAAGCTGGCCACCAGCCCGGCCGTCTCTTCGGAGAACACGCCCTCGGCGCTGCGGTTGTCCAGGTAGACGACGCCCAGGAGCTGGCCGCCGTCCCGGATCGGCTGGCAGATCACCGAAAGGATCAGCAGCCGCAGCACGCTCGCCCGGCTGCCCAGGGCAGGATCGTCCAGCACGTTGGGATGCCAGAAACGCTCTCCCGAGGACTGCACCTTGCGCAGGATGCCGCGGCTGACCTCGAACTCGGGCCGCTCGATGTCCTCCCGGGCGAGGTTGCGGGCCGTCTCCACCACGACCTCGCCCTCCGGTCCCTCCGGGTCGAAGAGCAGGACCATCCCCCGCTCGGCACCGCACAGCTCGATGACGCCGTCGAGCGCCGAGGTGAGCACGCGGTCCAGGTCGCTTTCGGCGAGCACCTTCTTGCCCAGTTCCAGCAGGCGTTCGAGCACGCTATGGTTTCCTCACCAGAGTTGTGGCATCGGCACCCTAATATAGCACCCCGGCCGGGGACCGCCGAGCCGCGCCCGAAAAGCGGGTAACTTGTTCCTGCAAAGAGACTTGGCCTGATTCTTATGAGCCGGGATGCGGGCTGGCATCCGTCTTGCCCTTGAAGAGATTCGTCACGACGACCGCCCTACGGCGGCGCCTCCTACGGGGACGGGTTACGGACAGAACCCGTCCCCCTTTTTAGACCGCGATCCCCGCCAGCAGCCCGCGCACGAAGCTCATCTCGTCCTCGTTCACCGTATGGCCCAGGGCGGGATAGATGCGCTCCGTGACCTCGGCGCCCATCGTCTTCAGCACCGCCGCCGACTCGTCCACCCTCTCCCGGGGGATGTGGGGATCGCGGTCGCTGCAACCGAGGAAGACGGGGGTGCCGGCGAAGGAGCCGGGGTAGTCTCTCGGCGTCCCCGGCGGACCGATGAGGCCGCCGGAGAGGCCGACGACGGCGCCGTAGCGTCGGGCGTTGCGGGCCGCGAATTCGAGCGACAGGCAGGCCCCCTGGGAGAAACCCAGGAGGACGATGTGCTCGGCCGGAATTCCTTCCTCCTCCAGGAAGCCCACGATCTCGCCGATGCGGTCCAGTCCCGAGGAGAGACCCGGCTCGTTCTGTGGCATGGGTGCCATAAAGCCGTACGGGTACCAGGAGTGGCCCGCGGCCTGGGGCGCCAGGTAGGCGAAGTCGTCCCGATGGAATTCACCGGCCAGGGTGAGGATGCTCTCCGCCGTGGCGCCGCGGCCGTGGACCATCACCATGGCCGCGACGGCAGCGTCCACGGGCCGGCCGGTGTGGACGACCGGCTGCCCCTGGTGGGGGCCGTCGCTCTCAACGGCCACCTTCCGCCGCCTTCTCCGCCACGGGCCGCACCTCGATGGGCGGCAGGGACTCCTGGATCTGCCTGCGCGAAGGCTCGAGCCACGGCGGCAGCTTGAGGGAGGACCCCAGGCTCTCCACGGGCTCGTCGCGGGTGAAGCCCGGCGGGTCCGTGGCGATCTCGAAGAGCACGCCGCCCGGCTCGCGGAAGTAGATGGAGTGGAAGTATTGCCGGTCGAGCACCGGCGTCACGTAGAGGCCCGCTGCGGCCAAGGCCCCCCGCCAGGCGAGCTGATCCGGCTCGTCCACCGACCGCCAGGCCACGTGATGCACCGTGCCCGCCGAGACGTGGCCGCGCACCACCGACGGCGCGCCCAGCACGTCCACCCGCGCTCCGGGGCCTCCCTCCCCCACCTCGAAGCGGCTGCGGTCGCCGTGCTCGGCCACCCGCCGGAACCCCATGGCCCCGGCCAGGAGCTCCTCGGTGACGTGCGCGTTCCACTCGGTGAGAGCGACGCCGTCGAAGCCGCGCACGGCGTGCTCCGCCGGCACCGGCCCGCTCTCCCAGGGTGGCCGCGGGTCCGTGGCTTGCGCGACGAGCTCCAGCCGCAGGCCATCCGGATCGAGCAGCGTCAACACTTCTTCATCGAACCGCGGGCGCGGGTCTTCGTAGGTCACGCCGAAGCTCGACAGGCGTCGGGTCCAATACCCGAGCGAACCTTGCGGAACGGAGAACGACGTCACCGTCGCCTGACCGGCGCCCTGAACGCCCCGCCGGGCTCCCGGCCAGGGGAAGAACGTGAGGATCGTGCCCGGATGACCGACCTCGTCACCGTAATAAAGATGATAGGTACCCGGATCGTCGAAATTCACCGTCCGCTTGACCAGCCGCAGCCCCAGGACGCCGGTATAGAAATCGACGTTCGCCTGGGGATCGCTCGCCATGGCGGTGACGTGATGGATGCCTTCGAGCGGTTTGCGCACTGCCGGCATGGGCTCTCCTCTTTGAGGAGGATCGTATCAGCCGTTCAGGAGGTCAGAGCCAGGAGACGCCGCTCCCGCAGGCGAGGCGTCGAGATCGCCTATCCTTCTCCCTCGTCCCACAGCCGCCCGAGATCGATCTCTAGCCCCTCGAATCCCTCCGGCCGGAAAACGTCGTTGCCTTCGAGCGCTTCCAGGATGCTGTAGGTCCCCTCCCGCAGGACCAGCCGCTCAAGGGTTCGCGCTTCAGGATCGAGCAGCCAGTATTCGGGGATTCCCAAGGCGGCGTAGTCATGGAGCTTGCGAACGCTGTCCTTGGACCGGCTGGAAGTGGAGATGACTTCAATCACCAGATCGGGGCGCCCCTTTTCCAATCCGGCCTCCTGTCCCACAGGAGTGTTGCCACGGCGATAGAACTGGACGTCTGGCATGGCCCCCTGCCGGTCGTCGACCCGCAGCTTGTAGCCGGAGCCGAGGACCTGGCCCTCCTTCTTGCGCAAGGCCCAAGCCCCTACATCTACAATAAGGGCAGCTACGATGCGTTCATGCGTCCAAGTCGGCACCTCGATCTCCACGAGTCGTCCGTCCAGCAGTTCGCGCGGATCGTCCTCGTCGAGGCCGACAAAATCCCTCCAGGTGTAGGGGCCGAGGTCCGCTTGGGGTTCGCTACTTCTCCGCATGAGCGCCATCCTACTGCAACCGCATCCGTCGCAAAAACAGCCCCGCCTGCTCCGGATGCAGCGTGTCCGACCGCGTCCAGGCCACCAGCAGGTCGCCATCGTTCGCCAAGGCGGCGGCGGGCGATTCGAGACCCATGGAGGGCGTGGCATTCACGGGGAGGCGCTCGGTGCGGGGCTTGCCGGCGGGCGTGAAGAGCTGGGCGAAGAGGTTGGAAACCGTCCCGTTCTCACTCACTTCCCAGATCACCGCGAAGCGCCCGCTGTCGTCCATGGCCACGGCGGCGGCGCGTTCGCACCGGGTCTCGACGCAGGCGGGCTTGCCGGTGAGCACGAAGCGGTCCCCTGCCGGCTCGCCCGAGGTCGCGAAGCGTTGTACGGAGTAGCCCTCGGGGCCCGCGAAGACCGCCAGGGTGCCAGCCCGGCTCCCGACGAGAGATGTCAGGGTGAAGCCGTCGTCGCCGCAGCGAGCGCTCGCGAGCTCGTAGATCTTCCCCACCGGAACGCCTTTGGAGTCGAAGCGGGAGACCGAGGTCGAGCCGCTGCCGCCGCCGGAACAGCCGGAATCCTCATTCTTCCCGACGGCGAAGCCACCCCGGTAGCTTGCCACGAGAGTGCCGTCGTCAATCCCGCGATCTGCCTTCATCGGAAGCTCGGTGTCCAAGGGCTCGCCCTTGGCAGAGAAACGAGCCAGGGAGAAGCTCGACTGAGAATCGCGATGGTCCAGCCAGACCGCAACGAAGGCGCCGCCGTCCTCCATCGCCACGCGCGGCGACTGCTGTGTGCCCGGGCTCGACGGCGACAGCAGGAGCTCCGGCCCCAGCTTCACGCCACCGGCACCGAAGCGCTGGCCGAACACGCCTGTGCCGGTCTCTACGGCTCCCTGCCAGGCCACGACGAAACGACCGGGATCGTCCGCCGCCACCGAAGGCCGGATCTGGTCCCCGATCGCCGTCGTGTTCACCGCGAAGTGCGGGCCGCAGCCCCCCTCTTTCGGCGCCAAGAGGCAACCCCGGATTCCCAGGCCCTCGTTCTCGGCTTCGGTATCCGTCCAGATGGCGACGAAGCCGCCCCGGACGTCCGAGGCGAGCGCCGGCTGGGCGCCGGTGAGGCTCAGCAGCTCCTCGACTGTCTGCGTGGTGGTCTGTGCGGCGGCCGGCGCGAAGCCGGCGAGCGCAGCCGCAAGGATCATGAAGGTCAGGAGGAAGGTGATTGCGCTCCTGCGGCTCGCCCCGAGATCCAACAAATCATCCAGCATGGCAGTCCCCTCCTGGCCCATGGTACCAGGATCAGGAGGAGACCGCCTGCCGGTGAGGGTTTACTTCTCCGCCGCGATCCAGTTGTCGATCCGCTTCTCCAGGACCTCCAGGGGCAGAGCCCCCGCCCCCAGGACCTCGTCGTGGAACTTGCGGATGTCGAACTTGGGGCCGAGCGCCTTTTTCGCCCGCTCGCGCAGCTCGGTGATCTTGAGCTGGCCGACCTTGTAGGCCAGGGCCTGACCGGGCCAGACGATGTAGCGGTCGGTCTCGCTCTGCACCTCGACCTCGTCGATTCCCGAGTGGTCGTGGAAGAACTTCACCACCTGGTCGCGGGTCCAGTGCTTGGCGTGAAAGCCGGTGTCCACCACGAGACGGATGGCGCGCAGCATTTCATCCTGCAACCGGCCATAGTCGCTGTAAGGGTCCTGGTAGAACCCGACCTCTTTGCCGAGGCTCTCGGTATAGAGGGCCCAGCCCTCGACGTAGGCGGTGTAGCCTCCCTGCTGGCGGAACGGCGGCAACGTCGGCAGCTCCTGGGCGATCGAGAGCTGCATGTGATGGCCGGGCACGCCCTCGTGGTAGGCCGTGGACTCGGTGGTGATGGTCTTGCGGTGCTCCGCGTCGCCGGTGTTCACCTGCACACGGCCGGGGCGGGAGCCGTCCGGCGCGCCGATGTCGTACTGCGCTCCCGACGCCTCCTTCTCGCGGAACTCCTCCACCGGCACCACTTCGACCTTGGCTTTCGGCAGCCGGCCGAACAGCTCGGGGAGCTTCCCCCACATCTGGTCGATGTAGTGCTTGTAGAGGTCGACGATCTCCTGCCGCGAGTGGAAGTGGCGCTTGGGATCGGCCTCGATGGCGGCGTTCAGGGCCTTGACGTCCGCATAGCCGAGCTTCTTGGCGAGCACCGCCATCTGCCCTTCGATGCGCGTCACCTCGCTCAGGCCGATCTGGTGGATCTGCTCCGGCGTCAGGTCGGTCGTGGTCGACTCCTTGACGGCCCAGGCATAGCGGGCCTCGCCGTCGGGCAGGGACCACATCCCCGGCTCGGTGCGGCCTTTGGGAACGTACTCCTCCTTCACGAACTTGCCGAATTTTACGTAGGCCGGCAGGAGCGAGTCGTTGATGGCCGCGAGCATGTCCTTGCGGATGCGCTGCTGCTCGGCCTCGGGGATCTCCTTGGGGAACTTCGCCAGCGGCGCGGCGAACGGCGATTTCTCGGCCGGCATGCCGGCGAGACCGTCCACCTGCACCACCACCTTCTCGAGCAGGAACTTGGGAGGCATCAGCCCGATCGCCATCCCTGCCCGCATGTGATCCATGCTCTCGTCGAAGAGCGCCGGCAGCTTCTTGTAGCGCGTGATCAGGTCGTCGTAGTCCTTGACCGTGGTGAACGTCAGCAGGGAAGGGAACTGTGCGGCCAGCAGGTGGATGCCCGAGATCTGGTTGACCGGCATCAGCCAGCCCTTGAACTTCGCGCCGTCGAGTTGCTCCCTGAGGTTGCGCACCATCAGCGTCTTGTTGAGCGCTTCCTGCTCGGGGAAGCCGGTGGTGTCGACGGCCTCGAAGCGCTGCAGGAAGTCCTTCGCCTTCGCCAGGTCGGCGTCGATGGCGGCTTGGGAGAAGTCGGAGACCTTGTCGTTCCAGCGCTTGTCGCCCAGGATCGAGGCGAATTCCGGCGAGTGTGAGAGGGTGTACTCCCACTGCTCGGCGAGCAGCTTGTTGAGGGAATCGCGTCGGGCCTGGAGGTCGGATGAGGACGCGGGAGCGGCCCAGACGGGGACAGCGGCCAGCATGAGCATGGCCAGCAAAAGCTTCAATCGCATGAGGGTTTCTCCTTTCATGGCACCCTCAATACGCAGGAAAAGGTCGAGAGTTACAGCCTCCTCAACCCTTCGCCGGCAGCACGTAGAGCAGGACCGCGAAGAAGTGAAACACGCTGCCGGCGAGCACGAACAGGTGCCACACGGCGTGGTGGTACGGCAGCCGGCGCCACTTGTAGAAGAGGACTCCCAGGGTATAGGACATACCGCCGAAGAACAGCAACCGGACGCCGGCGGGCGAGACCGCGTCGATCAGCGGCTTGAGCGCCACCACCACCAGCCAGCCCATACCCAGGTAGAGGGCGATCGACAGCCATTGGAAACGGCCGATGGCGGCGACCTCGAGGGTGATGCCGAGCAACGCCATGCCCCAGATCAGCCCGAACAGGGTCCAGCCCCAGCCACCCCGCAGGCTGATGAGGGTAAACGGTGTATAAGTTCCCGCGATCAACAGGTAGATGGCCGAGTGGTCGAGCACTTTCAGCACCCGCTTGGCGCGTGGAGAGGGAATGCCGTGGTAGAGCGTGGAGGCCAGGTACAGCAGGATCAACGTCATCCCGTAGACAATGGACGCCACGATATGACGGGCGTCTCCCGACCGCTCCGACACCATCACCATTACAATCAGCCCCACGATGCTGAGCACGATTCCCAGGCCATGGGTCGCGCTGTGAGCGATCTCTTCCTGCAAGGAATACGGCGGCGGTTGCTCGGCGGCGGCGTTCATGGCTGATTGTACCCGGTATTCCCGCGGCGGACGTGTGACAATCTCTGAGGCTACAGCTCCATGGCTCTCCTGTCCGGCTGCGATAAGTCTAACAGCCGGCGAGGCGTATACTTCGCCCCCTGACTGAAACGCCTTGCAGAGGAGCGGAGACATGAAGAGGATCTCTCATCCCGGATCGCGGACCGCCCTGGCCGCGCTCGCACTGCTCTCAGCTCTTGCCGCCGGTTGCGCGACTTCGGCGCCGCCGTCTCCTCGGCCGGAGCCCATTGCACGGGTTGAATCCGTCTTCGCAGCCCCCCTCCGCACCTGGGTGGAAATCGGTTCCGGCGGAGCCGTGGTGCGGGCGATCATCACCGATCCGCAAGCGGCCTGCCCGAGCATCGAAATTGAAAACGACTCCGTATCCAGGACCTACCCCATGCAGGTCCGCTCCGCCCGACAGCCGAATTTCGAGATCCTGATCTGCGAAGCGAACCTGCCGCAGGGAGCCAGATCGGCGTCGATCGGGGGCACTCCTGTGCCCGTGCCGCGGCAGCAGCTCAAGAAGATCGCGGTGATCGGCGACACCGGCTGCAGGATCAAGTGCGATTCCAACAACAAGTGCACGGTGCAGAATTGCAACGATCCCAGGAAATGGCCTTTCGCCACGGTGGCCGCGAAGGTGGCCACGGAGCATCCGGACGTCGTCGTCCATGTGGGCGACTACCACTACCGCGAGTCGGCCTGCCCTCCGGACGAGCAGAAGAAGTGCGGCGGCAGCCCCTTCGGCGACAACTGGCCCACGTGGAAAGCCGATTTCTTCGATCCCGCGGCGCTCCTTCTCGCAGCGGCTCCCTGGATCGCCGTTCGCGGCAATCACGAGGACTGCGAGCGCGCCGGCCAGGGCTGGTTCCGGTTTCTCGACCCCGGGCCGGTTCCATCCACCTGCAATGACGATCCGGCGCCATACGGGGTCCCGCTGCCCGGACTTCAGCTCCTGGTGCTGAACACTTCGACGGCCGGCAAGGGGCCCGCAGGCTTCTATACGAAGGCGTACCAGGATCTCAACGGGCTCGCCGCCGCAAGTCCCGCGCCCTCCTGGCTCGTCTCTCACCACCCACTCTGGGCCTTCGTCCAGGACAAGGAGAAGCTCGTCCCGGTGACGGACGAGCTCCAGGCGGATTCGGGCAATTCCCTGGATGCGAACGTGCGGCTCGCGCTGGCGGGACACATCCACCTCTTCGAGGCTCTCGCGTTCGCGGCCAGTCCGCCGCGGGCGCCGAGCGTGGTGGCGGGGATGAGCGGCACGAAGCTCGACAAACCCATCACCGACGAGCTGGTGGGCCAGCCGATCGCCGGCACCACAGTGAGCACCGCCGGTACCAGCGACGAGTTCGCCTATGCCATCTTCGAGCCCCAGGAGAACGGAGAGACGAAGGGCTGGCGCCTGACGGTGCACGACACGGGAGGGAAACCGGTGATGGTGTGCGAGATCGCGGGTGATTCGTTGACTTGCAAGACGAGTATGATCTCCGCCGCGGATTTGAAGACAGGAGGATCACGATGAAGGACGCCGATCGCCCGGCGCCAGCCTTGAGCCGCAGAGCCTTGATGAAGGCCGGTGCCCTCGGAGGAGCGCTGGCCGTCGCAGGCCCGCTCTCCCGCGCCGCCGAGGCCATGCAGGCACCCGCAGGAGCTCCCACCATGCCCTTCGAGCTCGAGGAGACGACCATTGCCGCCCTCCAGGAGGGGATGAAGTCCGGCCGCCACACGGCGCGGTCGATCGTAGAGGCCTACCTCGGGCGCATCGAGGAGCTGAACCGCAAGGGGCCGGAGCTGCGGGCGGTGATCGAGACGAACCCCGAGGCGCTGGCCATCGCCGACGCTCTCGACTCCGAGCGCAAGGCCAAGGGCCCGCGCGGCCCCCTCCACGGCATCCCCGTGCTGCTCAAGGACAACATCGGCACGCACGACCGCACCACCACCACCGCCGGCTCGCTGGCCCTGGAGGGATCGATCCCGCCGCGGGACGCCTTCCTCGCCGCGCGGCTGCGGGAGGCCGGCGCCGTGCTCCTGGGCAAGGCCAATCTCTCGGAATGGGCCAACTTCCGCTCCACCCACTCCTCCAGCGGCTGGAGC
>JBAPYB010000641.1:0-3998 GCA_049284515.1 Thermoanaerobaculia bacterium
GCGCACCCGCAGTGCGTCTGCACGCGGGCCAGCGTGGGAGAGCTCGAAAACCTCATGCAGCGGGTGCGTGGCCGGGTGGCGGCCCGCGTCGTCTTCGTCGTCCCCCGAGGTCAGGCGCGGAGCTGGACGCAGAGCGACACCTGGCGCCGGGTCCAAAACAGCCCTGGCGTGACCTCCTGGATCGACGAGGGCGGCGTCGAGGCGGCGCGGTTCGGCGCACGGACGTCGGGACAGGTCTTTCTCTTCGCCGCCGACGGCCGCCTGTTGTTCAGCGGCGGCATCACGCCGATCCGCGGGCACCTCGGGGACAGCGCCGGCCAGGAGAAGATCGTCTCTCTGGTGACCACGGGCAGGGCCAATGACATGACGGGTGCGACGAGCCGGGTGTTCGGTTGCGCTCTGGGACCGGTCTGAAGAAAGGGACATGAAATGACTCCGCTGGATTTGGACGAAGACCTCGCGGCCCGCGAAGACAAGATTACGGCGAGGGCCGGCGAGCTTTTCGCCGCACAGCGCCGGCACGTCTTCGTGCGCGTGGACCGCATGTTCATGGGCCTCATGGCGGGGCAGTGGATCTTCGGCATCCTCGTCGCCTTCTTCCTCTCGCCGTATGCCTGGGAGGGCAAGGAGAGATCGGTTCACCCCCACGTCTGGACGGCTGTTTTCCTGGGCGGAGCGCTCAGCCTCTTCCCCATGATCCTCGCTTGGAAACGCCCCGGGTGGATCGTGACCCGCCACGTCATCGCCATTTCCCAGATGTTGTGGTCGGCGCTGTTGATCCACCTGAGCGGCGGCCGGATCGAAACCCACTTCCACGTCTTCGGCTCGCTGGCGTTCCTCGCGTTCTACCTCGACTGGCCGGTGCTCGTCACGGCGTCGGCGGTGGTGGTCGTCGATCACCTCACGCGGGGTCTGTTCTGGCCGGAGTCGGTGTACGGTATCGCCAATCCCGAAGCGTGGCGTTTCCTGGAGCACGCTTTCTGGGTCGTCTTCGAGGACGTCTTCCTCGCCATCGCCTGCGTCAACGGCGTCCGCGACATGCGGCGCAGCGCCCGGCGGCAGGCCGAGCTCGAGGGCTTGCGGGAGAGCGACGAGCTCAAGACGTTCGCGCTGGAGATGGCGCTGGCGGAGGCCCGGGCGTGAACGGCCGGCCGGGGGAGGACCGCGGATGAAATTGAACGTCGATCGCGGCGACCGGTTCGTCGAGATGTCGCTGGCGGAGTTCTTCGAGCTGCCGCTCGTCGAGCGGATCCGGCTGATCCTCCGCAAGCAGCTCCGGTTCTTCGACGAGGCTTCGAACCCCATTCCCTTGGCGGAGGGGCTGAAGCTCCTCCGCGACGAGACGCCGGCCCACCTGCGGACGTAGGGGCGGGGCTTCCGCTTATCGAGATCTGATAGCTTTCCCGCGGCATTGCTTGCCCAAGGGAGTCCTTCGCATGCGCTCGGCGGCAGGGAGAGTCGCGCTTCTGCTGTTCGGTTCCGGTTTCTGCGCGCTGGTGTACCAGACGGCGTGGCTGCGGATGTTCCGCCTCGTGTTCGGCGCCTCGACGGCGGCGTCGGCGGCGGTGCTCGCCATCTTCATGGCGGGCTTGGGGCTCGGTGGCTTGTGGCTGGGCCGGCGGGCGGACCGCCATCCGTCGCCGCTCGGCCTCTACGCGAAGCTGGAGGCGGGGATCGCGGTGAGCGCGGGCCTCTCGCCCTGGCTGGTGGCCGTCGCGCAGTGGCTCTACATTGAGCTGGGGGGGAGCCCGCGGCTGGGGCTCGGCGGCAGCACGGTGGTCCGCCTGGTGCTCTCGACCCTGGTGCTCGCCGTCCCGACCTATCTCATGGGGGGCACGCTGCCGGCGGTGGCGCGGGCCGTGGAGCGCAGCGCGGACTCCGGCCGCCGGATGGTGGGCCTCCTGTATGCCGTGAACACGCTGGGAGCGGTGCTGGGCACGCTCGCCACCACCTTCTTTTCGCTGGAGGTGCTGGGCGTCCGCAAGTCGATCTGGATCGCGGCCCTGCTCAACCTCGTGGTGGTGCTGGCGGCGCGCAGTATGGCTCGGGAGGTGCCGGCCCGGGAAGCGCCGGCCCCGGCGGGCTCACCAGCCGTGCCCGACGAGGCCGTTTTGGCGGACGAGGAGCCCGGGAAGCCCGGGGCGGGCCGCTTCGTGGCGGTGGCCGCGGCGGTCGTGGGCTTCGCCTTCCTGCTCATGGAGCTCGTCTGGTACCGCATGCTGGGGCCGCTGCTGGGCGGCTCGTCCTACACCTTCGGCCTCATTCTCGCGGTGGCGCTGCTGGGCATCGGTGCCGGAGGATGGCTGTATGGCGCCGGGGAGGGGACGCGCCGGCCTGGCCTGCTGGCGTTCGCCGGCACCTGCTCGCTGGAGGCGCTGTTCCTGATCGTTCCCTTCGCTCTCGGCGACCGGCTGGCGGTGCTGGCGGCGCTGCTGCGCCCGCTGGCCGGGGCCGGATTTTTCGCGCTGGTCTGCGCCTGGACGCTGGTGACGGCTCTCGTGGTGCTGCCTGCGGCCGTGGTCGCCGGCTACCAGTTCCCGCTGCTCATCGCGCTCCTCGGCGCGGGCCGGCGGCGGGTGGGACGCGAGGTGGGGGTGACCTATGCCGCCAACACGCTGGGGGCGATCTCGGGCTCGATCGCCGGCGGCTTCGGGCTCATCCCCTGGCTGAGCGCGACGGGCGTCTGGCGGCTGGTGGTGCTGCTGCTGCTCGGCCTGGCTGGCCTCGCGATCGTCCTGGCGGTCGCGGACAAGGGGTTGAGCCGGCGCGCCGTCCTGGGGCCCATCGCGGCCGGTGCGCTGGGGCTCCTCGGCTGCTTTGCCACGGGGCCGACGGCGTTCTGGCGCCACTCGCCCATCGGCGCCGGCCGGGTGTCGACGGCCAACTGGAACGGGCCGAACGAGATCCACAACGCCGTCGAGGGAGCGCGCCAGCGCGTCGTCTGGCAGGCCGATGGCGTGGAGAGCAGCGTCGCCCTCGATCTCTCGAATGAATATTCCTTCGTCGTCAACGGCAAGTCCGACGGCAGCGCTCTGGGCGACTCTCCCACCCAGGTGATGAGCGGACTGGTCGGTGCGTTGATCCACCCCGGAATCCGGCGGGTGCTGGTGATCGGCCTGGGCAGCGGCAGCACCGCCGGCTGGCTCGCGCAGGTGCCGAGCGTCGAGCGGGTGGACGTGGTGGAGCTCGAGCCGGCCATGGTGCACGTCGCCAGAACGCTCTCGAAGATCAATCGGGACGTGCTGGCCAACCCCAAGGTGCACCTGGTGATCGGCGACGGCCGCGAGATCCTGCTCACCACGCCGGAGCGCTACGACCTCATCTTTTCCGAGCCGTCGAACCCCTACCGCGCCGGCGTGGCGAGCCTGTTCAGCGCCGATTTCTACCGTTCGGTCCGCGGCCGGCTGCGGCCGGGCGGCCTCTTCCTGCAGTGGCTCCAGGGCTATGAGCTGGACTCGCAAGTGCTGCGCACCGCCATCGCCACGATGGCCTCCGAGTTCCCGGCGGTCGAGAGCTGGCGGATTCATCGCAGCGACCTGATGCTGATCGGCAGCGCGCAGCCGGTGGTGCACGATCTCGACCGGGTCCGGGCGCGAATCGGCACCGAGCCTTATCGCACCGCGCTCGCCCGCACCTGGGGAGTGGCCGGGGTCGAGGGGCTCTACGCGGGGTATCTGGGATCCCCCGCTTTCGCCCGGGCCGTGCGCCGGGTCGAGGGCAACGCTCTCAACACCGACGACCGTTCGATCCTCGAATTCGGCTTCGCCCGCAATCTCGGCCGCTTCGGGCTGTTCAACATCGCCGATCTCGTGAAACTGGCGGCGAGACGAGGTGAAAACCGGCCCACGACGCGCGGCGCGCCGCTCGACTGGTCACGCGTGGACGAGATGCGCGCGGCGCGGTCGGTCTATTGGACCGATGTTCCGGAGCCGGCGGCTCCCGGCGGGGACCCCGCGGCCGCTCTGCGGGCTGCCGCCCGCCGTGCCGCCGCGCTCGAC
>JBAPYB010000642.1:0-6786 GCA_049284515.1 Thermoanaerobaculia bacterium
GGCAGACGCTCCGGCCGCCGGCGGCAGCAGCCGGCGCGTCAGCCCGGCGGGAAAGGCGACGCCCGGCGCGAGATCGCCGTCGATCCGCGCCATGCCGCTCTCCATGCAGGGAACACCCTTGAGATAGGGGTCGCTTTTGAGGGGGAAAATGACGTGCACGTCCTCCGTGTGGCCGCCGCAGGTGGAGCTGTAGAGGGCGTCCACCAGCTCGCCCTTGTAGAGCAGGACCTGGCCGGCCGTCTCCGCCACGGCGCGGTCAGAGAGGACATGCTCGGCGATCATGCCGCCATAGACCTGGCAGCGCGGCGTGGCGCAGATGTCGTAACCCTCGCGGCTGAACTCTCCCAGGTTGCGCAGAGTGTAGGTGCGGGCGGCCACCGCCTGGGCCTTGAGCGCCTCGAGCTGGTGGTAGAGCTCCGGCCCCATTTCGCTGGGCACCACCCCCCGCAGGTAGTCCTCCACCGGCAGCTCGTTGATCAGGTTGAGGGCGCCGCGGTCGTTCAGATAGACCAGTATCCGCCCGCGGTAGCGCTTCCCCTGCACCCGCACGCTCGGGCCCGAGACGGGCGCCACGGAGAGCCAGCGGCCGGGATAGACCTTGGAGGCCGGCCCCTGGGTGAGCCGCAGGGCGGGCTCGGTGACGCTCCCCCCTTCGTTGATCACGAAGCCGCCGGTGACGCCCAGCGTGGAGAGGTGCTTGAGGTCGGCCTCGGCCGCCTCGCGGGTCGGATAGTGCCCCACCCGGACGCGGTAGAGGTCGATGCCGGCATCGAAGACGGCCTCCCCGGGCTCGCCGGACTCCTTCTCCAATCGCCCGGCGAGGTCCTGGGCCTGGCGCTCGTCGCGCAACGCCGCCACCTGCAGCCGGTAGAACCCTTTCTGGGACGACGCCGCGGCCGGCTCGATCTTGAGCGAGGCGGTGGCAGCCACCTCCTGCGTCTCGACCATCACCTGGAGCGGCTCCTCGCAGCACGGGAAGGTCACGGCGTCGAGATCGCTCGCCAAGCCCACCTTCACCAGAACCGGCTCCTTGTCGTCGTAGGGCGCGGCCGGAGTCTCCTGCGGCGCGGGCTGGCGCGGCGATGACTGCGGGGATTGCGCCGGTGGCTTGGCCGGAGACGGCTGCACCGTCGGCGCGGCCGGTGGGTTCTTGGCAGGCGGAATCCTCGTCACCACCCGGGGAGGAGTCTTCGGCGCGCAACCCGCAATCGCCAGGATCAGGAGGGCAAGGAGAAGCTTCGATTTCACGCGGTCTGCACCTCGGGGCGAATCTCGCGCAGAGCCTCGCTGCGGATCAGGGCCACGAGCGACGAGGCCAGGACCAGGCCTACCAGGGCGCTGGGAATTCCGTGCAGCAGGAAAAGCACGACCAGGACGAAGGCCCGCAGCCTCGGCGCACCGGCGAGGAGAAGCCCGGGCACGGCCGAGGCGGGCACGAAGAGGAGCGCCAGAGCCACGCCGGCTCCCGCCATCAGAAGGACGAGGAAGGAGACCGCTCCGAGGCGCCGGCCCAGCACCGTCAGCCCTCGCCGCGCGGCGGCGCGCGCTCCCGAGCCCTCCCGCGCCAGGTCGGCCTGGGCGACCTGGCTCCACAGCCCGGCGACGAGGAACAGGAAGCCCAGCGGGAGCAGGCCGCCGCAGCCGATCCCCAGCACGGCCGGCTTGCCCCAAACCTCCCCGCCCACTCCCAGGCTGACGAGCCACACCAGAGAGGCGACGCCCAAAGGCAGCGCCAGAGCCCAGAAGAAGACGAGCAGCCGGAAGAACCGCCCGAGATAGAGCGCCCCCCAGCCGGAGAAGTCGCGCAGGCTGAAGGTGCGAAACAGCAGGCGCGGACGCCGATGGCCCGGCAGCGCCTGGCGCTCCGCCGACGCCAGCACGCCGTAGACGCCGGCCTGAAACCAGGAGTGGACGAGCACCGACAGCAGCCACACCGCGAGCATGGCGACGCCGGCCAGGAGCACCGCCGGAGAGAGCCGGCCGAAATGACCGAGACGGGCCGTCACCACTTCGAGCACCCGCCCCGCGCTCCGTCCCGAGGCCAGCGCGTCCGCCCCGAGCGTGACCACCGGCAGCAGGAGGCTGAGAGCCAGCAGGACCGCGACGAGGAGCGATTGCAGGCACTGGAGCAACACCAGCTCCCAGTTGGCCGCCAGGTTCGTCCAGCCGCGGCGCAGGCAGTCGGCCGCCGAGAGCCTCATCGCAGGCGAGCCCCGTGCACCGCCTGCTCGCGACGGAAGTCCTCGACGGCGTCGAGCACCACCGGCCGCGCCATCTCGTAGAGCCGGCTGACCAGCATGGGGGGGAGCCGCGACGACAGCAGCGCCGTTTCCTCTTGGGGTGGAACGGCGTCAGGGCCGCGGTCCAAAGAGCTCTTCGGCAACATCGTGGTGCGCCCCGCCACCCGCACGGGGGCCTTCTTCGGCTCGGCGTCCGCGTCGAGGCGATAGTTGGTGGTGAAGAGCGTCGGCAGCCGGCGGGTGTAGCGCGCGTTGATGATCAGGTAGAGGACGTCCTTGACCCAGGGCGTCGGCTGCTGCGCTCCCAGCTCGTCGAGGACGAGGAAGGGGACCTCGGACAGCGGATCGAGGACCTGCCGCGTGGTCTCCTGGGAATCGGAATCGAAGGTCGACTGGAGCTGGTGGATGAGGGAGGTGAACTCGACGAAGCGCCCGCGAAGCTGAAAATGCTCGACCAGCTCCAGGAGGACGGCGACGGCCAGGTGGGTCTTGCCCACGCCGGGCGGCCCCACGAAGAGGAGGCCCGACTGGCGGAAGCCGATCCCCTCCTGAAGGAAGTCCTCGACGTAGGCTTGAGCGGCCTTGCGCGCCGCCACGAGCTGCGGCTCCTGACGGGACCTGCCGCTCGAGACGTGGAAGTTCGACAGTCGGCAGTGGCGGTAGCGGGCGGGAATCCCCGCCGCCTGGATCAGCCGCGGCAGCACGTCGCGCTGCTGGCAGACGCACTGCCGGGCCGTGCCCGCCCGGCCGTCGGCGACGACGACCCAACCCCTGCCGCCGCATTCCGAGCAGGGCTCTTCGAGGACTTCATGGGCCGGCATGGGGAAATCGTAGCATGGGGACGCCCCCGCCCAAGCCCCCTCATAGATGCTGACTTCGACGCCACAGAGCGCGCCCCCGCCCAAGACCCTCACCCCTGTCCCCTCTCCCACCGCCCTCCCCCCGACCGGGAGAGGGGGACCCGGTTGGTGCTGTCTTGCCTTTCTCCCTCTTCTCCCGGTCGGAGGGAGGGCGATGGGAGAAGAGGGTCGGGGTGATGAGGGGTCTTGGGCGGGGGACCCTCTGAGCCGGCAAAGTCAGCGCCTATTGCAGGTGAGGCTCCTACCGCATCTTGCTCAGCGCTCCGCTGTGGATCCTCACCAGGGCGTGCTGGCGGCCGGGATCAGCCCGCCGCTCCTCAGCCTGGCGCCTGACGAACTCCAGCAAGCGGTCGACCTCGCCCTGCATCTTCTCCATCTGCTCGCGCATGTTGAGGATCACCTCGACGCCCGCCAGGTTGACCCCCAGGTCGCGGGTGAGGGTGAGGATGATCTCCAGCCGGTGGATCGCCTCCTCGTCGTAGAGGCGGGTGTTGCCGGCGCTGCGGGTGGGCTTGAGGAGGCCTTCGCGTTCGTAGAGGCGCAGAGTCTGCGGATGGATGGCGTAGCGCTCGGCCACGACGCTGATCATCACGAACTTCTGGTCGGGTTTCCTGCGGCTCGCCATCAGCCACCCTCCCCTGCGGTCTCCGCCTGCGTCGAGCCGCCCACGAGCTTGGGGATGTGGACGCGGAGGACGCCCTTTTCGAAGCCGGCCGAAATGTTGTCGACGTCGACCGGCAGTCCCAGCTCGAAGGTACGGCGAAAGGGGCCGTAGCTGCGCTCCATGCGGAGAAAGTTCCGGTTCTCTCCCAGCGACTGCCGGCGGCCGGAGAGCTCCAGCCGCCGTTCGCGGACCTGCAACTGAATATCGTCACGCTGCACGCCGGGCAGCTCGGCGAAGATGAGGTAGCCATCCTCGGATTCCAGCACGTCGACCGCGGGGGACCAGGTGCCCGGCAGGCCCCCCTCGTGGTCTTCGTAGTCCGAGGCGAGCAGCGCCTGCTCGAAGATGCCGTTGATGCGATCCTGGATGCGGGACAGCTCTTCGAGGTAGATCTTCTTCAACGGCGCCATGGCTCGACCTCCCGCTTGACTGCCGCGTTACTTCTCGACGTACTCGGCGTCGATGACCTCGTCCGAGGCGCCGCCGGCCGGCCCGCCGGCCCCTGCCGCACCCCCCGGCCCCGGACCCGCCTGGCCACCGCCCGACTGCTGACGGTACATCACCTCGGCCAGCTTGTGCGAAGCCTTGGTGAGGCGCTCGGCGGCCTGCTCCATCTGCGCCGACTCGTCGCTCTCCAGGGCCTTCTTGGCGTCCGCCAGCGCCCGCTCGAGCTCGCCCTTCTCCTCCGGACCGAGCTTCTCCTTGTGCTCATCGTAGGTCTTCTCGGTCGAGTAGACCAGGCTGTCGAGCTTGTTGCGGACCTCGACCTGCTTGCGCCGCTCCTGGTCCTCGCTCTGGTGCGACTCGGCCTCCTTGACCATGCGCTCGATGTCCTTGTCGTTGAGGCCGCTCGACGCCGTGATGGTGATGTTCTGCTCCTTGCCGGTGCCGAGGTCCTTGGCCGAGACGTGCACGATGCCGTTGGCGTCGATGTCGAAGGCCACCTCGACCTGCGGCACGCCGCGGGGCGCCGAGGGAATGCCCACCAGGTGGAACTTGCCGAGGGTGCGGTTGTCCCGCGCGAACTCGCGCTCGCCCTGGAGGACGTGCACCTCGACCGAGGTCTGGTTGTCCGCCGCGGTCGAGAAGACCTCGCTCTTCCTCGTCGGGATCGTGGTGTTGCGCTCGATCAGCTTGGTGAACACGCCGCCCAGGGTCTCGATGCCCAGCGACAGCGGCGTCACGTCGAGGAGCAGCACGTCCTTGACGTCGCCCGCCAGCACGCCGCCCTGGATCGCGGCGCCGATCGCTACCACCTCGTCGGGGTTGACGCCCTTGTGGGGCTCTTTGCCGAACAGGTCCTTGACCAGCTTCTGGATGGCCGGCATGCGGGTCTGGCCGCCCACCAGCACGACCTCGTCGATGTCCTTGGCCTCCACGCCGGCGTCCTTCAACGCCTGCCGGGAGGGGGCGATCGAACGCTGGATCAGGTCGTCGACGAGCTGCTCCAGCTTCGGCCGGGTCAGCCGCATGTTGACGTGCTTCGGACCCGCGGCGTCGGCGGTGATGAAGGGTAGGTTGATGTCCGTCTCCTGCGCCGAGGAGAGCTCGATCTTGGCCTTCTCGGCGGCCTCCTTCAGGCGCTGGATGGCCATCGGGTCGTTGCCGAGGTTGATCCCCTGGTCCTTCTTGAACTCGTCGAGCAGCCACTCCATGATCCGCTGGTCGATGTTGTCGCCGCCCAGGTGGGTGTCGCCGTTGGTCGACTTCACCTCGACGACGCCCTCGCCGACCTCGAGGATCGAGATGTCGAAGGTGCCGCCGCCGAAGTCGTAGACGGCGATCGTCTGGTCCTTCTTCTTGTCGAGGCCGTAGGCGAGCGCCGCCGCCGTCGGCTCGTTGACCAGCCGCTCGACGTTCAAGCCGGCGATGCGCCCCGCATCCTTGGTGGCCTGGCGCTGGGCGTCGTTGAAGTAGGCCGGCACGGTGATGACCGCGCGCTCCACCTTCTCGCCGAGGTAGTCCTCGGCCGACTGCTTGAGCTTGCCCAGGATCATGGCCGAGATCTCGGGGGGCGAGAACTTCTTGCCCTCGATGGCCACGCGGACGTCGCCGTTGTCGCCCCGCTCGACCTCGTAGGGCACCATCTTCATCTCTTCCTTCACCTCGTCGAACTTGCGCCCCATGAAGCGCTTGATCGAGAAGACCGTGTTCTTGGGGTTGGTCACCGACTGCCGCTTCGCGACCTGCCCCACCAACCGCTCGCCATTCTTCGCGAAGGCCACCACCGACGGGGTGGTGCGGTTGCCTTCCGCGTTGGGGATGACCTTCGCCTCGCCGCCTTCCATCACGGCGACGACGCTGTTGGTCGTGCCCAGGTCGATACCAATGATCTTGCTCATTCGTTCTCCTCCTTCGTCATTCTCTGAGACCGACTTCGGAAACCGCCGGCCCGCTGATCGTCCCTAGCTTAGGACCTTAGTGGCGCAGCGTCAATTTACTCCACGCCATGTTTGACAAAGTCGGACGCAGATTTATTCCAGCTCGGCTGGCTCGAAGACCGATTTCTCAGTCCAGCAGCACCAGGGGCGCCACCTGGGTTTCTGGAGTGACGTTCAGCACCTCGGGATCGAGCAGGAAGTTGCCGGTGATGGCCTCGGTGGCCTCCGTACCGGGCACGGGCCTGCCGCCGGCCATGGGCTGGAGGGTATAGCTCTCCTCGCCCGCCGTGTAGCGCAGCGGGTGGCCTTCCGGATCCGTGAGATCGGCCCGCGAGAGCAGAGCCGCCTGGACCAGCTCCCCCAGGCGGTCGGGGAAGCTCTCCTTGAGCAGGAACCAGGTCTTGGCCGCGCCGTCGATCTTGAGATAGAGGGCCGTCCGCTGGTCCCGCGCCAGGGCCGTGCGCTCGCGCTCCTGCCAGGAGAAGGGGATCATCACGCTGTCGGGCGCCCGCCACAGCGAGCCCAGCACCAGCAGCGCCAGCAGGAAGGCCAGCAGCCGGCCGCCCCAGGGCACGCCGAGGGGCGCCGCGGGCCGGGGCTCGAGCTTCATCTGCCGGAACTGCCCGGTCTCCTCCCCGAGC
>JBAPYB010000643.1:0-6096 GCA_049284515.1 Thermoanaerobaculia bacterium
GGGCTAAGGCTCAGTGGGACGAGGGACACGAGGTGTCTTCGAGATTTGGCGAGCCCTGGCTCGCCGCGAAGCTGAAGCAGGATCCCGGACACCCATTATCCGCGGTACTAGACAGCGTTCTGGCTAATGAGGCAAAATTGGACTCTGCGGTTCAGGAGTGGTTCCGCGAGTTGGATGCTGCAACGTTTGATGCATTTGGTGTGTCTCATGAAACATGCGAGCTGATCCTTCGCGATCTTGGGTCGCGCCCGCCCGAGCTCATCTGGCCCCAGATGGAAGGCAAGAGCGCCGAGCAGAAGCGAATGGAGCACGTCTGGCGGCTGCTCTCGTTCTGTCTGAAGGGGGTCATTGAGGGCGACGACGATGGGATCGTCCCTCTCGTCAAGTGCTCGAACGAAGCCGTGCTCGAGGAGCGCGTGCTCGCGGAGCTCGGCAAGATCGCCGGCACCGATCGGCTGCACGAGCTCGAGGGCGAGATCGCATCGGAGCTGCGCAAGCGGGTTCCCGGCTACAAGCGAGCCGACGCGATCGGCGACTGGCTGACGAACGTCTACTTCGAGTATCACGTGCGGCTCTACAAAAAACGGCCGATATACTGGCACCTGGCTTCGAGTCAGCAGACCGACCCGGCCTTCGGCGTGATCGTTCACTATCATCGATTCGGAAAGGACGCGCTCCGAAAGCTGCACGGCAGCTATGTGCGGGGCTGTGTCGAGCGCTTCGAGCGCGAGCTCGGGCAGGCACGCAAGGACAATCGCACGGACGACGTGGTCGATCTCCAGCAGAGGATCGATGAGGTGAAGGCCTTCGACAAGAAGCTCCAGGCGCTCGATGAAGGCGAGCCTCCGATCCGTGTTACGTGGAAGGACGCCGCGAAGCAGTCGAAGGGCTGGGAACCGGATATCGACGACGGCGTAAAGGTGAACATCCTGCCGCTCCAGACTGCAGGCTTGTTGCGTATCCCCAGGGTCGTCTCCGCCGCCAGCGAGGAGAACGAGTGATCTACGCAGAGCTGGCGAACGAGTTTCGCTCGCTCTTCGGGCGCCTGCCCGATCGCCGGATCGCGCTCTGGTTCGATGAGAAGCGCGAATTCGAGCGGCTGCTGCCGGGCTTCGAGGCGTATCTGCGCGGTCTCGCCTTGCCGCCGTTCGTCCTTCTTCGCTACGACGAGGCGGCGGGGCATGGCCAGCTCTGGATCAAGCACGAGATTCACTGGGTGGCGCGTCATCTGCCGCCGGCCGAGCGCGATGCGCGGCGCTATGTCATTTATCTGCCTTTCGCAGCCGAGCGTCTGGATGGACCCGAGGAGGAAGGTGGCTGGTCCGCGGATCTCCTCCTCGAGTACCGCGCCCTCGGGGCCACGTGGCTCGTGGAGGGCAAGAAGCCGACGCTGTTCGGGTTCCTGCGCAAGATCGCGGTCAACCTCCCGAGCGATCCGAAGGAGCAGCGGCAGCTCTGGGACGGTGGCCGCGATTCGCTGCTGGCGAAATTCACCGCGCGTTTCGCGGATCGCGACGCCAGGTTCTGGCAACAGCAGCTCACACCGGCCTGGGTTCGCCAGCAGGTGATTGGCGACGTCGAGCAGACGATTCTTGATCTGGCCGCCGAGCCTGCCGAAAAGCTCGCCGAGCTGGCGCGGGAGGGCCTCGAATCCGACTTCGTCCAGCAGGTGCGCGAGGCGTTCGGTTTTTCACGGCCGCTCCCGAAAGCGCAGCCGAAGGAGGCGAAGCCGGAGGATCTCGTGGACGAATGGCTCGCGGATTTCGTCCTCCGGCTCGCGCTCGTCGAGACGTACACAGGTTACGGAGAGCCCACCGACTTCCCTTATCTCGAGCTGCTGCCTGAGAGCCCATTCCGGAAGCGTTGCGTCGAGTTTCTGAAGCGGTGGATGAAGGACTCGGCCGCGGCAGGTCACTACCTTCGGCTCATCCGCCGGGTCGAGCGGGATTACGACCTGACGGCCTGGGCGAGGTCCCACAGCGGGGCCTCGTTCGCCTTTCCGCATCTCGCGCGGCTGCGGTTCCAGACGCTCTACGACCGGTTCAAGGCGGCGGCGCGACAAAAGAGTGAGTACATCGCGTACCTGCGCGACGTCGCCAGGGAGCTTGCCACGCTCGCCGATCTCTCCCGCGCCAGCCCCGAGCCGATCCGCGGCTTCGACCTCCTTCACCGCCTCTCGCAGCTCGTTCCGGCGTGCGAGGAGGCTTTGGCGCGGGCTGGTTCGAGCACCAGCGCTGAGGACGTGCTCCGCGTTTATACCGAGTCGGCCGGCGAGATCGATCGCGTCCACTGGCGTTTGTTCGCGGACTGTACGAAGGAGGTGGATCTCGAGGATCTGCTCGCCGTGGCCAACCGCGCTTACGGCGAATATCTGGAAGGGCTCAACACGGCCTTCTTCGAGGCCATGCGCGAACGAACGGAATGGAAGCTCTCCGGGATTCGCCCTGTCACCGAGGTCGCCGCCGACGTCTGGAGCGGCCGTGGGCGCCGGGCGGTCATCATCGTCGATGCGCTGCGGTTCGACTGCGCCATCGAGATCCGCGACAAGCTGCGGCTGCCGGAATCCTCGCTGGCGCCGGCGCTGGCCTGCATTCCGACTCGGACCTGGGTCGGGATGACAGCCCTCCTGCCGCTGCGTGGCGAGCAGGTCCTCTACGAAGAAGGGCCTGGCGAGGGCCGGCTGCGGCTGGCCGCCACGAACGCCAACTTCGGCGAGCGGCAGGCCCGCTTGCAGTTCCTGCGGGACCGCATCGGCGCGGTATGCATGGAGATCGAGGAATTCGAGAACGAGGCGCGCGCTCCGAAACCGCTGCCCGACGTCCTGTGCATCTTCGGTCACGAGACGATCGACTCCCTCGGACACGACAAGGCAAGCGACCTGATCCGCCACCTGGACACGGAGGTCGAGCGCCTCGTCCTGACCATCGGCAAGCTGCACCGGTGGGGCTATCCAGAGGTCCACCTCCTGACCGATCATGGGTTCGTGATGACCAACAGCGAGGTCGAGCCAACGATCGTCCCGATTCCTGCCGATCGCGCCATCGTGGTCAAGTCTCGCTATGCCCTCGTCGAAGAAGGAGCGTTGATCGACGCGAAGACGTTTCCGTTTCCGCTCGATCCCCGCATCCGCGTGGCCGTGCCTGCGGGCATGGCCTTCTTCAAGCGAGAGAAGACGTTCTCCCATGGCGGTGTCGCACTCCAGGAGGTGGTGATTCCACACCTCGTTTCGCGGCGGGAGACGATGGCCATGCGTGTGGGGCTCCGGGTGATTCTCGACGCTTATGAGATCAAGACGTACAGCGTGAAGATCACTCTCGAGCCCGTGCTGCCCGAGGCGATGGACTTGTTCACGCAGCCGGTCGGCCGCACCGTCGAGGTCGACCTCCTGCGTGGAGGCGAGAGCGTCGTCGTGTACACGGTGAAGAAGGAGATCAAAGCTGAGGCTGGACAGAAGGTCACGGTTGTCTTGATGCTGAACGACAGGCACGTCTTTATGGAGGGCGAGATGCTCGACCTCATCGTACGCGACGTCGAAACCCGGGAGGTGCTCTCGCCCGCCGGCCTGCGGCTGACGGTCGCACGGAGTCTCACCCCATGACGGGTCAGATCGTGCTCGACGATCTCGATGCTCTCGCGGTGGATCTCTTTCCGGGGCTCGTGGTCCGCAAAGACCTGCTGCGCCGGATGCGCAGCTCCTTCGGCGTGCCGGCGTTCGTGATCGAATTCCTGCTCGGAAAATACTGCTCGTCTGCGGACGAGGACGTCATCCGCGAGGGTCTCGAGTTCGTGCGCCAGACGCTCGCGGAGAAGTACGTCAAGCCGGACGAGCGCGAGCGGGTCAAGAGCCTCATCAAGCAACACACGACCTACGAGATCATCGACAAGGTCGGAGCCACGCTCGTCGAGACGCACGACAAATATTGGGCGTACCTGGCGAACCTTAGCATCGACTACGTGAACATCGACGAGTCGGAGATCCGCCGGCACGACCGCCTTCTGATGGGGGGCATCTGGGCAGAGGTCGGTCTTCGCTACGACGACAGCTTCGTGTTCAAGGGCCAGAACCGGCCGTTCTTCATCGACAGGATTCGGCCCATCCAGCTCTCCAATCGAGACGTCTCGAGTTTCATAGAAGGCCGAAAGCGAATCGGCAGCCGTGACAAGTGGATGGACTTTCTACTTCGGAGCCTGGGCTACGAGCCGACGCATCCGTACTTCACGCACCGGAGGAAGCTGCTCTATCTCGGCCGCCTGCTGCCCCTCGTTGAAAAGAACTTCAACCTGGTGGAGCTGGGCCCGCGGGGAACCGGCAAGAGCTTCGTCTACCAACAGATCAGCCCATATTGCCATCTGGTCTCCGGCGGCCAGACGACTGTCGCGCAGATGTTCGTGAACCTTGCCAGTGGACAGCGGGGGCTGGTCTGCCTCTGGGACGTCGTCGCGTTCGACGAAGCCGCGGGAGTCAGCTTCAAGGACAAGAGCGGCATCAACATCATGAAGGGCTACATGGAAGACGGCGCCTTCAGCCGCGGCGCGGACATCATCACCGCCGAAGGTTCCATCGTGTTCGTCGGGAATCTCGATGGCGATGTGTCGACGATCGTCAAGACGTCCCACCTCTTCTATCCGATGCCCAAGGAGATGGACGCAGCCTTCTACGACCGCATCCACTGCTATCTGCCCGGATGGGAGCTCGGGAAGACGCGCGACGAGATATATACGAATCACTTTGGCCTGGTGACGGACTACCTCGCCGAGGTGTTCCGCGAGCTGCGCAAGAACAGCTACACGGACTATGCGGAGCGGGACTTCTCCTTCGGCAGCCATCTGTCCGGCCGCGATCAGAAGGCCGTACGCAAGACGGTCTCGGGTCTGATCAAGCTCCTTCATCCGGACGGTGCGGTCACACGCGACGAAATCCGCGAATACATCGAGCTCGCGATGGAGATGCGCCGGCGGGTGAAGGAGCAGCTCAAGAAGCTGGCGGGGCTCGAATACTGGGACACGAGCTTCTCGTACGTCGAGCGCGAGACCGGCCAGGAGCGCTACGTTACGGTTCCGGAGAGCGGCGGCGGGTCGCTCATTGTGGAGGGCTCGCTGCCGCCGGGATCGGTCTATACGATCGGGACCGACGTCACGGACCGCCGGCTCGCGCTCACCCTGATCCAGACCCAGACCAACCGCGGCTCGGGCCGCATCATCCCTCTGGGCAGCCTCTCGAGTGTAATGAAGGAGGCGATCAAGACGGCGGACGCCTTCCTCAAGGCGAACCTAAAGAACCTCGGGATCGAGCGTGACCCGAAGGACTACGACTTCTCCGTTCAGGCGATCAACCTCAACCAGGCGAAGGAGGGAGCGGGGACGGCGGTGGCGTTCTTCGTGTCCATGGTCTCAGCGCTGCTCGAAAAGCCCGTGCTCGAGCAGACGGTGGTCCTCGGCGAGATGAGCGTTCAAGGCATGCTCCTCAAGGTGAACGGGCTACCTGAGCGAATGCAACTCGCGGTTGAGGCAGGCGCTAAGCGCATTCTCATACCAAGCGAGAACAAGCGCGATGTCGCCGAGATCCCCGACTCCATTCTCACGAAAATCCAGTGGCACTTCTACGACTCTCCGACTCGCGCGGTGATCATGGCACTTGGGCTGAGCTGATTGGATCGCCCTTTTTGCGAGACGGCGTTGTCTCAGCTCGCACGGGGGAGCGAACGCTCGTCAGGCCCGCAAGTTTGGCGCGGCTCAGGCGCGTCGTGGCCCAGTGCCGGAACTGGACGCCCCGAGGCGAACGGACCCGGTAGCCCACGGCCAGGATCGCCTCCAGGTTGTAGTGGTCGATGAGCCGGGTGACCTCCCGCATGCCCTAGCGGCGAACTATCCGGAATTTCCGGATAGGAGCCGCTCCTGAAGGTCAAGGAGTCATTCCATAAGGCTCAGGAGTGACTCCTGAAGATTCAGGAGTCCTTCTGTAAGCTTCAGGAGTCGCTCCGTAAGGTTCAGAAATCGCTCCTTAAGGTCAAGGAGTCATTCCATAGGGTTCAGGAGTGACTCCTGAGGGTTCAGGAGCCCCTCCGTAAGCTTCAGGAGTCGCTCTGTAAGGCTCAG
>JBAPYB010000644.1:0-7065 GCA_049284515.1 Thermoanaerobaculia bacterium
CGCCATGCCCGTCGCGGCGCTCCTCGCCTCGCTAGGCATGGCGCTGTTCACCGGCCTCGGCTTCGGCGCCGTGCCGGCCGTCAGGGCCTCCCGGCTGTCGCCGATCCGGGCGCTGGGGACGGAGTGAGGCCCCTCATCACCCCGGCCCTCTTCTCCCAGCCTCC
The DNA here is from genome assembly GCA_049284515.1 of Thermoanaerobaculia bacterium. Classification (GTDB taxonomy): domain Bacteria; phylum Acidobacteriota; class Thermoanaerobaculia; order Multivoradales; family UBA5704; genus DATARR01. The sequence goes on from JBAPYB010000644.1 coordinate 165, forward strand.
CCCCCGTCCGCCGGGAGAAGAGGGAGGGGTTAGTCTGAAAAGCAAGACGATCGACTGTTTTAGCCCCCTCTCTCCCGGCCGGTGGGGGGGAGGCTGGGAGAGAGGGGGTTGGGGGAGTGAGGGATTGGGTGGGGGCGCCTTGAGGAGGGAGACTCTGATCATGGGATGCGAGATCATGGGGAAATCATGACTGGAACGCGCGTGCTCGTCCTCGACGACGACGAGGCCCTTGGCGAGCTGCTGATCGAGTACCTCGGGGGCTTCGGCTTCACCGTCCGCGCCGTCGCGCATCCGGAGGAGGGGTTGCGGGCGATCCGCAGCGATCCGCCGGATCTCGTGGTCCTCGACGTCATGCTCCCCGGCATGGACGGCCTGACGGTCTGCCGGAAAATCCGCGAGACCAGCCGGGTGCCGATCGTGATGCTCACTGCCCGCGGTGGCGTGACGGACCGCGTCCTCGGCCTGGAGCTGGGAGCGGACGACTACCTGCCCAAGCCCTTCGAGCCGCGCGAGCTGGTGGCCCGAATCCAGGCGGTGCTGCGGCGGGGGACGCTGCCCGGGAGCGAGGAGAGCCTGCGGATCGGAGCGCTGGAGGTGAGCTGGGCGAGCTGCTCCGCCAACCTCGACGGGCGTCCGCTCGCCCTGACCACGGCCGAGTTTTCCCTCCTCGGGCTCCTGGCACGGAACCGGGGCCGGGTGCTGACCCGCGAACGCATCCTGGACGAGACCCGCGGCGTCGACTGGGAGGCCTACGACCGGTCGGTCGACATCCTGGTCAGCCGGCTGCGCCAGAAGCTGGGCGACGACGCCCGGCGCCCCCGGTACATCCGGACGGTGCGGGGTACCGGCTACAGGTTCATCGGAGGGAGCGGTGAGGATGGGGCCGGCGATGAGTGAAACCTCGCCTCCCGTGGCCTGGTACCGGTCGATCTTCGTCCGGCAACTGGCCATCATGCTGGCCACGACCGTCAGCCTCCTCCTCTTCGTCGCCGGCTTCTTCTACTCCATCCTGGGCCCGAACCTTTCGATGTCCCGCGGCTTGGTGGCCGAGTATGCCCGGGCGCTGGCTTCGACCTCGCCCGACGAGGCCAGGGCAAAGGAGATCGCGGATCGCCTGGGCCTGGAGATGCGCTACGAGGGCCCGGCCGGGGCCTGGGAAACAAGGCCCGGCCTCCCCCACCTCTCCGAGGTCCGAGCGGGCACTTGGCGATATGACCTCACGGTCGTCCCCGCTCCCCAGGGCGGCACGTATCTGTTCTTCTGGGAGCTCGGCCGGCGGATGCGCCGGGCGCACTCGCACCTCCTATGGGTGCTCCATGGAGTGATGGCCATGATCATCCTCCTGGCCTACCTGGTCCTGCGCCGCTCCCTGCGCCCCCTGCGGGCGCTCCACGAAGGGGTGGCGCGGCTGAGCGAAGGCCAGCTCGACGTCACGGTGCCGAGCCGGACGCGGGACGAATTCGGCGCTCTCGCCGAAGCCTTCAACCGGATGGTGAGCCGGATCTCGGAGATGGTCCGCGCCCGCGACCAGCTCCTGCTCGACGTCAGCCACGAGCTGCGCAGCCCGCTGACCCGGGTCAAGGTGGCGCTCGCGCTCCTGCCCGAGGGGGACAAGCGGCGGCGGATCGACGCCGACGTGGCCGAGATGGAGGCGATGATCGCCGAGCTGCTGGAGCTGGAGAGGCTGCGCGAGGGCCGGGGGTTGCGGCGGGAGACGCTGGATCTGGCGGCCCTGCTGCGGGAGGTCGTGGAGCGTTACCAGGATCGCCCGCCCGGGGTCCGCTTCGCCGCGGCGGCGCCGGAGATCTGGATGGAGGTGGATGGCGAGAAGATCCGGGCCGTGCTCCAGAACCTCCTGGAGAACGCCGTCAAGTATTCGTTGCCCGACAGCCGGCCGATCGAGGTGACCGTGGCGGCGGACGGCGAGGCGGTCGTCCTCCGCGTGGCCGACGACGGTCCGGGGCTTCCGGAGGGCGACATCCCCAACCTCTTCGAGCCGTTCTTCCGCGTCGACCGCTCGCGCTCCAAGAAGAGCGGCGGCTACGGCTTGGGCCTGAGCATCTGCAAGCGGATCGTCGAGGCGCACGGCGGGCGGATCGAGGCCGCGAACCGGGCCGGGCGGGGAGCGGAGCTTACGATTACGCTGCCAAACGCCGGGGCCGCCCCCCGCAGGGCAGAGTAAACCTAGACCACGAGCGGACAGCGTCCCCGGACCGGCGTCACGCAGCGCAGGCACAAATTCGGGTCATCGGGCGGGTTGCCGCACATGAAGCAGCAGAGCTGGCCCGCCGGACACGCAGGACCGTAACCGCAGTTGGCCATGAACGAGGGAGCGGGGGCCAGATCGTTCGGGGTCTGGGCCTGCTCGCCCGCCAAGGTCGCCAGGAACTGCGCCTTGTCGAGGACCGGAGCCGCCGGCGTCTGGGCCATGGCCTGCGCCAACGGGAAGAGGGCGAGGAGGGTCAAGAGCACGAGAACCAGCTTTTTCATACATTATCTCCTGGTTTACGGGACCGGCAGGAAACCGGCCGTCTCCAAAGAAGAAGGTGCTCAGGCGCACCCGGGCCGAGACTCTTCAGGATCCTACTTCTTCCCGTGCTCGTAGAATCCCCGCCCGCTCTTGCGGCCCAGGCGGCCGGCGAGGACCATCTGCTTGAGCAGGGCGGGTGGCGCGAAGCGCTTCTCGCGGTACTCCTCGAACATGATGTTGGCGATGTAGTAGGTCGTGTCGAGCCCCACGAAGTCGAGCAGGGTGAACGGCCCCATGGGATAGCCGCAGCCGAGCTGCATCCCCTTGTCGATGTCCTCGATGCTGCCCACTCCCTCCTCCAGGGCGCGGATGGCGTCCAACAGGTAGGGCACCAGCAGCCGGTTGACGATGAAGCCCGAGTTGTCGCGGCAGGCGACGGGCTCCTTGCCCAGCGAGCGGGCGAACTCGAAGGCGCGGTCGAAGGTATCGCCGGAGGTGAGGATGGTGCGCACCACCTCGACGAGCTTCATCACCGGCACCGGATTGAAGAAGTGCAGGCCCACGAACTGGTCCGGCCGCTTGGTGAACATGGCGATCTGGGTGATGGTCAGCGACGAGGTGTTGCTGGCGAAGATCGCCTCCGCCTTCACCGCCTCGTCGAGGGCGCTGAACGTCTTTTTCTTCTCCTCCAGGTTCTCGACGATGGCTTCCACCACGAGGTCGCAATCCGCCAGGACCGAGAGGTCGTCGACCGTGCCGGAGAGACGGGAGATCGCCTGATCGCGCGCCGCCCCTTCCATCTTCCCCTTCTCCACCGCCTTGTCCATGGAGCCGCGGATGCGTGCGAGCCCCTTGTCGAGCAGCTCGCTGGTGACCTCGCGCACCACCGTGTCGTAACCGGCCCGGGCCGCCACCTCGGCGATCCCCGAGCCCATCAGGCCGGAGCCCAGGACTCCCACCTTCTTGATTTTCTTCATCGCGCCCTCCTATTTTTCAGATGGTTTCGTTTCGTCGTTGTCGTCTTCCGCGATCTCCCGGTCCTCGCCGCCTGCCGCCAACCGCCGCAGCCGCAGCCGGCGCGCTCCGGACACGGCGAAGGGGAGCCGCTCGGCCCATTCCACCACCTTCACCCCCGGCCCGGCCAGCAGCTCGTCGAGACCGAGCGCCGCCGTCTCCTCGCCGGTAAGCCGGTAGAGATCGACGTGGACCAGCCGGCCGCCGCTCCCCTGGTGCTCGCGGATGATCGTGAAAGTCGGCGACTGCACCTCGCGGGAGTTGATCCCCAGGCCCTCGCCGATGCCGCGGGCGAGCACGGTCTTGCCGCTCCCCAGCTCGCCCGACAGCAGGAGGACGCCGTCCGGCGCCAGCTCCGGGGCCAGGGTGCGGCCGAGCTCGCGGGTCTCCGCCTCGCTATGAGTGTGCCAAGTGGTCATCGCACCCGTACCGGCGCCCCTTCAGGGCTGGCCCTCACTCCCCCAACCCCCTCTCTCCCAGCCTCCCCCCCATCCGCCGGGCGAGAGGGGGCTAAAACAGCCTCTTTTTCTATTTTCTTCAGACTAACCTCTCCCTCTTCTCCCGGCGGACGGGGGGGAGGCTGGGAGAAGAGGGCCGGGGTGATGAGGGTCTTCCTCATCGTCCTCCCCCAGCAGCACCTTGAACGCCCCGGGGAGGATGCGCACCAGGTCGTCCGCCGCCAGGTTCCCCGCCCGCAGCCGGTCGGCGGCGAGGTCGCCCGCCAGGCCGTGCAGGTAGACGGCGAGGAGGGTGGCGTCCAGCGCGTCCAGCCCCTGGGCGAGCAGGCCGGCGAGGATGCCGGTGAGCACGTCGCCCACGCCGCCCGTCGCCATGCCGGAGTTGCCCGTGGGATTGACGAACACCGCCGTGCCCGAGGCCACCAGGGTCATGTGCCCCTTGAGCACCACGATGGCGTCCGTCTCCTCGGCGGCGCCGCGGGCGGCGGCGATGCGGTCCTCCTGGATCTGCGCCGTGGAGCAGCCCAGCAGCCGCCCGAGCTCGCCCGGGTGCGGGGTCAGGATGGTCTCCGCCCGCCGGCTCTTGAGCTCGCCCGCCCGGCCGGCGAAGGCGTTGAGGCCGTCCGCGTCCAGCACCAGGGGGAGCGGGCACTCCTGGACGATCCGGCGGATGGCGTTGAACGTCGCCGGGTCCTGCCCCAGGCCGGGGCCGAGGGCGAGCACGGCCTTCCCCTCCGCCGCCTCCAGCACGACGTCGGCGGCGCGCTCGGCGATCTGCCCGGAGGCGGCGGCCGGCAGCGCCAGGGTCATCGATTCGATGGAGCCGAGGTCCACCGTCTGCAGCAGGGGCTCGGGCACCGCCACCGTCACCAGCCCGGCGCCGGAGCGCACGGCGGCGCGGGCGGCGAGAATGGCGGCTCCGGCCTTGCCCGGCGAGCCCGCAACGAGCAGGGCGTGGCCGTAATCCCCCTTGTGGCTGTCCGGCTCGCGATCGGGCAGCAGATCGGCAAGCTCCTCGGCTCGCAGCAGGTGAAGATCGCCGGCCTCCTCCTCCAGGTCGTCCACCAGTCGCGGCGGAACCCCTAAGTCGGTGACCACCATCTCGCCCACCGCCGCGGAGGCTGGCGGAAAGACGTGGGCCACCTTGGGCGCCGCGAAGGTCACCGTCAGGTCCGCCTCGACGTGGACTCCGATGGGCTGGGCCTGGCTCGCCGCGAGACCGCTCGGCAGATCGACCGCCACCACCGGCGCATCCAGCTCGTTGATCACCTGCACCGCCTCGGCGAACAGCCCCTCCAGGGGCCGGGCGAGGCCGGTGCCGAAGAGGGCGTCGACGACGACGTCGCACTCCCCCGCCGCCTCGCGGGCCGAGGGGAGCACCTCGCGGGAGGCGATCTCCAGGATGGGCAGCTCGGCGCGGCGGCAGATGCCGAGCTGCACGCCGGCGTCGCCTTCCAGCGTCCGGCCGCCGGTGACCAGGAAGATGCGCACCTCGAACCCGCGCACCGCGAGATGCCGCGCCACTGCCAGGCCGTCGCCGCCGTTGTTGCCCGGTCCGCAGAAAACAGCCACGGAGTCGGCCTCGCCATAGGCCTGGCAGAGCGCTTCGGTGACGCCGATGGCGGCGTTCTCCATCAGCACCAGGCTGGGGATGCCCAGCTCCTCGATGGCGGCGCGGTCCACTTCGCGCATCGACTCGGCGGTGAGAATCCTCATGGCGAAGGCTCCGTGACGGTAGCGGCGATTTTGGATTTTGGATTTTGGATTTTGGATTGCGGATCAGGGACACCCACGATGAAACCCAGAGCGACGAGGAGATCGCGGGTGCGCGGGCAGCCGAGATCGGAGACGGCCAGGCGGGCGGCCAGGCGGCGCAGGTCGTCCGGCGTGTCGACGTCCGCGGCCGTGGGCAGCAGCTCGACCCTGAGACCGAGCTCCCGGCACCGCTCCAGGGTCGCCGGCAGCACCTGCTCGGTGCTCCAGGCGACTTCCGCGAACAGGCGGGGCGAAACGGCGCCGGCCCGCAGGGCGATCAGATAATAACCGCCGTCCTCGGCCGGCCCCAGCACCACGTCGACGCCGGCCTCGACCGCCGCAAAAGCGCGGTGCACCAGCTCCAGGGGGATCGTCGGATGGTCGCTGCCCACGGCCGCCACGGCGGGCGCGCCGGAAGCCGCCGCTGCGGAGAGCGCCCGATACAGCCGCTCGCCGAGGTCGCTCCCCTGCTGCCGTGCTCCGGGAACCGGGCTGGCCGGCATCTCCTCCCCGGCCTCCAGGGCCCAGGCGATGCACAGCTCGAAATCGCCCCCGCGCAGCCGCCCCAGCAGGTCGTAGAGGAAAGCCGCGTGCAGCCGCGCCGCCTCGGCAGGGGTAAGATCTCCGATCAGGCGCGTCTTCACCTTCCCCGCGCGGGCGGGCTTGGTGAACAGGAGGAGGCGACGAGCGGACACGGCAGCGGATTGTACCCGTCTTCTCAATCCAAAATCGCCAATCCAAAATCGGAAATCCAAAATCCAAAATGGCCCTCCTCACCCTCCTCACCGACTTCGGCACCGCCGACTACTACGTCGCCGCCGTGAAGGGGACAATCCTGCGCCTGGCGCCCGGCACGGCGTTGGTGGACGTCGGGCACCAGGTGCCGCCGGGCGACGTCGAGGCCGCGGCCTTCCTGCTCGGCGCGGCGGCGCCGTCGTTTCCCGCGGGGACGGTTCATCTGGCGGTGGTGGACCCTGGCGTGGGGAGCGACCGGCGCATCCTGGCCGTACGCACGCCCACGGCCCGCTTCGTGGCGCCGGACAACGGCCTGCTGACGCCGGTGCTCGATGCCGCCGTCGCCGTCCACTCCGTGGAGCGAGACGACCTGTTCCTCGACGCTCCGGGGCAGACCTTCCACGGCCGCGACCGGTTCGCGCCGGTGGCGGCGTGGCTGCTGAACGGCGGCGGCGAAGCGGACCTGGGG
>JBAPYB010000645.1:0-2134 GCA_049284515.1 Thermoanaerobaculia bacterium
GGCGATCTCCTCCGGACCCGGCAGCCCAGGGCGCGCGGGCTCCGCGGCGAGCCCGGGAGCCTCGGCCGGGCGCAAGGCGGGAAACTTCCACAAGGCGCCGGTGGCGTCCGGGAAGGCCCACTCCGGGAGGCCGTCCGCCGCCAGGGCTGCTTCCCACCGGAGGTGGAGGTCCGCCGGCAGGTCGCGGCGGGAGAGGAGGAGGTCCAGGGGAGTGCGGGCTTGGTCCCAGGGTTTCCCGGCCAGGCGGCCGGGGCGGTCCGGCCAGGTGCCGGCCAGGACGACGCGGTCCTTGGCTCGCGTCATCCCCACGTAGAGCAGGCGGACGCGCTCGGCGGCCTCGACCTCGCGGCGCGCCGCCTCCACGCGGTCGAAGCCCAGGGTGGGCGCGCCGAAGAGGCGGTACTCGAAGCCATGGTCGGCGGCTGCGGCGCGGCCGGCTTCGGTGCGGGGGCCACGGTCGCCGGGAGGCGGTTTATGGAGCTGGACGAGGTAGACGTGCTCGAAGTCCAGCCCTTTGGCGCCGTGGATGGTGAGGACCGCGACGGCGTCCTCGGAGCCCTCCGTGGGGCGCCCCTCCTCGGCCTCCCGGGCCTCGGCGACGCTGCGGCGCAGGACGCGGAGGATGGCCGTCACGTCGCCGCCTCCCTCCTCCATGGCGGCGAGGAGCTGGCGGAAGAAGCGCTCCAGGTTGGCCAGCCGGTAGGGACCGAGATAGCGCGCCGCCTCCGTGGCCTCCACCAGGGTGAGCCCGCGCAGGCGCTCGACGAAGACGTCCGCCGTCTCGGTCGCGAAAGAGCTGCGCAGCAGCGCCAGGCTCTCGACGGCGGCGAGAAGGTTGCGCTCCCAGCCCTGGACGCGCTCGATGCCGGGGATCTCCAGGGGCGTCGCTCCGGCCGCGCCCGCGATCGCCTCGCGCAAGCCGGCGAGGGCGGCGGGGTCGGGGCCCGCCAGCTCGGTCATGAGCTTGGGGAACAGCCGGTTCCAGAGGGGGATCAGGGCCGCATCGGGCACTCCCACGACCGAGGAACGCAGCACGGTGAGGAGGGCGAGATGGTCCCCTGGATCGAGGACCGCCCGCACCAGGGCGGCGGCTTCGATGACCTCGCGGCGCCGGTAATACTGTTTGTCCCGGCCCACGGCAAAGGGGACGCGCGCCCGCCGCAGCTCTTCCAGGTACAGGTCGAGGTCGCTCGTGCTGCGCAGGAGGACGGCGATCTCCTTCCAGCGCACGCCGTGCTGCTCGTGCAGGGCGCGGAGGTCGGCGGCCAGGGCCGTGGCCTCGATCTGCGCCGCCTCGCCGACGGAGGTCCGGCCCGCAACCCGCTCTCCCTCCGCCTGCCAGGAGATCCAGTGCTCGACGGGCGCCCAGCCGCCCCGGACGAAGCCGGGGTCCTCCCGCCGCCGCTCGCACGGCAGCAGTGGCTCGAACGGCGGCTGGACGCCGTCGCGGTGGAGCATGACGGGCGCGATGACCCGCGCCACCTCCTCCAGGACGACCGGCACGGAGCGGAAGTTCTCGACCAGCGACATCACCTCGCCCCCGGCCGTTTTCACCAGGCTCACGAAACCGTCGTAGGCCCGCAGATCGGCGTTGCGCCAGCCGTAGATCGACTGCTTGGGATCGCCCACCAGGAAGAGGCCCGGCCGCTCCTCGGCCGGACCGTCCAGGGCGATCCAGCGCAGCAGGTCGCACTGGATGCGGTCGGTGTCCTGGAACTCGTCCACCAGGAGCTGGTCGATGCGCCGCCGCACCTGCCTGCGCACCTCGGGCTGGCGGGCGAGGAGCCGCTCGGCGCCGGTCAGCAGGAAGTCGAAGGTGGCGATCCCCTGGGCCCGCAGCTCGGCCTCCACGGCGGTGAGCAGGGGACGGAGGGCAAGACGGCCGTGCTCCAGCAGCTCCAGATCGAGGCACGCCAGATGATCGAGGATCTGCTCCAGAGCGCCGGCCGCCGTGGCCAGCTCGTCCAGGACGTCGCCGAAGACGTCGGCCTCCTTCCGCTTGCGCGCCCATTCGTGCAGATGGCTCCTGAGGTTGTCGGGCAGGAGGTCAGCAGCCCATTCCTTCATCGACGCGAGCTCGGCGCTCCCCCACCCAAGACCCTCATCCCCTGCCCCTTCTCCCGCCCCCTCGCCA
>JBAPYB010000646.1:0-3820 GCA_049284515.1 Thermoanaerobaculia bacterium
CCTCCAGTTCATCTTCACCACCTGCCCGTCGATCTGCCCGGTGCTGACGGCGACGCTCGCGGCCGCCCGGGAAGAGCTGGGTAACGAGGTGAGACTGGTCTCCATCTCGATCGATCCCGAGTTCGACACGCCGGCGCGGCTCCGCGACTACGCCCGGAGGTTCACGGCGGGTCCTGGCTGGCGGTTCCTCACCGGCAGCCGGGACGATGTGGCCGCGGTGCAGAAGGCGTTCGACGCCTACCGGCCCAACAAGATGCAGCACGAGCCGCTGACCTTCCTGCGGGCAGGGCCGGGCGAGCCATGGGTGCGTCTCGCCGGTCCGATCACACCCGCGGAGCTGGTCGCCGAGGTCCGCCGGCTGGCTGGGCGTGCGGGCCAGCGCATCTACCGCGACGGGCTCCTCCCTTCGGGCCGGCCGCTCGCCGCCACGGTCCAGGGCGGCGTCCGGGTCGAGGGCCGCCATCTCGCTTGCGCTTCCTGCCACCGCCGCAGCGGCTTCGGCGCCAGCGAAGGCGGGGTCTATGTGCCGCGGATCACGGGTCCCGCCCTGTTCCAGCAGCGACAGCTCAGCCGCGCCGATCTTTTCCGCGATCTTTACCAGGAGGTCCAGCCCAAGCCCTATGGCGAGCGCGTGCGGGACCCGCGGGTGCGCCCCGCCTACACGCCGGAGACGCTGGCGGTCGCCTTGCGCGAGGGGCAGGACCCCACCGGCCGGACGCTCGATCCGCTGATGCCGCGCTACCCGTTGAGCGACGAAGAGGCGGGGGAGCTCGCCGTCTATCTCCAGCGCCTCGGAACGGCGCCGTCGCCAGGCGTGGACGGGCGGACGATCCACTTCGCGACCGTGGTCACGGACGGCGTGGACCCCGGCCGGCGCAAGGCCATGCTCGACGTCCTGGAAGGCTACGTCCGCTGGAAGAACGCCGAGACGAGCCACTCGGTGCAGCGCCTCGGCTTTTCGCCCTGGTACCGGGACGAATACTACGGCTCGTATCGCGAATGGCGGCTCCACGTCTGGGAGCTGCACGGCCCGTCCTCGACGTGGCCGGCCCAGCTCGCGGCCCTTTACGAGGCCCAGCCGGTCTTCGCCCTGCTCTCCGGCCTCGGCGCGGGCTCGTGGCGGCCGGTCCACGAATTCTGCGAGACGGCCGAGGTGCCCTGCCTGTTCCCCAACACCGACCTGCCGGTCGTGGCGCCGGGCGGCCGTCCGGGATATTGGTCGCTGTACCTCTCGCCCGGCCTGACGGTGGAGGCCCAGGCCCTCGCGCAGTACCTTGCGGCAACGCCGGATCGCATCGTCCAGGTCTATCGGGAGGTGGACGCAGGGCGCGTCCCCGCACGGGCCCTGCGAGCAGCGCTGGGCGGGCGGGTCGTCGACCGCACGGTTCCGGCTGGAGCGGCTCTCACCCCGGCTCTTTGGCGCCGCCTGCTCCGCGAGACTCAGGCTACGATCCTCGTCCTCTGGCTGGGGACCGGGGACGCGGCGACCCTGGCGCCGGCCGCGGACGCTCTCGCGCCGGTGCGCCAGATCGTCCTGTCCTACAGCCTCCTGGGAGAGGCGGAGCCGGAAGTGCCGGCCGGGCTGAAGGGGAAGATCCGGCTGACCTGGCGCTTCGCTCCGCCCGGACACGAGGAGCCGCTGGTTTACCGGGTGCGGGCGTGGATGCGGGCGCGGCGGATCGAGACGGCGTCCGAGCGGCACGAGCGGCTGCAGCTCGATACCTGGTTTGCCCTCGCCGTCACCGATCACGCGCTCACTCACCTGGTGGAAAACTTTTCCCGCGATTTCTTCGTCGAGAGCGTCGAGGAGGAGACGGAGAGCTCCCTCAGCCCCGGCGTCTTCCCATCGCTCAGCCTGGGCCCCGGGCAGCGGTTCGCGTCCAAGGGCAGCTCCATCGTCCGGCTGGCAGCCGGTGCCGCGGGCGGCCTCGAGCCCGTGACCGGCTGGATCGTGCCCTGAGCCGGGGGGAATCGCCGGGGGGAATCTCCAGCCGCTTTCACGCGTTAGGCCGGGAGATGCCCCGGGCGCAGATCGGCGCCCGTAGGGTACTATTCGCCGATCGCCGGAGATGAGCGGGTGGCGCTCCGTCTCCCCTGTGGGAATCCTTTAACGTTTGGAGAACCGTATGAAAAAGTTCCTCACCCTCTCCGCCGCGCTGCTCGTCGCGGCGGCTGGAGCGGCGCACGGCCAATCCGGCAAGCCTGCCCAGAAACCCGCGCCCGCGACGGCCCAGCCGGCCCCGGCTGCCCAGCCGTCCGCCGCGCCGAGCGGCAAGCCGGAGTCGCTGCAAGACAAGGCCAGCTACACCATCGGCCTCAATCTGGGCAAATCCCTGAAGACCAACGACATCCAGGCCAACGTCGACCTCATCGTCAAGGGCTTGCGGGACGGCCTCGGCGGCAGCCCGGCGCTCCTCACCGACGAGGAGATGCAGAGCACCATGCAGACCCTGCAACAGCAGGTGACCGCCCAGCAGGAAGCCAAGCGCAAGGCCCTGGGCGATAAGAACAAGGCGGAGGGCGAGGCCTACCTGGCGAAGAACAAGGAGCGCCCGGGAGTGAAGACCACGGCGAGCGGCCTGCAGTACGAGGTGCTCACGGAGGGCACGGGCCCGATGCCCAAGCCCACCGACTCGGTGACGGTGAACTACAAGGGCACCTTGATGGACGGCTCGGTCTTCGACAGCTCCTACGATCGCAAGGAGCCGGTGACGTTCGTCCTCAACCAGGTGATCCCGGGCTGGACCGAGGGCGTCCAGCTCATGAAGGTGGGCTCGAAGTACAAGTTCTACATCCCGTCGGCCCTGGGCTATGGCGAGCGCGGAGCCGGCAATACCATCGGCCCCAACTCGCCGCTGATCTTCGAGGTGGAGCTCCTCTCGATCGCTCCGCCTGCGGCCACTGCGCCGGCCGCGGCGCCGGGCGGCGAGGCCCAGAAGCCCGCTGCGGCGACGAAACCCGCCGCGAAGCCCGCCGACAAGAAGCCGCCGGTCTAGAGAGGCTGCCGCCGATCCAGGCCGGCCGGGCAGGCGGTGAAGCTACTTCGCCGCCTTCTGGGTTGCCGCGGACGGCACGAACGGCTGGCCGCTGCGCAGGTAGGTGAAAGGGTTCACGGCGCGGCCCGCAGGGGTGTAGATGCCGTAGTGGAGGTGGGTGGAGGAGACGGCGGCATTGCCGGAGTTGCCCACGTAGCCGATGACCTCGCCGGCTTCGACCCAGTCGCCCTCCGCCTGCGGACCGAACTCCTCGAGGTGGGCGTAGTAGTGGCGGTAGCCGCCGGGCCCCACGACGTAGACCACCTGGCCGCCCAGGCCGCGCATCGCCTTGAGCTCGACGACTCCTTCGGTGGCGCTGCGGACCGGCGTGTTGCGCGCCGCGAAGATGTCGATCCCCTTGTGATGCCGGCCGCCGTCGCGGGCCGTCCCCCAGGAGTTGTGGAGCTGGGTGCGGGTGACGCCGTCGACCGGAATGGGCAGCACCTTGGGCAGCGCTTGCGAGAGCAGGGCGGAGTATCGGGCGTTGTAGCGGACGGAGGCTTGGTGGCAGCCGGTGAGCGAGAGGATGAGGACCGCAAGGACGAGGACGGTACCGGGGATCCGGGGGAAGCGGCTTCGTGCCATGTTCACCTCACCTCAGAGCCAAAGAGGTCACCGATGGACGATCAAAGTCCTCGAAGACCGCCTGATTGCAGAGAGACCACGGGCGAAAGACGGGGAAGTATACACCGGCAAGAATAAAATTCAACAGGCCCCGAAGGATTGGAGCGAGAGGGGTAGGATTGCCGCCATGAAGCGTTGCCTGCTCGCGGCCGTCCTCCTGG
>JBAPYB010000647.1:0-12782 GCA_049284515.1 Thermoanaerobaculia bacterium
GGTCGGCACCGCCTACCTGCTCTGCCCCGAGGCCACCACCAGCGCCGTGCACCGCGCCGCTCTGAAGAGCGAAGCCGTCCGCCACACGGCGCTCACCAACCTTTACTCCGGCCGTCCCGCGCGGGGCATCGTCAACCGCCTGATGCGGGACCTGGGGCCCATGTCTTCAGTGTTGCCTGAGTTCCCGCTGGCCTCCGCCGCCGTCGCTCCCCTGCGTGCCGCGGCCGAGCGCCGGGGAAGCGGCGACTTCTCGCCGCTCTGGGCCGGCCAGAACGCGAGCGGATGCAAGGAGATCCCGGCCGGCGACCTCACCCGGGAGCTGGCCGCGCTCCTCCCGGCAGTCTCCTGATTTCCCTGTCACATCCGCGGCCGCCGGCTGGTACACTCCGCCACGTCTTCAACAACCGCTGCGAGGACCGAAGTTGCCCAGAACGCCCGAAGACCGCGCTCGCGAAGCCATCGACGCCGCCCTCCGAGCGGCGGGCTGGGACGTGCAGGACGCAAACGCCACCAACCTCCACGTCGGCCGCGGCGTGGCGATCCGGGAGTTCCGCCTCAAAACCGGTCACGGCTCCGCCGACTACCTCCTCTACGTCGACCGCAAGGCCGCGGGCGTCGTCGAAGCCAAAAAGATCGGCGACACCCTCACCGGCGTCGAGCCGCAGACCGGCAAGTACTCGACCGGCATGCCGGCCCATCTCCCGCGCGCCTGCGATCCCCTGCCGTTCCTCTACCAGAGCACCGGCGTCGAGACCCGCTTCACCAATCTCCTGGACCCGGACCCGCGCAGCCGCCAAGTCTCCGGCTTCCATCGTCCCGAGGAGCTCGCCGACGAGCTCGCGGCGGACCCGGCTCCCTATCCGGAGGGCCATCCGCTCCACGGCAAGCCCTCCTCCCTGCGCTCGCGCCTCCAGTTCCTGCCGCCTCTCGACGCTCCCCGGCTTTGGGACGTCCAGCGCCGTGCCATCGAAAACCTCGAACGGGCGCTCCAGGCCAACCGTCCCCGCGCCCTCATCCAGATGGCCACGGGCAGCGGCAAGACCTTCACCGCCATCTCCGCCGCCTATCGCCTCATCAAGTTCGGCGGCGCCCGGCGCATCCTCTTCCTCGTGGACCGCGCCAACCTCGGCCGCCAAGCCCTCAAGGAGTTCCAGCAGTACGTCACTCCGGACGACGGCCGCAAGTTCACCGAGCTTTACAACGTCCAGCACCTCACCTCCAACAAGCTGGACCCGGTCGCTCGCGTGGTCATCACCACCATTCAGCGGCTCTACTCCATGCTTCAGGGCAAAGAGCTGGAGCCGGACCTCGAAGAGGGCTCGCTCTACGACTCCATGTCCGGCCTGGTGAAGGAGCCCGTCCCCGTCGAATACAGCGCAGCCCTCCCCATCGGCGCCTTCGATATCGTCTTCATCGACGAATGCCACCGCTCCATCTACACCCTGTGGCGCCAGGTCGTCGAGTATTTCGACGCTTTTCTGATCGGCCTCACCGCCACGCCCTCCAAGCAGACCTTCGGCTTCTTCAACAAGAACCTGGTGATGGAGTACAGCCACGAGCGGGCCGTGGCGGACAGCGTCAACGTCAATTTCGAGGTGTACAACATCCGCACCCGCATCACCGGCCAGGGCTCCACCGTCGAAGCCGGTTTTCAGGTTGAAAAGCAGGATCGCAAAACCCGCCGACGGCGCTGGGAAACTCTCGACGAGGATTTCACCTATCCGCCCCAGGACCTCGACCGCGAGGTCGTCGCCGTGGATCAGATCCGCACCATCATCCGGGCCTTCAAGGAAAGACTCTTCACCGAGATCTTTCCCGGCCGCACCCACGTGCCCAAAACCCTCATCTTCGCCAAGGACGACAACCACGCCGAGAACATCGTCGGCATCGTCCGCGAAGAGTTCGAGAAGGGCAACGAGTTCGCCCAGAAAATCACCTATCGCACCACCGGCGCCAAGCCCGAAGACCTCATCAACGCCTTCCGCAACCAATATTTCCCGCGCATCGCCGTCACGGTGGACATGATCGCCACGGGTACCGACGTCAAACCGCTGGAGATCGTCATATTCATGCGGCAGGTGAAGAGCCGGAACTTCTTCGAGCAGATGAAGGGGCGTGCCGTGCGGGTGATCGATGCCACGGACTTTCAGGCCGTCACCCCCGGCGCCGAAACCAAGGATCACTTCGTGCTCGTGGACTGCGTCGGCGTCACCGAGGCCAACCTCTCGGACAGCTACTCCCTGGAGCGCCAGCGCACCGCCTCCTTCAAGCAGCTCCTCGACGCCGTCGCCTTTGGCAGCACGGACCCGGACGTCGCCTCTACCCTAGCCAGCCGCCTCGCCCGGCTGGAACGCCGGCTCACGCCGGACGATCGGGCGGACATTGCCATGGCCGCCGCGGGAAAGCCGCTTTCCGAAATCATCGGCAGCCTCGTGGCGGCCCTCGATCCCCTGCGACAGGAGGAGGAGGCCCGCCGGGCGAACAAGCTGCCCGCCGAGGCCGAGCCCAGCGACGCCGAGATGAAAGCCGCCGAGCAGAAGCTGATTCAGGAAGCGGTGGCGCCTCTCGCCACCAACCCGGCCCTGCGCGACCTTCTCCAACTGGTCAAGGAGCGCCACGAGCGCACGTGGGATCACGTGAGCATCGACGAGGTCCGCGAGGCCGGCTTCTCCGGCGACTCCCGCGAGAAAGCCGAAACCCTCGTCCGCTCCTTCGAGCAGTTCGTCGAGGATCATCGCGAGGAGATCACGGCCCTCCAGGTTCTCTACAGCCGTCCCTATCAGGGCCGCCTCCGCTTGAAGGACATCAAGACCCTGGCCGACCTCTTCAAGGCCCCGCCCCGTTCCTGGACTCCCGAGAAGCTCTGGAACGCCTACGAGGTGCTGGATCGCGACAAGGTCCGCGGCGCCGGAGGCAGCAGGCTCCTCACCGACATCGTCTCCCTCGTCCGCGTCGCCCTGCATGCGGACGAAGAGCTGATCCCTTTCAAGGATCGCGTCGAGCAGCGGTACCGCTCCTGGCTCGACCAGCAGGAAACCAATGGGCGCCGCTTCACTCCTGAGCAACTTCAGTGGATCGAATTGATCCGCGACCACATCGTGGGCAGCCTTCAGATGGAGATGGACGATCTCGACGACGTACCTTTCTCGCAGCGAGGCGGGCGGGGTCGGGCGTTTGCGGTGTTTGGTGAGGAGTTGGGGCCGATCTTGGAGGAGCTTAATGAGGTGTTGGCGGCGTGAGTGACAACCATCCCCGAGAGGTCCAGGCGTTACCTCCCAACTGGAGCATTGCGAAGTTAGGTGAAGTTGTAACAATCATCAGAGGGGTAACTTACAGGAAACAAGATGCCTTAACCCACCCTGCACCCGAATTTTTTCCGATACTTCGGGCAACGAATATTAGCGAAACTCTGGACTTCGATAGCTTGGTCTTTGTTCCAGGCCACTATATAAACGCCGAACAATTCCTTGTCCCCGGCGACATCATAGTTGCTGCTTCCAGTGGTAGCCGCAAGGTTGTAGGTAAAGCTGCACAGCTCGACCGGCCCTGGTACGGGTCATTCGGAGCATTCTGCTTCGCACTACGCCCTAAACAAGGGATAGATCCGAAGTATATCGGCTTCTTTCTTCAGACTCAGGAGTATCGCCAACGGGTCGCCCGACTCGCCGCAGGAATCAATATAAACAATTTAAAAGTGGAGCATATTGCTGAGACGCTTTTGCCCGTCGCCCCATTTTCTGAACAACGACGCATCGTCGCTGAAACCGACAGTCATCTTACCAGACTTAATGCAGCCGCAGACACTCTTCGGCGCCTGCAAACCAAACTCAAGGGCTATCGCGCCTCCGTCCTGAATGCTGCTGTCGAGGGACGGCTCGTTCCGAGGGAGGCGGAACTAGCTCGGGCGGAGGGGCGGGAATATGAGCCGGCGGAAGTGTTCTTGAGGTCGATCGTCGAAGCCAAGCAGGTATCGGACAAATCCAATAATCAGCACGGCCATCCAAAGCTACCCAAAGGTTGGATGTGGAGCAGGCTGTCTCAGCTTACCTGGGATGCAGGTTATGGAACGTCGCAGAAGTGTGAATACGAGGCAGCGGGCCGCCCTGTAGTTCGTATTCCTAATGTCGTCAAAGGTCGTATCGAGACCTCAGATCTGAAGAATGCCATTTCTCTCGACGGATTCGCAATCGACGCCGCCCTGAAACCCGGAGACTTCCTCGTCATCCGCACCAATGGAAGCAAGGATCTAATTGGGCGAGGAGCTCTTGTCCGTTCAGACTTTCCTCAACCTACCTACTTTGCCTCCTATCTCATAAGGCTTCGGATCGTTAGCACAGGCGGCTTCAGTGAATGGATTAGCGCAATTTGGGACTCTCCGTTTATTCGCGCCCAGCTCGAGAGGCTGGCAGCAACATCAGCAGGACAATACAATGTAAGCCTTGGCTCCTTATATGCTTTGCAAATACCAGTACCGCCAGAACCCGAGATTCAAAGAATCGTAGATGAGATCGGCCGCCGCTTCTCCGTTCTCGCTCAAGTCGAGAGCACAGTCAGTGTCTCTCTACAACGAGCAGAGTCTTTGCGCGTAAGCATCCTCAACAGGGCATTCGAGGGAAGTCTTGTTCCACAAATCCCGAGTGAGGAGCCAGCCACTAGCCTCCTTGAACAGATCCGCAAGTCCCGCGAAAGCGACGCCGCCGTGCGGCCCCGTCGAGGCCGCGGCGTAAAGCGTGAGGTCCCAAGCAACAGTCCCGCTGGGGTCGAAGCCTTCGAGGCTGGTAAACCGAAGGTCGCTCAAGTTGTAGCGGTCTCTGAACCGGCCCAGGAAGACAAGAATTTCCTCGATCTCCCGCGCGAAGAGCAAATCGATCACGTCTGGGAATCTCTCCTCGGTCAGGGACCGCTCGACAAGGACGCCGCAATTAGGACAGCGGCCCTTATCCTTCGCGACCGGGGCCTGGCCCGGTTCCAGAGGCTGCGCGAAGACGGTCCCCTCTACGCGGCGATCGCGGCGGCTCTCGACCGCGGCGTCCGCGAGGGCTCCTTCGACCGGCCGAAGCGCGGTCTTGTCCGGGCCCGTCTTCCAGATGCCAAGGCCTACACATCCAAGGAGTGGACGCTCTGCCTTCTCCAGTCGCTCGATGGGCAGCCGGTCCCGCAGGAGGACGCTCTCCGGAAAGCCGCCGAATGGGCCCGGGAGACTCTGGGGCTCACCTTTGCCCGGCTCCGGGAGGACGGCGTCATCCTCAGCGGTCTCAAGGCGGCCTTGGACGAGGCTGTGAAGGCCGGTTGGGTGATTCGCCAGCGCGGTAAGGTATCCCGCCCTACGGATTCCAGCCCTGAAGGGGCGACAAGCGTAGAGCCTGGGGCGTGAGCCCCAGGTAGGCGACTACCAACCTCGAAAGCCCTGAAAGGGCGAAAGCAGGCCGTCCGCGATTCGCTCTGCTGCCGCCCCTTCGGGGCTATGGATTGTGGGGGCTGAGGTTTCCTGGGGCTCACGCCCCAGGCTCTACGCTGTCGCCCCTTCAGGGCTGGCCGAGGGGGGAGCGGTGATTCGGAAAGCCGGGATGGTATCCTGCCCCTCTGACTGAGAATGTTGTGTTTCAAGAGGTCTTCAAGAGTGGCCGGCTCATCCGGCCCAACGGGCCGCGAGACCGGCCGGCGTTTGAGGCCGCAGTCCGTGCGCGAAGAGCTCTCGCGACCCTTCAGGCCGCAAGGATGGGGTGCCTTCTTTCCCAGGGCGTCGGCCTTCGGCCTCGGCCCTGGGCTGGGATCTCCCGGCCCGTTGGGCCGGCGGGGAGGTTTACGGCAAGCTACCAGGTTATTTCGTGACAGGACCTGAGAGAACCCAAGTGACGAGACAACGGACCCGAGTTGCGGATAAGCGGGCCCGTGGGGCGGGTCACACGACCCGGAGGTCAAGTCAGCCGCCTCCTAGGGCGAGTCAGCGGACCCGGGGGTCACGTCAGCCGACCCAGGGGTCCAGTCACGCGACCCGTGGGTCAAGACTCCCGACCCTTGGGTCAAGCTTCGTGACCCTTGGGTCAAGACTCCCGACCCTCGGGTCAAGACTTCTGACCCTTGGGTCAGGTCACGCGACCCGGGGGTCACGCCTCGCGACCCTCGGGTCCAGTCACCGCACTGACGGGGCCGCTCACAAAACTTTCCTGGCGGGTCATCGGGCGCGCGGGGCGGCTCTCCGCATTCCTGGGGCCGCTCACAGGGCAGGCTAGCGCTCTCACCGGATTGGATACAAACCTCATGAGCAACCACTCACAGCAGATCGTCCAAAAGCTCTGGAACTACTGCAACGTCCTGCGGGACGACGGGCTCTCCTATGGCGACTACGTGGAGCAGCTCACCTTCCTGCTCTTCCTCAAGATGGCCCACGAGCTGACGCAGCTACCGGACCCCAAGCCTTCGCCCATTCCGAAAAGTTTCGCTTGGCCGAGCCTGATGAAGCTGGACGGCGACGATCTGGAAACGCACTATCGCCATCTGCTGGAGACGCTGGGCAAGGAGCCCGGGATGCTCGGCATCATCTTCCGCAAGGCGCAGAACAAGATCCAGGATCCGGCCAAGCTGCGGCGGCTGATCGCGGATCTGATCGACCGCGAGCAGTGGACGAGCTTGGACGCCGACGTCAAGGGCGACGCCTACGAGGGGCTGCTCGAGAAAAACGCCCAGGACACCAAAGGAGGCGCCGGCCAATACTTCACGCCGCGGCCGCTCATCCGGGCGATCGTTGACGTGATCCGGCCGCAGCCGGGCGAGACGATCTGCGATCCGGCCTGCGGCACGGGCGGTTTCCTCCTAGCCGCTCACGACTTCATCGTCAAGGACCGCCCCAACCTGAATCGGGACGAGAAGCAGCATCTCAGGCTCAAGGCGTTGCACGGAGTGGAGCTGGTGGACGCGGTCACCCGCCTGTGCGCCATGAACCTCCTCCTTCACGGCATCGGCCCCAGCGCTGCGGACGAGACGGAGCCGCCCATAAGAACAGCCGACAGCTTGGCCACGGAGCCCAAGGACCATTTTCGGGTGGTGCTCACGAATCCGCCGTTCGGCAAGAAGTCGAGCGTCATGGTGGTGAACGAGGAAGGGGATCAGGAGAGGCAGGCGCTCACCGTGGTGCGGGAGGATTTCTGGGCTTCGACCACCAACAAGCAGCTCAACTTCGTCCAGCACGTCAGAGCGCTCCTGGAGATTCACGGCCGGGCGGCGGTCGTCGTGCCGGACAACGTGCTCTTCGAAGGCGGAGCCGGGGAGACGGTGCGCCGCGCGCTGCTGCGGGACTGCGACGTCCACACCCTGCTGCGGCTGCCAACAGGTATTTTCTATGCCCAGGGAGTGAAGGCGAACGTCCTCTTCTTCGATCGCAAGCCGGCGAGCGAGACGCCGTGGACGACGCAGCTCTGGATTTACGATCTGCGCACCAACAAGCACTTCACGCTGAAGACCAATACGCTGAAACGCGCCGACCTCGACGAATTCGTCGAGTGCTATCGCCCGGAGAACCGCCACGACCGCAAGGCCACGTGGACCGAAGCCACGCCGGAAGGCCGCTGGCGCTCGTTCTCTTACGACGAGCTGATCCAGCGCGACAAGTGCAGCCTGGATATCTTCTGGCTGCGCGACGAGAGCCTCGACGCCACCGACAACCTGCCGGACCCGGACGTCATCGCCGCCGACATCATCGAGGATCTCCAGGCGGCGCTGGAGCAGTTCGCGGCGATCCAGGCGGACCTGGCAGGCCGATAGGCGCGTGATCTCGGCGACGATCCAGGCCGTCCTCTTCAACTGCGACGGCGTGGTGCTCGACAGCGAGGGGCTGTGGGATGCCGTTCATCACGGGGCTCGGAATGACGGCGGGCGTCCTCGTTTGTGGAGGCAGGAGAAAGGGCGAGGGAGGCTGGCCCCCTCGCACCGGGCCTTCGGCTTGGCAGAGCGGCCGGTTCAATCTACCGGCAATACCCGCTTCCACCTCCGGTGGGGGTGCACTCGTGGACCCGACCGGCGTCCTTGAGGTCCTTCAGGCACATGTTGGCCTGGCTGACGGTGATGTTGAGGAGGACGGCCATCTGGGCGGAGGTGATGCAGCCTTCCGTGCACTCCGGGGTGGCCTCGAAAACCTCGTCACAGACGGTGGCCACCAACGGTGCGGCGACGAAGAGAAGGGCGACGAGCACGAAGATCTTGCGGCGGTCCATGGATCCTCCTTCTTGAATCTACCGGGGCCCCAGGCTCCAGGGTAGGTTTTGGGGGAGATCATAGCAGGGGAGGGCAGCTCTGAAGGCAACTCGCAACTCGGGGCTTGCCGACGCCCGGAGTCATCTAGTAGCATGCCAGCGGTTTTCCGACGACAAGTAGTTACTCCTCTGGTTCAGCTTATTCAGCCGGCGCGAGGGTTCAGAGAGGTAGTGCCCCTTACCGACTGCCCGGGGGATTGGGCAGATGGAGAGGAGGGCCAGGTGGGGACCTAGGGCAGCCCCGCCCGGCGCAGTCCGCACGCCGATGAACCGTCCGCGCCAGACTCTCGCAGCGTGCCCCCAACTGGACTCTGCTCCAGAAAGAAGGCCGACATGAAGACGAAGGTCGCGCTCGCCGCAATCCTGGTGACCGCCCTGCTGGGCGTCCCGCAGGCCCACGCGCAAGCCAACGCCGCCAACTACACCTTCAGCACCACGACGACCGGCTCGCTCACCAACATGAGCGGCTCGACGCAACTGCTGGCGGCGAACCTTGATGACACCGCCTCGCCGGTGACGCTCCTGGGCTTCGACTTCTTCTTCATGGGCATTCGCCAGGATCGCTTCAGCATCAACGAAAACGGCGTCGTGCGCTTCGGGGCCGCGGCCCAGACCGGGTCTCCCTACAAACCGCTCGCCCAGGCAGCGTTGCCGATCGTCACCGCTTATGGCGCCGATCAGCGCACGCATGCGGTCGACGGCAAAGTCCACTTCAAGGTCACCGGGTCGGCCCCCAACCGGGTGGCCACCATCGAATGGCTCAATAATCAGGCGAACTTCAACTCGGGGGGAACCGCGGATCTCACCTACCAGGTCCGCCTCTTCGAGACGACAGGCTGCATCGAGTACGCGTATGGCTCGATGACGATGAGTGTGGCCGGGGCCGCGGACACCAACTCGCAGAACCCCAACATCGGCTTCTCGAGCAGCAACACGGCAGGCACCGTGGGCTCGGTGACGGCAGCCCAGAGCGGCACGCCGGCGCCCACCTACAACGGCGCCTCGGCGACCCCGGTGGCCAATCTGTACACCGCGGGAGCGATCACCGTGCTGACCTCGGCCACGGACGGCAATCGCCGGACCTTCTCGTTCTGCTCGCCGCCGGCGCCCGCGCCGGCCGGCGGCCCCCTCACCTTCACGGCCGTTACGCAGACCGGGATGACCCTCAACTGGACGGATTCTGCGAACGAGGTGGGCTACACGATCTACTCGTCCACCGACGGTGGAGTTAACTACACCTTCGCCGGTTCGGCGGCCCAGAACGCGACGTCTTTCGTGGCTTCGGGGCTCGCTCCTTCGACAACCTACGATTGGAAAGTGGTGGCCACCTCCGAAGGTGTTGCCGCCGCGGCGCTCACGGGCACTCAGGCGACCCCGGCGCCGAATCCCAAGGCCTCGACAGGCACAGGCCTGTGGAGCAGCCCCGCCACGTGGACTCCCGCGGGCGTACCCGGGGTCGGGGACGCCGTGACGATCGCCTCCGGACATACCGTGACCATCGATACCGCCGCCACCGCGTTCTCGGTCACCGTCGCCAGCGGCGGCATCCTTCAGTTCGAGCAGACGACGGCCCGCACGCTGACCGTCGGAGCGGACGTCAACGTGCAGGCGGGCGGCACGTTCCAGTCCAATCCGGCCGGCACCCAGACCGGCCACACGCTCAGCATCGCGGGAAACCTGATCAACAACGGCACGCTCGACTTCTCGACCAACGCGAACACCGCGGGAGCCATCATCAGTTTCACCGGGACCACGAACACGTCGTTCTCGGGGACGGGTGCCACCACGGACATCCGCCAGATCACCGTCACGAAGGGGGTCACACCGGCGGCGATCATGGAGCTGATGCCGACCAACTTCACCGTGCGCGGTGTAACGACCGACACCGTCGTCGGCGGCTGGCTGGTGATGGCGAACGGCACGATCAAGATCTCGGGCACGTTCGCGGGCACGAGCCGGGTCTTCGCGGCGACGGCCTACACGATCCCGGTCAGCTTCGGATTCTGGCTCAACAACCCGAACTACACGGTCGCGGCGCAGGCCGGCAACGCGGTCAACAATGGTGTGTGGCGAGTCAGCCAGGGCACCTTCAACCAGGGCACGCTGGTCACGCACTCGTTCCGCAGCAGCGCGGGCGCCGTGTTCACCATCGAGGGCGGCACGGTCAACTGCGCCGGCCAGTTCAGCCCGCAGAACGCCGTCACCTACAACCAGAGCGGCGGCACGCTGAACGTCGGAACGGTCGGCAACAGCCAGAGCAACTTCGGGACGTTCGAGCTCTTCTCGGGGGCCGCCACCTTCAACATGACGGGCGGCACGATCAACATCGTTCAGGCGAGCACGGGCGCGACGCAGATCGACTATCAGAACCTCGCCACCGTGACGGCCGCGACCGGTACGGTCCAGGTCGGCACCGGGGCGACCGTCACCAAGTTCACCTTCAACATCCGCGGCAGCCTCCCCAACCTCGTCATCGACAACACCACCAACAACAAGTCGGCCACCGTCACGCTCGCGAACACCATCATCCTCGGCAACACGACGGTCAAGAGCGGCACCACCCTCAGCCTCGGAGGCGTCCTGGTCGCCTTCGGCGGCCCAACGCTGACCAACAACGGCACCATCAACGGCACCGCCGCCGGCAGCCGCATGTACTTCTTCGAGGCCGCCGGCGTGCCGCAGACCTACACCGGCACGGGCGTGGTCACCGCGCCGCTGGCCTCGATCGATTTCGACAGCGTTGGCGGTGTCACCCTCGACCCGGCGGTGTCGAGCATCATCGCCTCACGCGCCATCCTCTTCACCGGCAGCGTCACCAACTCCAACAAGATCACCCTCGGCAATGGCGGCGCCACCTCCGGCATCGTGCAGATCGGCAACACCACCACGCCGACCGCCGCCGGCGCGTTCGACGTGCCGTTCACCTTCAACCTCGGCACGGGCGGCCAGGTCCTCTCGTACCTGCGCACCACCGCTTCACGGACCACCGGGCCCGAGGTCAACCCCACGCGCAGCGTCGTCAACTTCACCTATGACGACAACGATCCCGCCCACACCCTGACGATCGGCGGCGGCGACCTCACCGCGACCGGCACGACGACGCTGACCAACGGTCGCGTCATCACCGGCGCCAACACGCAGATCGTGGGCAGCGCCGGCACCGTGACGCGGACGAACGGCTACGTCGACGGCAACTTCCGGAAGACCTTCACGGCAGCCGCCAGCCAGACCTACGAGGTGGGCACGGCCAACGGCTACACGCCCGTCGTCTTCAACGCCACGGCCGGAACGTTCCCGACCGACGTGACGGTGGCCGCGGTCCAGACGGCCGCTCCCGGCATCCAGCCGTTGAGCAAGGTGATCACCCGCTACTGGCGGCTGACGGCGACGGGCGTCACCGCCGACGTCACCTTCAGCTATCTCGACCCGGCGGACATCCCGGGCACGGTAACCGAGGCCAATCTCCACTTCCTGCGGCACGAGGCGGATAACCCCTCCGACTACAGCGATCAGGGCGGCACGGTCAACACGGCGGCCAACACTGCCACGTTGACGGGGATCACCTCCTTCTCCGACTGGACGCTGGGCGAGGCCGGGGCCGACCTCGCGATCACCAAGACGGACGGCGTCACCACGGCCACCGCCGGCGGCTCCGTCACCTACACCATCACGGCCACGAACGGCGGCACGGTGGGCAATCCTGCTTCCGTGATCACCGACAACTTCCCGGCCGCGCTCACCTGCTCGACGACCTGCACCGGAGCCGGCGGCGGCACCTGCACCGCCGGGCCCACGGCCGGCAATATCAACGACTCCGCCAACATCCCCTCCGGCGGCTCGGTGACCTACACTGCGACCTGCACGATCAGCCCCAGCGCGACCGGATCGCTCACCAACACGGCGACGATCTCCGGCGGCGCCCTCACCGACTTCAACGCCGGCAACAACTCGGCCACGGACACCGACGGACTGGGAGCGAGCGCCGACCTCGCGATCACCAAGACGGACGGCGTCACCACGGCCACGCCCGGCGGCTCCGCCACCTACACCATCACGGCCAGCAATGCCGGTCCGAGTGCTGCGACGGGCGCCACGGTGGCCGACACCTTCCCGGCGTCGCTCACCTGCACCTGGACCTGCGTCGGAGCCGGCGGCGGCACCTGCACGGCCTCGGGCTCAGGCAACCTCAACGACACCGTCAACCTCCCCTCCGGCGGCAGCGCCACCTACACGGCGAGCTGCACGATCTCGGCCTCGGCCACCGGCACGCTCAGCAATACGGCGACGGTCGCGGCTCCGGCCGGTGTCACCGATCCAAACCCCGCCAATAATTCCGCCACCGACTCCGACACGCTGGGGGCGAGCGCCGATCTCTCGATCACCAAGACCGACGGCGTCACCACGGTCACCGCGGGCGGCTCCGTGACCTACACCATCACCGCCAGCAACGCCGGACCGAGCAACGCGACCGGCGCCACGGTGGCCGACACGTTCCCGGCGTCGCTCACCTGCACCTGGACCTGCGCGGGAGCC
>JBAPYB010000648.1:0-1505 GCA_049284515.1 Thermoanaerobaculia bacterium
GGATCGCACGCTCGAGTACCTCACCGGCACCGTGCGCTCGATCTGGAAGGTCCTGAAGGAGGGGGATACCCACCTGCGGGAGGGTTGGTCAGCACTCGCCGACCCGCGCTACCCCGAACTCCCCGCCGAGCTCGAGTTCGTGCACGCCGAGGACCTCCTCGCGGCCTACCCCGACCTTCCGCGCAAGCAGCGCGAGACGATGTTCCTGCAGGAGCATCCGGCCGTCTTCATCTACGGGATCGGCTGGCCGCTCGCCGACGGCTACCCGCACGAGCTGCGCGCCGCCGACTACGACGACTGGTCGACGGAGACCGCGTCCGCGGACGGAAGGCCGATGCACGGCCTGAACGGGGACATCCTGGTCTGGAACCCGGTTACCCGCCGCCGGCACGAGCTGATGTCGGGCGGCGTCCGGGTGACGAAGGAGGCGCTCGTCCGTCAGCTTCGGATGTCCGGGCAGCTCGACTTCCTCGGGCTTCCGTACCACCGGGCGATCCTCGAGGACCGGATCCCCCTCTCGATCGGCGCGGGCATCGGACAGTCGCGGACGATGATGCTGCTGCTGCGCAAGGCGCACCTCGGCGAGGTAAGCGTCGCCGTCTGGCCGGACGTGCTGAAGGAGCTGTGCGAGGAGCGGAACATCCGCGTTCTCGAGTAGGTGCCGCGCCCCCCGGCCTCGCTGCCTGGGTCAGGTCAGTTCTGCAACGCGGGGTCGCCCGCAAGCGTCGCAAGCGCGTGCGCTTCGAGCTGGCGGACCCGTTCCCGGGTCAGGCCGAGATCCGCGCCGATCGTCTGGAGCGTCTCGGGCGCGCCGTGGAGTCCGAAGTGACGGTCGATCACGAGCCGCTCCCGCTCGGGGAGCGCGAGCAACGCTCGCTTGAGGACGTCGCGGCGGCGGTCCTGTTCGAGCTCGTCGTCCACGTTTTCGACGCGAGGATCGGCCAGCAGCTCTCCGAGCTCGATCGGGTCGTCGGCGTTGGAGCCGAAAGGCTGGTTGAGAGAGATGGTCGTGCGGGCCAGTGCGAAGACCTCCTCGACGGAGCTCGGCGAGAGGCCCGTTGCAGCTGCAAGCTCTTCCGGGGTCGGGTGCCGGCCGAGCTCCGACTCGAGCTGCTGCCGGGCCAGCTCGACCTTGCGCCGCCGTTCGAGGGCGTGGATCGGAATGCGGATCGTCCGGCTGTTGTTCGAGATCGCCCGCTGGATCGCCTGGCGGATCCACCACGTCGCGTACGTGGAGAACTTGTGGCCGCGCCGCCAGTCGAACTTCTCGGCGGCGCGATCGAGGCCGATCGCTCCCTCCTGGATCAGGTCGAGGAGCGGGAGACCCATGCCGCGGTACCGCTTTGCGATCGAGACGACGAGCCTCAGGTTCGATTCGACCATCCGGTGCCTCGCCTCGACGTCGCCTCGCTCGATCCGCTTGGCGAGCGCGACCTCCTCGGCAGGAGTCAACAGCGCGTGTGCGGAGATGTCGGTGAGGAGCAGCTGCAGGCTGTCGTATGTGC
>JBAPYB010000649.1:0-3028 GCA_049284515.1 Thermoanaerobaculia bacterium
CGGGAGATGCCGGCGACCCGTTCGAGGAGCACCTGCGGCGGGGCGGAAGCCTGGTGCTGGCCTGGTCGGGCGACCACAGCGCCACCGAGACCGCGGCCCTGGAGAGCCTCGGCCTCTCTCTGGACGAAGCGCGCAAGGCGCCGCTCAACCCGTTGAAGTGGCGTCGTTTCACCCGCGAAGAGTGGGACCTCCGTCCGGCCCCCGGGTTGGCGGTGGACTCAGGGCCGGTCCGCATCTGGGCGCCGCGCTGGACGCCGAAGATCCAGAAGCCTACCCGGACGCTCTACCAGAGACCCGGCGGCGGCGGTGCGATGGTGGCCGCCCTCTCCCGGCATCGAGGCACGATCTGGCTGGTGCCGGTCGACGCCTTCGCCAACGCCCGCCTGGGAAACGCCGGCAATGCCGATCTCCTGGAAACGCTGCGGCGCCGGCTGGGGGACGACTGGACGTTCGACGAGTATCATCACGGCCTCACGGGACGCCCGTTGCTGGAGACGGTGGCCGTCGGCCGGACGCTGGACCTCATCCTCCTTCACCTGACGGCGCTCTACCTGGCCGCGGTGCTGGCTCTGGCCCGCCCTTTCGGTCCGGCGTGGAGCGAGGCTCCCGGCGTACCCGGCTCGGCGGGCGCCTTCCTGCTGGGGCTGGGGGCCATCCACCACCGGCTGGGGCACCACCGGGAAGCGGCAAAGAGGCTCCTGGCGCGCGTCCGCGAGCTCGACCGCCTCGACCGTCCCGGCGGGGATCTCGGGGGTCTCGGGGATCTCGGGAACGTTGCGCTCCCCGCCGACCTCGACCGCCAGGCCGAGACCGTCAGCCCCAGTGATTTCGTGGCGCTGGCGCAGGAGGTGGCGCGGCGGCGCAGGGACTGGAACCGGAGAACGAACGGGAAGGGGAGACCGACGCATGAGCCAAATTTCCGAGGCACCTGAGCCCCCCACCCCCTCCACCGAGCGGCTGATGGCGGCGGCCCAGGAGCTCGCCGCCGCCCTCGACGGCGTCGTTCTCGGCCAGCGGGCGGCCGTCGAGACGCTGGTCGTCGCCTACATGGCCGGCGGCCATGCGCTGCTCGAAGGGGTGCCGGGAATCGGCAAGACGCTGCTCGCCCGCGCCTTCGCCTCGGCGCTGGGCGCGCGCTTCAACCGCGTGCAGTTCACCCCGGACCTGATGCCCGCCGACGTCCTCGGCACCAACGTCTACGACGCGGCTTCGGGATCGTTCCGGCTGCTGCGGGGCCCCGTCTTCACCGAAGTCCTGATGGCCGACGAGATCAATCGCACGCCGCCGAAGACCCAGGCCGCCCTGCTCGAAGCGATGCAGGAGCGGCAGGTGACGCTCGACGGCGTGAGGCTCGGGCTGGAGCCCGGGTTCTTCGTCATCGCCACCCAGAATCCCATCGAATTCGAGGGCGTCTACCCGTTGCCCGAGGCCCAGCTCGACCGCTTCCTGGTGCGCATCGAGATGGGGCTGCCGGCCCCCGAGGCCGAGCTCGACCTCTACCGCCAGGCGGTGGCCGGCACCTTGGTGGGCTCCTGGGGCTATGACGGCGAGCTTCCCGGTGCCGTGCTGCAGCCGGGGGAGGCCCTGGCGCTGCGGCAGGCGGCGCGGCGGGTCCACGTCGCCGAGGAGCTGCTGGCCTATCTCGCGGAGTTGGCCGGCGGGATGCGCCGCTCGCCGCAGGTGGATCTCGCCGTCTCGCCGCGGGCGGCCCTGGCGCTGCTCGAAGCCGCCCGGGCCGGCGCTCTGCTGGAGGGGCGGGACTATCTCACGCCGGACGACCTCAAGCGCTTCCTCGTGCCGTGCTGGGGGCATCGCGTCCTGCTCACTCCGGAGTCGGAGCTCGAAGGATTCACTCCGCGCCAGGTCCTCCAAGCGGTCGCCGCCGGTGTGCCGGTCCCCCATTGACGCGGTCGATTCCGCACGTTTGAGATTGCCGTGCCCGCCGCTCGCACCTTCCAGCTCCTGGGCCTGATCACCCTGTTGCTCATCGCGTCGTTCCTCGATCCACGGCTGGCCTGGGTGGCGGCGGCCCTGGACGTCCTCGTGGCGGCGGCGGCGGTGGCGGACTGGCGGCGGGCCGCAGCCACACCTCTGTCGGCGGAACGGCGCTGGCCGCCTCTGCTGGTGCAGGAGGCTCCGGGCGAGGTGGAGATTCGAGTCACCACGCCAGCGGCACGCCGGGTGACGGCGCTGCTGCGAGAAGGGCTTCACCCCGGCCTGGCTCCCGCCCCGCTGCGCCGGCTGGTGGCCCTCCGCGGTCCGAGCGAGGCGCTCTGGACCTACACGCTCAACCCCCGCCGCCGCGGCGAGCATGCAACCGGGCCGCTGACCGCTCGCGTCCTCGGGCCGTGGCAGCTCGCCTGGGCGCAGCGCGAGCTGTTGCCGGGCGAAAGCGTCCGCGTCTACCCGCAGGTGCGTTGGGAGGGGAAGGTGGGAATGCTCCTCGCCCTCGCCCATCGCCGCCGCATGGGGCAGATCCCCCTGCGCTGGCACGGCGTCGGCACAGAGCCCTACGCCCTGCGCGAGTACCTGGCGGGCGACCCGTTGAGCAAGATCCATTGGAAGGCCACGGCCCGCCACGGCCGGCTGGTGACCCGGGAGGATACGTGGGAACGCAGTGCCCGCCTCGTCATCCTGCTCGATTGCGCCCGTGCCATGGCCTCCATGGACGGCCGGCGCAGCAAGCTCGACTACGCCGTGGCGGCGACCCTGGCCCTCACCCGCGTAGCCGCGGCGCGCGGCGACCAGGTGACGATCGTGGCCTTCGCGGACCGCGTCCTGCGCACGGTGCGGGTGCGCTCCGGCGGCCGTGGCGCGGGGCTCGCCTACGCGGCGCTCTTCGACGTCGAGGCCCAACTCACGGAGCCGGCCTACGATCTCGCCGCCGAGGCGGTCTTCGGCGTCGAGTCGCGCAGCGCCACCACCGTGCTGATGACCTCGGTGGTGGACCTCGCTGCGGCCGAGCTGCTGCGCGAGTCGCTGCTGCGCCTCGGGCGCCGCCACCGGGCGCTGCTGGTGAACCTGGAGG
>JBAPYB010000650.1:0-3152 GCA_049284515.1 Thermoanaerobaculia bacterium
GCTCTAGGCGCTCCGCCTGCGCCGCCAGGGTGGGGGCCTGGAAGATGGCCCGCAGCGGCAGCTCGACGCCGAAGGCATCGCGGATCCGCATCACGAGCTGGGTGGCGAGCAGGGAGTGGCCGCCGAGGTCGAAGAAGTCGTCGAAGACGCCCACCTCCTCCACTTCCAGGACGCGGCACCAGAGCGCGGCCAGCATCTCCTCGACGGGCGTGCGGGGCGCCACCCGCGGTCCGCCCGCCGCGCCGCTTCCCCCCTCCTCGGGACGGATGGCCGCCAGCGCCTTGCGGTCCACCTTGCCGTTGGCGTTGACCGGCAGGGCCGGCAGAAAAACGAAAGACGCGGGAATCATGTAGTCGGGCAGACGCTCGGCGAGATCCTGCCGCAGCTCAGCCGCGGTGGGCGCCGCCATCTCCGGCGCCAGGCCGAGGTACGCCGTCAGGCGCGGGTCTCCGGCGCGGTCCTCGCGCAGCAGGACCACCGCCTCCGAGATGGCGGGATGGCGGCGGAGGGAGGCTTCGATCTCCCCCAGCTCGATGCGGTTCCCCCGCAGCTTCACCTGGTGGTCGGCGCGGCCCAGGTAGTCCAGCAGGCCGTCCGGCCGCAGCCGGGCCAGATCGCCCGTGCGGTAGAGGCGGGCGCCGGCCTCGCCGGAGAGGGGATCGGGGACGAAGCGCTCGGCGGTCAGCTCGGGGCGCCGGAAGTAGCCGCGGGCCACACCCAACCCGCCGATCCAGACCTCGCCGGTAGCACCCAGAGGGGCAGGCGCGAAATTCCGGTCGAGCAGGTAGATGCGGGTCTCCGTATAGGGCCGGCCGATCGAGATGGCGCCTGCGGTCGCCACCTTCCAGGCCGTGGCCCACACCGTGACCTCGGTGGGGCCGTAGAGGTTCCACAGCTCGCGGCCCAGGGGCAGCAGGCGGTCCGCGAAATCGCGGCTCAGCGGTTCGGCGGTGGTCACCAAGCGCGACTCGGGCTGGCCCGGCCAGCCGGCCTCCAGCAGCATGCGCCAAGTGGCCGGCGTGGCCTGAAGGATGGCGGGGGGCGGGCGCAGGGACTCCAGGGCGCGGGCGAGGAGCACGCCATCCCGCGCCGTCTCGGCAGTTAGGAGGGAGGTGACGCCGCCGGCCAGCATCGGCGCGAACATCTCGACGAGCGAGATGTCGAAGGCGAGGGTCGTGAGGGCCGGCAGAGTGTCGCCCGGACCCAGGACGAAGAGGTGACGCATCGCCCGCAGGAAGTTGGCGAGGTTCCGGTGAGAGACGTCCACCCCCTTGGGGACGCCAGTCGAGCCCGAGGTGTAGATGACGTAGGCGCGCCGCAAGGGCCAGGATTCGGTCTCCAGGCCTTCGGCCCTCTCCCCGGCGATCTCCGGCCAGCCGGTGTCGAGACAGATCCGCGGTGGGCCGCTCTGCGGAAGCAAATCCAGCAGCCTCTCCTGGGTGAGGACAGCCGCGGCGCCGGCGTCCGCCAGGATGAGCTCGCGCCGGCCGGCCGGATGGGCGAGATCGAGCGGGAGATAGGCGGCGCCGGACTTGAGCACCCCGAGGAGGGCGACGGGCAGCTCGACGGTGCGCTCCAGGTAGATGCCCACCAGGTCCTCGGCGCCGATCCCCAGGCCGCGCAAGTGGCGGGCGAGCTGGTTCGAGCGGGCGTCGAGCTCGGCGAAAGTCAGCTTCCAGCCGTCGCCCTCCCAGGCCGTGGCCTCGGGGGTGCGGGCGGCCTGGGCGGCGAAGAGGCCGAGGACTCCCTCCGGCTCAGTCGTCAGCGCCGTGTCGTTCCATTCCACCAGCACCTGGTGCCGGACGGCCGCGGTGAAGGCCGGCAGGGCGGAGAGGCGCAGGGCCGGCTCGGCGGCGGCGGCGGCGAGCAGGGCGCCCAGCAGCTCGCCCATGCGCGCCACGGTAGCGGGATCGAAGAGGTCGGCGTCGTACTCCAGCCAGCCGGCCATGAAGTCGGTGTGCTCGAAGAGCCCCAGCATCAGGTCGTAGCGGGCGCTGCCGTCGAAGACGTCGAGCGCCTCGATCTCCAGGCCCCTCAGGCCGGCGGCGGCGCCGGGCTGGGCGTCGAGGAGCTGGATGAGGGCCTGGACCACGGGCGGCCGGCTGGTGTCGCGCTCCGGCTGCAGGGCCTCCACCAGCTTGCCGAAGGGGAGGTGCTGGTGGGTGAAGGCGCCCAGCGCCACGGATCGGACCCGCCCCAGCAGCTCGCGGAAGGTGGGATCGCCCGAGAGGTCGATCCCCAAGGGGAGCTGGGTGATGAAGAAGCCGAGGAGCGGCGCCACTTCGGGCCGGCTGCGGTTGGCGTTGAGCGTGCCGGTGATCAGCCGGTCCTGGCCCGAGAGGCGGTGGAAGAGCGTCGCCGACAGGGCGGTCACGAGCATAAAACGGCTGACCCCTTCGCGGCGGGAGAGGGCGCGCAGGGCCTCGGTGCGCGCGGGATCGACGGCGACGGGCCAGCGGCCTCCCCGGCCCGCCGGCTCCAGAGGCCGGGGACGGTCGGCAGGGAGGTCCAGCACCAGGGGAAAGCCGGCGAGCTGTTGCCGCCACCATTCGAGCTCCGCCTGCAAGACCTCGCCGGACATCCACCGCCGCTGCCAGACGGCGAAGTCGGCGAACTGCGCCGGCAGCGCAGAGAGCGGGGACGGCCTTCCGCTCGCCGCCGCCTCGTACAGCGCGGCCAGCTCGCCCCAGAAAATCTGGAAGCTCGCGAGATCGCCCACGACGTGGTGGACGACCATCACGCAGACGTGCTCGCGCGGCGCCAGCCGCACCAGCGTCGCCCGCACCAGCGGCCCGCGCTCCAGGACGAACGGCCGCCGGGCGTCCTCGTCCGCCAGGGCCAGCATGGCGGGCTCGCGGCGCTCGTCGACGAGAGCCGAGAGGTCCACCACGGGCAGGGATATCGCCAGCGCGGGCGCCACCCGCTGCCGCGGCTCGCCGTCCACCACGGGGAAGGTGGTGCGCCAGGCGCCGTGGCGGTCGATCACGGCGTTGAGGGAGGCCGCGAGCGCCGCGACGTCGAGGTCCCCCCGCAGGCGGGTGGCCATCACCATGTTGGCGGCGGTGGTCGCGGGGTCGAGGACGTAGAGGAACCAGAGCCGCTCCTGGTCGAAGGTCAGCGGCCAGTCGCCCACGCCGCGCGGACCGCTGACC
>JBAPYB010000651.1:0-9055 GCA_049284515.1 Thermoanaerobaculia bacterium
CTCCAGCAGGCTGAGCACCCGGTCGTCCGGCAGCCCCGAGCCTCCGTGGCGGAAGCTCTCCCAGTGGCCGGCGCGGCGGCGCAGGAGGCCGGCGTTGGTGCCGAACCAGACGCTGCCGTCGGCGGTCCCCAGGACGGCGTGGACGTAGTTGGATTCGCCGTGGCTCGGCAGGCTCACCGGCGTCCAGGCCCGGCCGTCGAACATGGCGGCGCCGTCCTGCGTGCCCAGCCAGAGAAAGCCCTGCGCATCCTGGGAGAGGCTCAGCACGACCGACTGCGGCAGCCCCTGCTCGGTGGAGTAGAAGCGTACCGCGGGCCGCCCCTCGGGGAGCGGGAGCGCTGCCGCCCGGCCGCCGGCCGCCCCAAGCAGGAGCACCGCGACCCAGCCGGGCCACGGACTCGCCGACGTTCCCCGCGAACGCTCCCCCCTCATCGAATGCACTCCAAGAGTACTTGTGTAGAGGGATTGTGCCACAAGCTTCGCGGAAAGCGGGCAACGGCGTCGGTCCGCTTCCTCCGAGTCGCTTCAC
Organism: Thermoanaerobaculia bacterium; assembly: GCA_049284515.1. GTDB lineage: Bacteria > Acidobacteriota > Thermoanaerobaculia > Multivoradales > UBA5704 > DATARR01. The sequence goes on from JBAPYB010000651.1 coordinate 530, forward strand.
TTGAGGTCAAGGAGGGAATTGGCTATTCTAGCCAAATGAAGAGAGCCACACTGACCGACACCAAGAACAACCTGAGCGCACTCATCGACCAGGTACAGCATGGCGAAACGATCCTCATTCTCGACCGGGGACGGCCTGTGGCCCGCTTGGAGTCCGTGCTTGGAGATGGAGACGACCCCGATGGACAGGTGGCCCGGTTGGAGCGTCAGGGACTTCTGCGCCGGGCCTCCGCTCCGCTCCCGCGAGAGATCCTGATGGCGGCAGCGCCGCGGCCGTCCGAGGGGGCAAGCGCTCTCGCAGCCCTGCTCGACGAGCGGCGGAACGGCCGATGAAGTTCTGGGACAGCTCTGCCCTGGTGCCGTTGCTGGTCGAGGAGGAGGTCTCGATTCAGCTACGCGATCTCTTCCTCAGCGAGCCGGGGATGATCGCCTGGTGGGGAACGACGGTCGAGTGCGCCTCGGCAGTCTCTCGTCTCGAACGAGAAGGCAAGCTCTCTCCCCAGGCAGCGACCGAAGCTCTCGGACGCCTGGATGCCATCGCCCGCCACTTTCATCGTATCGAGCCAGTGGACGCTGTCCTCGAGACCGCTCGGCGTCTCCTCCGCGTCCATCCTCTTCGCGCCGCCGACTCTTTCCAACTCGCCGCCGCCGTCCTCGCCTCTGAAGGAAGGCCCTCGACGCTCGAGTTCGTCTGCCTCGATGACCGGTTGGTCATCGCCGCGCAGCGTGAAGGCTTCCAAGTGCGAGATCGCTCCCGCCTCTAGAGGCAGGGCCAGAAGGCGGCGACTCCTCGACAATCGCGTCATTCGAGAGTCGCCGCTTGGTCTGCGTTCCGCACACCCGATTGGACGGACGGTCAGCGCCGGGACTCAACCGGCCGCCTTCGCCCTCTCCGTCACCAGCCCCACGTGGGCGAAACCCGCCTGGCTGACGGCGGTGAGGACCTCGCACATCGTCTCGTACTGAAGATGACGGTCGCCGCGGACGACCACGTCGCGATCCGGCTCGGCAGCGTGGATCTGGGCGAGCAGGGCGGGGAGGTCGGCGCTGGATACCCGCGCGCTGCGGACGTAGACGCCGCCGTCCGCCGCGACGGTGACGCTAATTTGATTCGACTCCGACAGGGAGTGCCCGTTGACGGTCTTGGGAAGGTCGACGGGGACGCCGGCGTGGAGGATCGGCACCACCACCATGAAGATGATGAGCAGCACCAGGCAGACGTCGACGAGCGGCGTGACGTTGATTTCACTGCGGATGGCGCCTCGTGAGAATTCCATTGACATGAGCTTGACCTCCGTCGTCAGGACCATCGTGGATCGAACGGTTCGCGAGGCGCCTCTATGGGGATTGGACACCGCGGTCTGCCTTTTGGTTCCCGGTCGCCGGCCCTACAATGACCTCAGAGCCTGATCCACGAAGCCCTGGATCAGAGAAGGCCAAAGCTGGGAAGTAACGACACAGGATTCCTACCTCGGAACCAGGATCTCCCTCCGAACGCCCTTTTGGGCTACCCTTAAGCCGGGATTCGAACCTGTGAACTCTAAATCGCAAGTGAAGCCGCCAGACTCCAGGTGCGGCCTCATCGCGTCCAAGCAGGAACGGATTGGCGCAGGCGCTGCTCCAAGAGTCTTGGACCTGTTCAGTGGGTGCGGGGGGCTGTCCCTCGGATTCCAGAGAGCCGGTTTCGACATACTCGGCGGCGTGGAGAAGGAGCCACGGGCCGCCTGGACGTATGCGGTGAATCTCCATCGCCATCAGACCGAGGAGCGCCGCGCGTTGCTGGGCAGGTGCCGCGACATCCGTACACTCGCTCCTTGTGACCTGCTGCGAGACCTTGGATTCCGGAATCCCGAGAGCGCAGTCGATATCCTCGTTGGCGGACCTCCTTGCCAGGCCTATGCCCGGGTAGGCCGGGCCAAACTGAGGGAGATCCAGGACCATCCATACGCCTTCCAACGGGACGAGCGCGGCCAGCTCTACCTCCGATACCTGGAGTATGTCCGCCAGTTGCAGCCTCTTGCGTTGGTCATCGAAAACGTACCCGACATCCTGAGCTACGGCGGACGCAATATCGCTCTGGAGATTGCGGGCCACCTCCGTGACCTCGGCTACCTCGTCAACTTTGGCCTGCTCAACGCCGCGAGCTACGGAGTGCCCCAGATCCGCAGGCGTGTCTACCTCATCGCTCTCTGCCAGAACCTGGACCGGCTTCCAAGTCTGCCCCCACCAACCCACCGGATCGGCGAGTTGCCGACCGGCTACAGGGAGTTTGCGGCCTTGGCCGCAGCCCTGCGGAAAGGAGGGACACCCTTCTGCGGGCCAGCGCCGGAAATCGGTGCCGACGTGGAGAATGAGTCTTTTCCGCAGGCGGTGACGGTTCGGGAAGCCATTGAGGATCTGCCGCGGCTAACCAGCCATCTCGAGGGCTCGATGCGGGGAGGAAGGCGGAGGTTCGACAAGACGCTTCCCTATGCCAGTCCTCCACTGTCATGGTTCGCCGCCGAGATGCGAGAGGAATGGCCCGATTTCGAGGGAGGAGAGGGCGTTCGGGATCAGGTTACCCGCCTGCTTCCGCGCGACCATCCCATTTTCGCGCGGATGATGCCAGGAGACGACTACCCAAAGGCTCACCGTATCGCTCTGGAGCTCTTTGAGCGCAAGTTGGCCCGCCTACGTTCGGAAGGCCAGGATCTCGAGCACGGTAGCACAGCCTGGGAACTCCTGAAGAAAACGATTGTGCCGCCCTATGACCCCACAAAGTTTCCGAACAAATGGCGAAAGTTGGATCCAGATGCTCCCGCGAGGACCCTGCTGGCCCACTTGGCGCACGACTCCTACACGCACATTCACTATGACGACGTCCAAGCGAGAACTCTCTCTGTGCGCGAGGCCGCTCGTCTCCAATCCTTCCCAGACGGTTTCCGGTTCTATGAGGCCATGAATCCAGCACTACGGATGATCGGAAACGCCGTACCACCGATGATGGCTTTCCGGCTGGCGCAACACCTTCTGGCGGAGCTGCGCGCTGCGGTTTCCGCTCAGCCGGCCGTCGCCAGTCGACCATCTTCAGAGTCCTCGGCGTCTTCGCCATTTCGCAGTGATACGGCGGCCCTCCTCAGTCTTCCTGGCGCCTGCGTCTCGTAACTGCTCGAGATGGCGTCGTTCCATTCGCGACTCGGCAATCTCCTCAACCTCGACGACGCGCCAGTCAGGAGGAGGCTCCTCCACAGGGCCCTCGGTGGCTCGCCGAATCCGTTCCACCACTTCCGCGAGTGCCTCATGGACGTCGTGCTCCCAGACCCGAAGCACCCTCCAGCCAAGGGACTCCAACTCCAAGGTCTGCCGCCGATCCCGCTCGACGTTGCCCCGCAGCCTTGCGGTCCAGTGAGCGGTGCGGGATCGCGGGCGAACGTAATGGAGAGGACAACCATGCCAAAAGCAGCCGTCGATAAAGACCGCCACCCGCTTGCCCGGTAGAACGACGTCCGGCCTTCCGACCGGGGTTTCGGCATGGATTCGATAGCGCAGACCAGATGACCAGAGTGCCGATCGAAGGATCCGCTCAGGCCCCGTGTTCTTCCCTCGGATGCGGGCCATCTGCTCAGAGCGCGAGAGTGGGTTAGGCGCCATCGGCCGCTAACCTGGTAAGCACTCACCGCGAGAAGCGAATGATTCCAGGCCTGCCTCCATGGGTGTGCAGGTCATGACTGATCTCGGCCAGAATTTGCTCTCGTAGACGATAGCGACAGGCAAGTTGCGGAAACTCCTCCTCTTTGCGAGAAAGACCGGTCACAAATCGTAGATGGAAAACCAGGAAAAAATTCTCAGCACCCTCGCCAAGTATGGGACTCAACCACAGGCATTCCTTTCTGCGAATCTCATCGCGCTTGGACTTGGACAACTGATTGACGCGCAAGCCGAGCATATAGGGCAAGAGACCCCGATTCCGCTGCGCCTGATCACATGCAGGCTGGACCTGGAGCATGACCCATTCAACCTGGGCTTCGCTTGGAAGGCAGAACTCCTGCAAGAGATCGCCCCTTGTCTCGCTCCAAAGCCTTCGAAACTTCTCCTCCGGAAGAACCTCGAGGCTTGTTATGCTTCCCCGTTCCCATGGCTGCACCTGGTTCACATCAACGTGTAGAAACCTGTTGAGAAGGGAAGCATCCTCGTCACGTAGATCGGATTTCTTCTTGAAGTCGGTCACCGCCTGCTGCCAGAGCTGAACAGTCTCAGGGCTCGCGCTTCGACGCTGCAAACGATCCGCGACCACCTGCACCAGAACCTCGTTCACTCCACGGAAGGCGTCCGCCTCCGCATTGTGAAATCCGATGGCGGCGACAGCTATCTCTGCCAGGATGCGATTGACCTCGGCGGCCAAGCTCTGGGACTGGCCTGCGCTTGCTGTCTGGCGCGCAATCTGGAAGACCTGCCGAATCGCGTCATCCGCAGCTCCCGCGACATCCTCCTCCCAAGAGAGCAGTGCCGCAAGTTGAGGGCAGTCCTGGATTCGATCCATGATGGCCCTCTTCAGCTCGTCAGGCTTGTCTACTCGGCGCTCTCCTTCTGATGGACGGATGAAGGCGACCTTGTCCAGGGGGATGATCTTGAGGGGCAAGGGACGCCCCTCCTTCGGTAAACGCTGCTCGATCTCGAGCTGAAAGCGATCAAGGCCCTCGCCGACGTGACCTGACCAGACGACGATGGCATAGGGTCCGTTGTCCGGGGTCAGCAGGTTTGCCAGCACCCCCAGAGTGTTCTTGACCTGCTGCTCTGTGTTGCCGCCACTTCCCATCAGATGGAGGTCCAGAAAGAGAATCCGCAGGCAGGGAAACTGGGGCTGATCAGACCGCTCCATCGAATAATGCAGCCCGAAGGCCGTCGTTCCTAGATGAGCCAGTCCGTCGACGATCGCTCGAATGTCGTCCAGATCGTCATCCACCACGACAATTCTTGGAGAGGGTAGCTTCATTCAGCCTCCGGGAATTGAAATGCTATGACTGCGCCATCAAAACCTTCCGGAAGATCCACTTCACCGCGCTGCGGAAAGAGGAGCCGACCGCCGACCAGTTCCATGACCATGTTGGCATAGTAGAGCCCGAGTCCCATTCCCTCGGGGCGACGCGTAAAGAACGGACGGACCAGATCCGCAGGATCGTCCCGGAAGCCGGGTCCGGTATCGGCCACCACCAGGCAAGGCCCTCCCTCGAAATCATGGCTTTCCATTATGCAGAGCTTCCGGGGGCTGCCTTCCCAGCTTTCAGGTTCCTCGGGCCATCTGATTCGCATCCAGTAGATGGCGTTGTCGATCAGATTGTTCAATGCACCCAGGACAAGCCCGAAGCTGAAGAATGCCTCAAAGCCTGGATTCAAGTCCATGGACAGAGCACATTCCAGCCTCACGGCGTGAAACCGGAAACGGTGCAGGTTGATCCTTCGCATCTGATCGACAACCTTGGCGATGGGGTGGCGCTGTTTCTCATTCTGACGCAGCAGCTTCGAGAAATCGTCCAGAAGCTGTGCCATGTTGCCGGCCTGTTGCTCGAGTTGCGCTGGGCTCTCCCCGTTCTTGACAGCAACAACCAATTCTCTGACGCCTCTTTCAACCTCATGGAACACCAAGGCCAGATTGAGGTTGGAGATGGCAGGCCGCAAGAGATTCTCCTTCATCTCCTCGTACCGGTGCTCCAGGGCCAGCACGTGACTTTCGCATCGCTCGTATACGTGGGCCTTCTTGAGCTCGCGTTTTAGAGCCTCGAGAGGGCCGCGAATCCCCTTCTGGTCCTCGGACTCCTCCTTGGCAAGGAGCCTCCGGATATTCTCCTTGTCCTTGAGACGTTCCCGCTCAAGCGTCGCGAGCACCTGAAGTACGATCTTCCTCAAGCGCGAAAGGGCGTCGTTCTCCACGAAACCCTCACGGCTCGTCCTTTCAATCAGGTCGACGCTTTCTCTCAGATCGAGATGGACCTCGCCCAGAATCAGGTTGCGGCTCAGCTTCCTGGTCGGTCGGTTGACGCGCCGCAGATCGAGCCCCAGCCAGTCGTCGCCGGGCTCCCCGTAGTTGTGAACCCGGATTCCATCGCGGTAGACCCGGATACCCCCCTGTTGGTCGAGGAACTCTTCGAGAAGACGGATCTCGGGCAGTTGGCGGAGCACTTCCTTGTCTCTGTCATAGACATGAAACTCACCCATGATGGGACCGATCCCTTTCAGGGTGTTTGTGTCAACCAGCTTGTCTTTCTTGTTCTTCCCACGGCGGCTCCCGGTCTCCTCTTCCAACCCAAGATCCGGGACCAGCAACTGATCCTGTGGGACATCGACGATTCGCCCTTGGAGCTTTAAGCCTGCCGGGCGAAATTCGTAGTGCCAGGAGTAGCTCTCGCCGTCAAGAAAGAACGTGAAGTGCCAGAACGCTCGGTCAACAAGGTCGTGAACGCCAGGAATATCCTCCAGATCGTGCTCTCGCCCCGGCACCTTCAACTCAACCGAAAAGTCTTCGGGAGTCTTGAAGGGCGAGCAGATAGACGTGATCTGGCGGTAAAGACGGCGTATCTCTCCTCGGGTCCAGGTCGTCTGCTGCAGCTCGCGAACTTCAATCTGTGTACCAGTCGAATCTCCGCTGAAAACTTCCGGCTCGCGAGTTTGGATCTCCACCGGTGCGCCAGAAAGGTATTCGGCACTGTCAATCAATTCTTGCCACTGGATCTTTACGACACACTCCTTCTGCCCTGCAGCCCGCGTCACCAGAGTAACTTGATAACCAAGCTTGAGGACCGCGAATCGGCCAACGCCCTTTTCGCCAAGGGGTAGACGGCCACAATGAGACCGCACTCCGGCCCGCCGCTCTCGCTTCCGATGATCATGGCCGGGGACAAGCCAGACATCTCGGATGGTCTCCAGACTCATGCCATCGCCATCGTCCCGCACCGTAACCCGCGGATGATCGGTGCCCAATCCGGCGAGCGTCACTACGACCTCGCGTGCACAAGCGTCGTAGGCGTTCTTGACCAGCTCAAAAACCGCCAGCCGGGGGTTGCCTATGAGCTCGTCTCCCAAAAGCTGAAGCAGCCGAGCACGAGGACGGAAGAAGTCGGGGTCGCCGCTGGCAGCCATCCTAGGTCACTCCCTATCCTGATTAACTGGCCAAGGTCGCCCGAAACCTCCGTCTAAAAGAATGGGCATCAGGGTATATAGGAGCCATTTCCGAGAAATAATGACGACAGGGAGCATGTCATCACAGTATGAGAGGAGTCGACGGGTGTCAACCAACATGGCCGCCCGAGACAGATGACAGGCACCCTCACGAGATACTTAAGCGATCCCTGACAGCCATACCAAGCTGGGACTGCCTCTTGATTGGTCGAGAACTTGTGCGAGTCGTGCAGCTTGAGGAGCGAGTTGGCTGTTCTAGCCCAATGAAGAGAGCACCGAGGGGCCTGTTCCGACGCTTTCTAAGGGCTTGTCCTCCGGCCGTTGGAGGGTTCCCCGCGGTTCAGCCAGACCTGGAGTGACCCCGGCCGGAATCATCTCGAAGCGGACCAGGGAGGATGGCGGCGACTCCTCGACAATCGCGTCATCCGAGAGTCGCCGCCGGGTCTGCGTTCCGCACGTTCGATTGGACGGACGGGTTGCGAAGATTCCTCTCCGCTTCGTCAGTTCACCCAACCGTCCGGCCCGGGCCCTTCCAGCGCCGCGGCGGCGGCCAGGCGCTCACGCTCGCGCGCTTCCTCCTCTTCCCAGATCCGGCGCTGGGCGGCGTCCCGCCGGCGGCGGTGGCGAATGGCCCAGAGTGCGAGCAGCGTAATGAGCAGCCATAGGGTCACCGAGCTGGTGAGCACCGGCACCCAGCGATACCAGAAGGTCTGGCGGTCCCAGAAGGAGTCCTCGGCATAGGCGAGGGAAGTGCCGGTGGCGGCGGAGAAGGCGTCATCGAAAGAGAGGCCGCGGGCCACGCCCGCCAGGATGGCCGGCGCGGTCCCCGGGCCGTAGCGATCGAGGAGGTCGCGCACGAAGGAGCCGGCGATGGCATAGGCGCGATGGACCTCGGCCTGGCCGCCGGCGAAACGGTCGTCCAGGGCGGCCAGCGAAACCGGCCGGTCCACCAGCAGGGCGAGGGTGAGGCGGGTGCGGTCGTCGAGACCCCAGGAGCGGCCAGCGATCATCGCCATCCCTTCCTGGAACCAGCGCGGCAGGGGCCGGCCGCCCGCGGCGCGAGCCACCAGGACGTGCGCCGTCTCGTGCAGCAGGACGTCGTCCAGCGACGAGTCCGGATAGCGCGGCACCCGCTCCGGGAGGAGGACGATCAGGCCCTGCTCCCCCAGGGCATAGCCCACCACCCAGGCGGGCACCAGACCCGCCTCCGGCGAACCCTCGGGCGCCAGCACGACGCGGATGGGCGGGCCGGGATCGGCGAGGCCCGTCAAGCGCAGGACGCTCCCGAGCTGCGGCGGAACCGAGGCCTGCAGGTGCGACGCCGTGGAGACGAAACGCGGCGGGGCCGCGAAGACCAGGCGCGGCGGCGGAACGG
>JBAPYB010000652.1:0-2466 GCA_049284515.1 Thermoanaerobaculia bacterium
GTTGGCGGGCGGGCTCTCGGCGCTGCTGCCGGCGCTGCGGGCCGTGCGTCTCGATCTCGCGAAGCGGCTCAACGCCACGGGCCGCGGCCTGGGGGACGGCATTGCCGGCACCAACCTGCGGCGCGCCCTGGTGGTGGTGGAGATCGCCTTCACCCTGCTGCTGATGATCGGGGCGGGCCTGCTGCTGAAGAGCCTGGCCGGCCTGCAGCGGGTCGATCCCGGGTTCGACCCGGCCAACGTGCTGACCGTGCAGATCGAGCTGCCGGAAGCGCGATACAAAGAGGAGCACCAGCCGGCGGCTTTCTACGCCGAGCTCTATCGCCGGCTGGCGGCCCTGCCGGGAGTGCAGGCGGCGGGCGGCATCTTCCTCCTGCCGCTGACCGGCATGAACGCCACTGCGGGTTTCAAGCTCGAGGGGGAGCGGGAGCCGGGGAAGAACGAGCCCAAGCAGGTCGCCTCGCTGCGGCCGGTGGGTCCCGGCTACTTCCAGGCCCTGGGCATGAAGCTCCTCAGCGGGCGCACTTTCACCGCCGGCGACGACCAGCGGCAACGGCCCGTCGTGGTCGTCAACGAGACCTTCGCGCACCGCTTCTCGCCGGGCCGCGACCCGCTCGGCCGCAAGGTCACCTTCGGGGTGGACTTCGGGACCACGGGGACCATCCGCAAAGAGCCGCGGGAGATCGTGGGCATCGTGGGCGCCGTCCGGCAGTCCGGTCTCGACAAGGATCCGGCCCCGGCTCTCTACGTTCCCCAGCTCCAGACGTCCTGGCGGTCCATGACGCTGGTGATCCGCTCCTCGACACCCCCCAGGTCGCTGGTGCCGGCAGTGCGCCGCGCGGTCTGGAGCCTCGACCCCGACCTGCCGCTCTCCGAGATCAAGACCATGGAGCAATGGGTCGCGGAATCGCTGGGGCAGACCCGCTTCTACACCGCGTCGGTCGCCGGCGTCGCCGCCCTGGCCCTCCTGCTGGCCATCGTGGGCCTCTACGGCGTCGTCGCCTTCTCGGTCGGGGCGCGCACGCGCGAGATCGGCATCCGCATCGCCCTGGGGGCGGGGCGGGGCCAGATCCTGCGCGCCGTGATCCGCGAGGCGCTCCTCCTCCTCCTGGCCGGGACGCTCATCGGCCTGGCGGCGGCGCCGTTCTTCACCCGGCTGCTCGCCAGCCTGCTCTACGGGGTGACGGCCACGGACCGGTGGATCTTCTACGGCGCCGCGCTCGTCCTGGCCGCGGTGGCGCTGGCGGCGAGCTACGTCCCGGCCCGGCGCGCTACCCGGCTGGCCCCCCTGGCGGCCCTGGAGCAGGTCTCCCAGTGAGCCCGTCTTGTCTCGCTCCGAGGACTGCAGAGCACCATGAATTGGTAGAAGAAGTGCCGCTGTACCTTCAAGGGAAAGGGGGTGAGGCTCAGGCGACGCGAAATCTTTCCCACTCGACGCGAACACATCGTTCTCTCCTAGTGCCCAAGTCAGTGTACGACCGCCTCCACTTCCGGAGGCTCATGGAGGTCTCATGAAGAGCTCTACGAAATTCGCAGTTGGGGTCGGCCTCTGCCTCGCCCTGCTCGTCGCGTTGGCGGCGCCAGCGGCAGCCGTGGACAGGGCCTTTCCCAAGCCGGCACAGTACGTGCTCCATTCCAATCCGCATTTCGTGATCACGGTCGGCGAGAACAAGGAGCTGGTCGCCTGCAAAGCCGAGCTGATCCTCAATACCGGCGAGCCTTACCTGGCGTCGAACGGCAAGCGGCACGTCGACCTTCAGATCGTCGACTGGCACGCCGTCGGCACCTCCAAGCTGCTGGGAGGCGAGATCAAGTTCCGCATGCGCAAGGGCGCCACGACCACCGAGAAGAGCTTCGTCGAGAGCTATGAAGTCTCGCAGACCGGCTCGCACGACTTCCCGGCCCAGGCCCAGTTCGCCATGCCCTACGAGCTGGACACCCCGTTCGGCAGCGTCAGCAACCTGTACGGCGTGACGATGGGGACCATCGAGGCCTTCCCGCCGCAGCCTGGAGCCCAGTTCAAGATGCAGAAGGGCGACGTCGCCCACCTGATGGCACAACTGATGCCGGCGGCGCTGTCGTCCATGTCCGCAGCGGGCGAGGTGACGGCGGTGGATGCCACCATCGAGCCCGACGCCTGTCTGGAGATCAAGTAGAGAGGGTTTCCGGCCGGTTTGGTCTCCCGGACCGGCCGGGTCTGCAAAGCCGGACGCAGGGAGTAGACTGTTCGAAAGATGGCTCGCCTGGCACCATCCAAGGCACCTCAGTAGAGAGGGACCGGATGACGACGACTGAAGACCGCACGACCTCGTTGCCCGCAGCCCGAGGCGTCCATCCCCCGGCCGGCTTCGGCGCCACCGTGCGGCGCGCGCTGTTCGGCATCGACCCGGCGGACACCTCGTTCGCCCGCCGCGGCTTCCGCGGCGAGGCCGGGCCCGTGCGCGACCGCCTGGAACGGGTGGGCCGCAC
>JBAPYB010000653.1:0-9937 GCA_049284515.1 Thermoanaerobaculia bacterium
CCCCTCACCGGGAGAAGAGGGAGAACAGCAAGAAGAGACGACAGGGACAAGAAGGAGGAGCGAGCACAGCAAGAACGGCTCGGCCGGGACCCCTTCTCCCGGTGAGGGGGGTGGCGAGGGGGCGGGAGAAGGGGCAGGGGATGAGGGGTCTTGGGCGGGGGAGCGCTCTGACGCGTCGAAGGTGGCAACTCTGAGGGCTTTGGGAGGCAGCGAGCGTTCGGAGAGCATGCCGCTTCCGGATAGAATAGCCCCCATGACCACCACCCTCCGCACCCCCGACACCTTCACCTCCGCCTGCCCCCTCGACTGCCCCGACGCCTGCAGCCTGGAGGTGCGGGTGGAAGAGGGACGGGTGGTGAAGGTGGATGGCACCCATCGCAATCCCCTCACCGACGGCTACATCTGCTCGAAGGTCCGGCGCCTGCCGGAGCACCTCTATGGGCCGGACCGCATCCTCTATCCCGCCCGGCGGGTGGGCGCGAAGGGCGCGGGCCAGTTCGAGCGGATCTCGTGGGACGAAGCCCTGGACCTCGTGGCAGCGAAGATGCGCGAGGCGAGGGAGCGCCATGGCGGCGAGGCGATCCTGCCGTTCTTCTACGGCGGCTCGAACGGGCTGCTGACGCAGGAGACGACGGACGCGCGGCTCTTCTACCGCCTGGGCGCCTCGCGCCTGGCCCGCACCGTCTGCGCCGCGCCGACGGCTCGCGCGGCCACGGGGCTCTACGGCAAGATGGCGGGGGTCGCCTTCTCCGATTTCACCGCCGCGCAGCTCATCGTGCTTTGGGGCGTCAATCCCTCGGCGTCGGGCATCCACCTCGTTCCCATCATCCAGGAAGCACAGCGCCAGGGCACGCGGCTGGTGGTGATCGATCCCCGCCGCACGAACCTGGCGAAGAAGGCGGACCTCCATCTCGCGCCGCGGCCGGGGACGGACCTCCCCATCGCGCTGGCGGTGATCCGCTGGCTGTTCGCGGAGGGCAAGGCCGATCTCGATTTCCTGGCCGCTCACACCACCGGCAGCGACGAGCTGAGGCGGCGAGCCGAACCGTGGACGTTCGCTCGCGCCGCGGAGGCCTCGGGCGTGCCGGCGGCGGACATCGAACGCCTCGCCCGGCTCTATGCCGAGTCGTCGCCGGCCGTGGTGCGGTGCGGCTGGGGCCTGGAGCGCAACCGCAACGGCGGCTCGGCCGTGGCGGCCGTGCTGGCCCTGCCCGCCGTGGGCGGCAAGTTCGGCGTGCGGGGCGGCGGCTACGTGCTCAGCAACTCCGGCGCCTACGCCTTCGACCGCGCGGCGGCGGTGGGCGAGCCCGAGCCGTCCACCCGGGTGATCAACATGAACCGGCTGGGCGAGGTGCTGCTGGAGCGGCAGGACCCGCCGGTCACCGTCCTCTTCTCCTACAACTGCAACCCGCTGGCGACCATGCCCAACCAGGAGAAGGTGCGCCGCGGCCTCGCCCGCGAGGACCTGTTCACCATCGCCTTCGACCAGGTGTGGACGGACACGGCGATGTGGGCGGACCTGGTGCTGCCCGCCACCCACTTCCTGGAGCACGACGAGCTTTCGCGCGGCTACGGCGCGCTGGTGATCCAGCAGTCGCCGGCGGTGGCCTCGCCGGCCGGCGAGGCGCGCCCGAACGTGGAGGTCTTCGCCGAGCTCGGCCGGCGCCTGGGGCTCTCCCGGCCGGGAGACCCGGACACGGCGGACGAGCTGGCCGCGGTGCTCCTGCGGCGCTCCGAGCGCATTCGGACCGAGCTCGAGCAGGACGGCATCGCCTTTCCCGACTTCGGCCCGTCGCCCGTCCAGTTCGGCGACTCGTTCCCGCTGACGCCGGACCGCAAGGCCCATCTCGTTCCCGAGGCGCTGGACCGCGAGGCGCCGCACGGCCTCTACTTCTTCCAGGAAGAACCGGCGAGCGGCCGCTATCCGCTCGCCCTCATCTCTCCGGCCACGAGCCGGACGATCAGCTCGACGTTCGGCCAGCTCATCCGCCAGAAGACGCCGCTCGACATCCACCCCGTGGACGCCGAGCAGCGGGGGATCGCCGACAACGACGCCGTGCGCGTCTGGAACGACCTCGGCGAGGTGCGGGTGAAGGCGCGGCTCAATCCGGACCTCCAAGCGGGCGTCGTCCTCCTCCCCAAGGGGATGTGGAGCCGCCACACCGACTCGGGCACCACCGCCAACGCCCTGGCGCCGGACACCTTCACGGACCTCGGCCAGGGGGCGTGCTTCAACGACGCCCGGGTCGAGGTGGCGAAGGTGTGAGCGGCGGTGCAGTATGCCCGGCCGCGCCGCTGGCCCTCATCACCCCGGCCCTCTTCTCCCAGCCTCCCCCCCGACCCGCCGGGAGAAGAGGGAGTGGTTAGTCTTGAAAGAACCAGGTAGTTCCGCCATCGTGCCATGCATTTCTCCCCTCTCTCCCGGCCGGCGGGGGGGAGGCTGGGAGAGAGGGGCCGGGGGAGTGAGGGTCCGCCCCGGTAGGGGCGCTGGCACGATCGGCGACGATACCGGCATCTGACGAAGTAAAATCAACCAATGCCCCGCTCCCTCTTCGACGATCAGGAACCGCCGGAGCCCGCCCGGGCGCCGGCTCCGGCGGCCACCGGCTCTCCTCTCGCTGAGCGCATCCGCCCCCGCACCCTCGACGAGGTCGCGGGCCAGGAGAAGGTGGTGGGGCCGGGTGGATTCCTGCGCCGGGCCATCGCCGCGGACCGCGTCCCCTCGCTGATCTTCTGGGGACCGCCGGGCACGGGGAAGACGACGCTGGCGCGCATCATCGCCACCGTGACCTCGTCCCACTTCGTGCCGTTCTCCGCCGTCACCTCCGGCATCAAGGAGGTCAAGGAGGTAATGGCCGAGGCCGTGCGCCTGCGCAAGGCCCAGGGCCGCCGCACCCTCCTCTTCGTGGACGAAATCCACCGCTTCAACCGCGCCCAGCAGGACGCCTTCCTGCCCTACGTGGAGAGCGGCGACGTGGTGCTGGTGGGGGCCACCACGGAGAATCCTTCCTTCGAGCTCAACGCCGCTCTACTCTCCAGAAGCCGCGTGGTCGTCCTCGAGCCGCTGAGCCCGGAGGCGCTGAAGGCCCTGCTTCGCCGCGCCTTGACCGATCCCGAGCGCGGGTTGGGAGCGACGGGCGCCGAGGCCGACGACGACGCCCTGGACATGCTCGCGCAACTCGCCTCCGGCGATGCCCGCAAGGCGCTCAACCTGCTGGAGCTTTCCGTGGCCGATGTCTCTGGCATGGAGGGCGGCCGGGTCGACGCTGAGACGGTGCGGCGCGTGGCGCAGCGCAAGGTGCTGCTCTACGACAAGTCGGGAGAGGAGCACTTCAACCTCATCTCGGCGCTCCACAAATCGCTGCGCGAGAGCGATCCGGACGCGGCGATCTACTGGCTCGCCCGCATGCTCGCGTCCGGCGAGGATCCGCTCTATCTCGCCCGGCGGATGATCCGTTTCGCCAGCGAGGACATCGGCCTCGCCGATCCCCAGGCCCTCGTGCAGGCCTTCACCGCCTGGGAGGCCTACCACCGCCTCGGCTCGCCCGAGGGCGAGCTCGCCCTCGCCCAGGCCGCCCTCTATCTCGCCCTGGCGCCCAAGAGCGTCGCGGTCTACGAGAGCTACAACGCCGCCCGGCGCACGGTGGAGGAGCGCCCGGCCGATCCCGTCCCCATGGCGATCCGCAACGCGCCCACCCGGCTGATGAAAAACGTCGGCTACGGCGCCGGCTACGTCTACGCGCCCCACACCGAAGAGGGCGTGGGCGGCCTCGACTGCCTCCCCGAATCGCTCCAGGGAACGCGTTTCTACGAGCCGAAGGGCGAGGGGTTCGAAGGCGAGCTGAAGGCCCGGCTGGAGAGGTTCCGGGGACTGCGGGAAGAGGTCAAGGGGAACAAGAGGAAGAGATAAGGCGGGCCGTCTGGTGCGAAGAGAGCTTCCCAATATGACTGCTGCTTTGAAACCCGCACAGCCGTGGTAGTTTGGAGGGGACGAGCCCATGGGGATGGCGGTGCATTTCGGCCGCCTGACCAATTCCCGCTATACCATCAACTTCCCGACCAAGCGGTGCTGGAAGGGCAAGGGCCGGAGGGATGTCTAGATGACGACGCGCTCCCTTTCTGTAACCGCCGTCGAGAAGTATCTTCGGAGCCTCCGAGACATCCGGTCGTCGGGCTCGGCAGTGAAAGAAACATCCTACTATGGGACGCTTGAGCACCTCCTTAACGAAGTGGGTGCGAGCCTCAAGCCAAGGGTGCGCTGCATTATCCATCCGAGGAATCGAGGGGCGGGCCTTCCCGACGGGGGCCTCTTCACCAGCGATCAGTTCCAGCGGGCGTCGGAGCATGAGCCATTGCCGGGCCAACTGCCTTCCCGCGGAGTCCTCGAGGTCAAGGGGGCCGCAGACGATGCATGGGTGACGGCGGATGGCCTGCAGGTCTCGCGATACTGGGGAAAGTACGGCCAAGTCCTCGTCACAAACTATCGCGACTTCCTCTTGCTGAGCCGGGACGCAAACGGCAACCCCGTCAAGCTGGAGACTTTCCGCCTGGCACAATCAGAGGCCGAGTTCTGGAAGGCCGCCGCCCACCCGACCACGCTTGCTGCTACACACGGGGAGCGCCTGTTCGAATACCTCAAGCGTGTCCTCCTATGCGGTGCCCCCCTCGCGGAGCCCCGTGAGGTCGCGTGGTTCCTCGCCTCCTACGCGCGTGACGCCAGGGCGCGGATCGAGGACGCGAAACTCCTCGCCCTCGCAGGCATACGCTCGGCCCTCGAAGAGGGGCTCGGCCTCAAGTTCGAGGGGGAAAAAGGAGAGCACTTCTTCCGTTCGACGCTCATCCAAACGCTGTTCTATGGCATCTTCTCGGCGTGGGTGCTCTGGAGCAAGACACAGCGAGCAGGCAGGCGCCGAGCCGAGTTCAACTGGCGCGAGGCGTCGTGGTTCGTCCATGTCCCGACCATCAAAGCCCTCTTCGAGCAGGTGGCTACTCCCTCGAAGCTCGGCCCCCTCGACCTCGTGGAGGTGCTCGACTGGACCGCCATGGCCCTCAACCGGGTCGATCACTCCGCCTTCTTCTCAAAGTTCGAAGCGGAGCATGCCGTCCAGTACTTCTACGAGCCGTTTCTGGAGGCCTTCGATCCCGTGCTCCGCAAGCGCCTTGGGGTTTGGTACACGCCCCCTGAAATCGTCCACTACATGGTGGAGCGGGTGGACACGGTGCTCCGCGAAGAACTGAATCGCCCCGACGGCCTCGCCGACCCGAGCGTCTACGTGCTCGACCCCGGCTGCGGGACGGGCGCCTACCTCGTCGAGGTCCTGCGGCGGATCGCCTCGACCTTGCACGACCGAGGCGGCGACGCGCTCGTGGCTGCCGATCTCAAGCGCGCCGCGATGGAGCGTGTCTTCGGCTTCGAGATCCTGCCGGCTCCGTTCGTGGTAGCGCATTTACAACTCGGCCTGCTCCTCCAGAACCTCGGCGCACCCCTCTCCTCCAAAAGCAACGAACGCGTCGGTGTCTACCTCACCAATGCCCTCACCGGCTGGGAACCGCCCAAGGGACCGAAGCAGCGCATCCTGCCCTACCCGGAGCTCGAAGAGGAGCGAGATGCCTCGCGGCGGATAAAACGCGAGGTGCCTATCCTCGTCATCCTGGGGAATCCGCCATATAACGCCTTCGCGGGAGTCAGCCCCGCCGAGGAAGAGGGCCTCGTCGAACCCTATAAGGCAGGACTCGTCTCCGAGTGGGGGATCAAGAAATTCAACCTCGACGAGCTCTACATCCGTTTCTTCCGTCTCGCCGAGCGGCGCATCACGGAGATGACCGGGCGCGGCATCCTCTGCTACATCTCCAGCTACTCGTACCTCAGCGACCCATCGTTCGTCGTCATGCGGGAACGCTTTCTCTCCGAGTTCGACAAGCTCTGGTTCGACAGCATGAACGGCGACAGCCGGGAAACGGGAAAGCTAACGCCTGACGGGAAGCCCGACCCAAGCGTCTTCTCCACCGAATTCAACCGTGAGGGCATAAAGCTGGGTACGACGATCGGGCTCATGGTCCGAAAGGAGCAGCGTGAGGATTCTTCGGAGGTCCTCTACCGCGACTTCTGGGGAGCCACGAAGCGTTCAGATCTCGTCAAGAGCCTGGGCGTGAACCCCTTTGGGGGCGACTATCGTATTTCGAACCCAACTCCGGACAATCGGTTTTCGTTCCGGAGCGTAACCACGAGCGTGGCGTTTCAGTCCTGGCCGCGGGTGACCGAGCTCGCGAAGGAGGATCCCATCAGTGGGCTTCAGGAGATGCGGCGCGGCGGTCTGGTCGATATCGACCGCGCACGACTCGAGAGGAGGGTCGAGCAGTACTTCGACCCGAAGGTCTCTTGGCAGGAGTTGCAGACACTCAATACGGGACTGACGAAGGATGCTGGCCGGTTTGACGCCGCGGAGGCGCGGAAGAAGCTGCTCCGGACATCATCCCCGCCCGAGGCAGGAGTTCGCCCGTACGCACTCACGCCTTTCGACACTCGGTTGGCTTTTTACACTCCGGTGCGCCCGCTCTGGAACGAGCCGCGGCCGCGACTTGCTGCTCAGCAGCTTCCTGGCAATCTGTTCTTCGTTACCCGGATGGCTGCAGAACGACCCAACGAGAATGTGCCGATGCTCCTGACGTCGGCTCTGCCCGACTACCACCTCCTCCGGCCCAACGTCGTGGCGATTCCTATCAGGGTATTCGAGACGTTTGAGGACGATGCGGATAATCCCCACCAGCAAGCTCTCCTCAGCGCTCCGGAACCTGTGGAACACGCCAACCTGTCGGCTCGCGCGCGCGACTACCTCAAGAGCATCGGGATAGCCAAGGTTGACCACGACGAAGAGGCGGCTGCTCTGCTTTGGCTCCACGCTCTCGCGATCGGATACACGCCCGAGTACCTTCTGGAGAACGCCGACGGGGTACGGGCTGACTTTCCCCGCGTCCCGCTGCCCAGAACAACGAAAGTACTTCGAGCGTCAGCGAAGCTCGGCCGACAGCTCGCGGATCTCCTCCTCCCGGACTGTCAAGTCGAGAGCGTAACGGCTGGAGTCATTCGGCCGGAGCTCAGACGGATCGCCGTCATCGCTCGAAGCGGAGGTGGACCGCTCGATCCAAGCACAGGCTCCCTCGAAGTCCGGGCGGGTTGGGGATACCCTGGCAGGGACGGCATCACGATGCCTGGCCGAGGAAGGCTGTACAAGCGAGCATACTCGGCCGACGAGCGAGAGAGTCTCGAACACGGGGCGAAGCGATTCGGTCAGGGCGACTTCAATCCGTTCGACCTCCTCGGCGGCTCCACCTACGACGTATATCTGAACGAGGAGGCCTTCTGGCAGAACGTGCCTTCGGCGGTCTGGGACTACAAGATTGGCGGCTACCAGGTGCTGAAGAAATGGCTGAGCTACCGCGAAACCGGAATACTCGGCCGCGCCCTCAGCGAGAACGAGGTGCGCGATTTCACCGCTATTGCTCGCAGGATCGGCGCTATCCTGCTCCTCGGCCCGGAGCTACGTAAAAGCTACGAAGCGGTGAAGGCCGACACATACTCATGGCCCGCAGCCTCCAACTAAACCTGCTCCAGCGCTGCCGGTGCCAACCAACCTACCTGAACAGCTTCAAGAAAACCAGATACAAGACAAACCCGTGATCCGGGCCGGTGACGGCCTTGCCCGCGTCCAGGTTCACCACCGTCTGCCAGGGGCCGACGAACGTCCCGTTGAGGCCCACGCCTCCCAGCAGCTTGTTCTCCAATCCGTTCTGCTTGTCGGTGGCCAGGGCCGCGTCGGCGATCCCTTGCAGGTTGAAGACGTCGCCGATCACGAAGCCGTACGAGGCGTGGCCGGCCCAGACCTCGGTGGCCCGCACGCTGTCGCTCTTGTAGCCGTGGACGCGGGTGCCGCCGAAGAAGCCGAACTGATATTTGCTGAAGCGGTCGAGGTTCGAGCCGCCCGAGTAGTCGAATTCCAAACCCGCCTTCTGGAACTTCGGCAGATACCAGTTCTTGCTCGCCCGCGCCTCCCAGCGATAGAAATCCTGCTGGTCCGGATTGAAGTCCGTATTTCCCGCCGGTCCCCAGAAATCCCACTTCGAGCGATGGTTGAAGCTGGCTGCCGCGGAGAGCCCAAACCCCGAGCGCGAGAAGGAGGTTCCCAGCTCCAGCGAGTGGGTGAGGTTGTCGCTGGGAATTACGAAACCCTTCTCCGTATCGCTCGTCTTCTTGTAGCCGAAATACAGCAGGTCGTACTCGGCCCGCACCTTGACGAAGTTGCCGAGCGGATGGCCGACCTTGAAGCCGACGTTCGCCGGCAAGGTTTTGACGTCCTGGCTGGTGTCTCCCTTGCCGTTGCGAAAGACGGTGTCGGTCAAGGGCACGGCGACGGCGAAGACGTCGCCCCCGATGTCGAAGCGGCTGCCGTTCACCCGGGGATCGGCGAGGCTGCCGATCAGCAGGGCGCCGCCGAAGAAGACGTTGAGCTGCTTGCCCGTGCCCTTGAAGTCGAAGGAGAGATAGTTGATGCCGGCGAGCGGCAGCGGATAGTCGCGCGAGTCGTCGTAGAACACGCCGCCGGCCAGGAAAACCTTGCTGTGGCTGAAGCCCTCCTTGACGACGCGCTCGCCCTTCTCGTCTTTCACCAGGTAGCGCAGGCCCTTGTCGGTGTCGCGCACCATGGTGACGTCCGTGCTTTCCACCTGTTGGCGCTGCTCCTCGAAGCCGGGAGCATTGATTTTCACGTCGGTGAGCCGGGTGTCCCTCTCGACCACGGTGGTGGCGTTGACCACCGAGAGGATCTGCTGCGAAACGAGGTGGAGGGGGAGAACGAAGCTCTCGGACGACCACGGCGCCGGGTTGCCGGCCGCGTCTACGGCTGAGTAGCTCATCGTCTCCTCGTTCGACAGCACCTCGCCCTCGAGGCCGATCTGCACCGCCCGGGTGCGCAGGCGGGCAAAGGTCTGCTTGTCCACCCACACCGAGCCCTGGTACAGCTTGCCGGCCGCTCCCGGACCCGACGGCGCGAAGTCCACCACCCAGGCGTCGCGGCCGTCGATCGAGTCGCTGCCGCGCAGCCGGTAGCGGTACTCCCTGGTGAAGTGGATTTCGAGCGGCAGCGCCGCCGCCTTCTCCGGCTGGATCAGGGGGATCTCGGGGAGCTGCTTGCTGCGCCACCGCACGCCGTTGACGTAGAGGGTCTGCCAGGCCCAGTCGGAGCCGGTCTTCGGACTGTAGAAGAGGGGGCCCTGGAGGGTCGCCTCGAAGGTCTGCGCGCCGGCCGTGGGCTGGAAGCGCAGGGCCGTGGTGTCGATGGCGCTGTAATGGTCGAGGCGCCGGCTCTGGGCGTCCTCGAAGGCCTGGAGCCGGCGCAGGATCTCCTCCACCGGCATCTCCCGCTGGCCGGAGACCGTCACCTTCTCCGCGATGCCGTGCAGCTCGGCGGCGGTGGGGCGGTCCAGGCCCAGGACGGCCACGCGGCCCGGCGAGCCCACCTGCAGCTCCAGCTCCTGCCCGGCCACTTTCCCGCTCGGCGGCGGCACCTGCTCGCCGCCGATGGGAAAGCGGACGGGCCGCCGGAGCTGCGGATCGGAGAAGCGGAGCGTCAGGCTTTGAGCCCCTTCCGGCGCCAGGGCGATCACCCGCATCGAAAGGTCCTTGCCGCGCACGAACGACCACGCCTCGGCGGCGCCGGAAGGCGACGACGACGCGTCATAGGAGAGGTCGCCCTTGAATTCCCGCGCCAGCAGGGCGAACGGGGCCAGCGCCGGCACGATCGTCGTGGCATCCAGCGCCGGCGCCTGGAACAAGGTCAGGTTGACTCCCTGCGCGGCCTCGCGGGCGGCGGCGGCCAGCGCTTCGGCGGGCACGGCGGGCAGGGGGAGCGCGTCGACCACCACCGGCCGGCCGGGATCGGCC
>JBAPYB010000654.1:0-12389 GCA_049284515.1 Thermoanaerobaculia bacterium
CCTGGCGGCCGTGGCCTGGGCCGCGGCGCAGGGAGCCGCCATCGTGCGGGTCCACGACGTGGCGGAAACGGTGCAGTTCCTCGACGTCTGCCAGGCGATTGCGAAGGAGGGCGCCGCTTGAACCTGCTGCGCTTCCTCGAGATCCTCACCTGGCGCGACGCCGTCGACGTCCTGGCCGTCACCCTCATCATCTACAACCTGCTGCTGCTCATCCGCGGCACGCGGGCGGTGCAGATGCTGCTCGGGCTCTTCTTCCTGGGGCTGGTGTACTACGGGGCGATCCTCGCCGAGCTTCCCACCCTGCAGAAGATCCTCGAAAACCTGCTGATCGTCCTGCCGTTCGCCATCATCGTCCTGTTCCAGCAGGAGATCCGGCGCGCCCTGGTGAGCTTCGGGCGCAACCCGCTGTGGGGGCTCGCCAAGCAGCAGAAGGTGGTGGTGGCGTTCAGCGAGATCGTGCTCGCCGCCACCACGTTGTCGGCCCGGCGCACCGGCGCCCTCATCGTCATCGAGCGCCTGCACGGCCTGCGCAACTACATCGAGAACGGCATCGCCCTCGACGCCGTGGTCTCCTACGACCTGCTGATCAACATCTTCCAGCCCGACACGCCGCTGCACGACGGCGCGGTCATCATCCAGGACGATCGCATCGCCGCCGCGGGCTGCTTCCTGCCGCTGACCGCCAATCCCGGCCTGTCGAAGGAGTTCGGCACCCGCCACCGCGCCGCTCTCGGCCTCACCGAGGAGACGGACGCCGTGGCGGTGGTGGTCTCGGAGGAGACGGGGACCATCTCCGTGGCTTTCGACGGCGCGATGATCCGCAATCTCGACAGCCACGGCCTGCGCAACGCCCTCTACGAGCACCTGCTGAACCTGAACGCGCAGCGGGGGACGCCGTGAACGGGGCCACCCGCGAGACCGCCCGGACCTGGGCCCTGCGGCTGCTGGCCCTGGGCATCGCCATCGGCATCTGGTTCAACGCCTCGCTGCAGGACCGCTTGGCGTCCAGCGAGCGGCTGGTCGAGGCGGGCGTCAGCTACAACCGCCCCCGGGGGTTCATGATCATCAACCCGGTGCCGATCGTCAACGTGCGGCTCGCCGGCAGCAAGAAGGCCATCCGCAAGCTCAGCCCGCTGACGGTGGGCGTGACGGTGGAGCTGTCGCAGCGCCAGGAGGGGATGGTCACCGTCAACCTCGGCCCGGAAAGCGTCACGGCGCCCGAAGGCCTGGAAGTGGTCTCCATCGAGCCCGCCAGCATCCGGGTGGAGCTCGAGCGGGAGATCACGCAGCGCCTGCCCGTGGCGGCGAAGCTCACCGGCGAGCCGGCGGCGGGGGCCATCGCCGGGGAGCCGGAGATCTTTCCCAACCAGGTGCTGGTCTCCGGGCCGGCTGCCATGATTTCCCGCATCGACCACCTCTCCACCGTTCCCATCAGCCTGGACGGCCGGGCCATCACGTTCGAATCGTCGGTGCCGGTGGTCTCGCCCGATCCCCTGATCCAGATCGTCCAGCCCACCCAGGTGTCCGTCAAGGTCCCGATGTCCATGCCCGACGAGCCGAAGCTCAAGAATTCGAAGGCCCGACCGCGAAAGGACAAGCGTTGATCCCGAGCCCCGCCTCTCAGCGCCTCTTCGGCACCGACGGCATCCGCGGCCGTTTCGGCGAGCCTCCCCTGGACCGCGAGACGGTGACCGCTCTCGCCGTTCACCTCGCCGCGACCCTGCGTTCCCGTAGCTCGCGCCCGCAAGTGGTGCTCGGTGGCGATACCCGGGAGAGCACGCCCGAGATCTGCCGCTGGCTCGCCTCCGGCCTGCTCGCCGGCGGCGTCGAGCTGCGCTACGCCGGAGTCATCCCCACGCCGGGGGTGGCCTGGTTGACCCGCGAGCTCGGCAGCGCCGCCGGGGTCGTCGTCTCGGCGAGCCACAACCCGTGGCCGGACAACGGCATCAAGCTCGTCGACCCGCAGGGCTTCAAGTGGAGCGACGAGGACGAGGCGGCGCTCGAAGCCCTGCTGGCCCGGCCCGCCGGGCAGGTTCCCGGGATGCCGCCGGACGCGCTGGCGGCGGAGCCGGAGCTGCGGGAGCGCTATCTGGATTTTCTCGCCTCGACCCTCCCGGGTAAGGCTCCCCTCGCCGGTCTGAAGGTGGTGCTCGACACCGGCAACGGCGCCGCCTCCGGCTACGCGGGAGAGCTGTTCGAGCGCCTGGGAGCGCAGGCCGTCCTGCTGCACGCCGGGCCGAACGGGCGCAACGTCAACGAGAGCTGCGGCTCGACGGCGCCGGACGAGATGGCGGCACGGGTGGTCGCCGAGGGAGCGGACCTCGGCGCCGCCTTCGACGGCGACGCCGACCGCTGCATCCTCGCCGACGAGCGCGGCGAGGTGCGGGACGGCGACGCCATGCTCTATCTCTGGGCCACCTGCCTGCACCGGTCCGGAAGGCTCCAGCCGCCGAAGATCGTGGCCACCTCGATGAGCAATCTCGGCCTGGAGCGGGCCCTGGCCGCCGAGGGCATCGGCCTCGTGCGCTGCAACGTGGGCGACCGTTACGTGATGGAGGCCATGCGCCGGGAGGGGATCCTGCTCGGCGGCGAGCAGTCCGGCCACATCGTGCAAAGCGACCTCGCGAGCACCGGCGACGGCCTGCTCACCGCCCTCCAGATCGCCATCCTCCGGCAGCAGGACGGCCGGCCGCTCTCGGCGATGCTCGCTCCCTTCCGGCGCTATCCCCAGGTGCTGCTCAACGTGCGGGTGGCGAAGAAGCGGGCTTTCGACGACCTGCCGGTCGTGACCGCCACCGCCCGCGACGTCGAGCGGCGCCTGGGAGACGACGGTCGCCTCGTCCTGCGCTACAGCGGCACCGAGCCGTTAGCCCGCATCATGATCGAGGGCCCCGAGCAGGGATTGATCGACGGCATGGCGGGCGAGCTGGCCACGGCGATCCGCGGCGAGCTGGGGGCGGGGTAGCTAGCGTTTTCCGGCGGACATCGCCGCCAGCATCTCCTGAACCGCCGCTTCCAGGCCCACGATCACGGCGCGGGCAATCAGGGCGTGGCCGATGTTCAGCTCCTCCATGCCGGAGATCGCCGCGATGGGACGGACGTTTTCAGTATTGAGCCCGTGCCCGGCGTAGGCCCGCAGGCCCGCAGACCTCCCCTGCCCCACCGCCTCTGCAATCTGCCGTAGCTGATTCTCGATCGCCTCGGGCTCCGTGGCGCGGGTGTAGGCGTCGGTGTTGATCTCGAAACCGGTGACGCCGTGCTCCCCGAGGGCGGCGAGCGCCTGGATCTGCCGCAGGTCCGGATCGACGAACAACGAGACGGCGATCCCCGACGCGGCCAGACGATCCGCCACGTCGGAGATCCGCCGGCCATAGAGGATCAGGTTGAGGCCGCCTTCCGTCGTCACCTCCTCGGGCCGCTCCGGCACCAGGGTCACCTGGTGCGGCCGGGTCTGCAAGGCGACTTTCACCATCTCCTCGGCGCTCGACATCTCCAGGTTGAGCTTGCCGCGCACACTGGCGCGCAGACGCTCGACGTCGGCGTCCTGGATGTGCCGGCGGTCCACCCGCAGGTGGACGGTGATCCCCGACGCGCCCGCGCCCTCGGCGATTCGCGCCGCGTCCACCGGATCGGGGTAGCGGGTCTTGCGGGCCTGCCGCAGCGTCGCCACGTGGTCGACGTTGACCGAGAGATTCACACCCTGGCGCCTGCCCTTTGCGGCCATCAGCGCTCGATCTCCACGTCGACGCGCGTGGTGTCCTCGGGCTCGCGACTGATGAGCACCGTGCCGAAGATTGGGAAGAGGGTGCGGTGCATCCGCTCGCCGAAGACGCAGTTGACCTCGTAATACCCGTCCTGGCTGATCTGGAGGAGCACCCCCTTGCCCCCCTTCACTCCCAGGGTCTCGTTGTGGATCAGCACCTCGGTGTGGAGCTCCATGAACCCTCCTCCGTCTGCCGGTCAATCTTCCTGAATGTAGCCTTCATCCTTGTATTCCTTGAGCTTGCGCTGCAGCGTACGCAAGCCGATGCCGAGAATGTCCGACGCCCGGGCGCGGTGGCCGCCGGTGCGGTCCAGCGTTTCCAGAATCGCCTGCCGCTCGATGTCGGCCATGGTGCGCGGCTCCCCCGCCACCGGCTGGACGGCCGAGCCGGTGGTGGAGACCGTGGAGGATTCCCGCACCTCGATGGGCAGGTCGGCGGTCGTGATCTCGTCTCCCGTGCTGAAGACCACGGCGGATTCCATGACGTTGCGGAGCTGGCGCACGTTGCCCGGCCAGGCGTAGCGGGACAGCAGCTCCAGGGTCCCCTCGCTCAGCCGCTTCGGGGCCTTGCCGTGCTCCTGGCAGAAAAGGGCGAGGAAGTGCTCGGCGAGCTCCTGGATGTCGCCCGGGCGCTCGCGCAAGGGCGGAATGCGCAGCGTCACGACTTTCAGGCGGTAGTAGAGGTCCTCGCGGAAGCGCCCCTCGGCGACCTCTTTCTCCAGGTCGCGGTTGGTCGCCGCGATCAGCCGGAAGTCGACCGAGATCAGATCGCTGCCGCCCACCCGCATGATCTGCCGCTCTTCGAGCACCCGCAGGAGCTTGACCTGGAGCTCCGGGTACAGCTCGCTGATCTCGTCGAGGAACAGCGACCCCTTGTGCGCCAGCTCGAACTTGCCGATCTTGCGCGTCACCGCGCCGGTGAAGGCGCCCCGCTCGTGGCCGAAGAGCTCGCTCTCCAGGATGTCGCTGGGAATGGCGCCGCAGTTGATGGCGAGGAAGCGCTCGTTGCGACGCGGGCTCGCCCGGTGCAGGGCGTTGGCCACCAGCTCTTTGCCGGTGCCGCTCTCCCCGATGACGAGGACGCTGGAGCGCGTGGGGGCCACCATCCGCATCTGCTCGAAGAGCCGCTCCATGGGCCCCGAGCGGCCGATGATGCTCTCGAAGCCGAAACGCTTGTCGAGCTGCTCGCGCAGGCTCGACACCTCCTCCTTGAGCTGCTGCTTCTCGATCAGGTTCATCACCCGCTTGCGCAGCTCGTAGAGGTCCACGGGCTTGGTGAGATAGTCGTCGGCCCCCACCCGCATGGCCTCGACCGCCGACTCGATGGAGCCGTAGGCGGTGACCAGCATGACGGCGAGGTCGAGCTTGCGCTCCCGCACCTCGTGCAGGAAGGCGAGCCCGTCCATGCCGGGCATGCGCAAGTCGCAGACGGCGAGGCGGGCCTCGTTCTCGTCTAGGAACTCCAGCGCCTTCTTCGCGTCGTCGAAGGTGCGCACCGCGAGCCCCGCTTTTTCG
Source organism: Thermoanaerobaculia bacterium (assembly GCA_049284515.1). Classification (GTDB taxonomy): domain Bacteria; phylum Acidobacteriota; class Thermoanaerobaculia; order Multivoradales; family UBA5704; genus DATARR01. The sequence continues at coordinate 5,279 of JBAPYB010000654.1, forward strand.
AGGGCGATCGCCATGGATTCGCGGGAGCCGGTTTCGTCGTCGATGACCAGGATCAGGGGCTTGTCGGACATGCGAGGGTCATTTTGGCACATTCGGGGCCATCTGTCGTAAACTGAATCCCTCCAGCAGATATGACTCTCCCCTTCGATCCCAAGCCGGCCAGCTCTGCGACCACCGTGGAAGGGGTGCTGGAACGGATCGTCTTCAGCAACGAGGAGAACGCCTGGACCGTGGCGCGCCTCACCGTGCCCGGCCACCGCGACCTGGTGACGGCGGTCGGCAACCTCCTCGGAGTGCAGCCGGGGGAAAACCTGCGCCTCACCGGCGCCTGGATCCAGGACCCGAAGTACGGCAAACAGTTCAAGGTCGCCTCCTACGCCACGGTGACGCCGGCGACAGCAGGCGGCATCGAGAAGTACCTGGGCTCCGGCTTGATCCGCGGCATCGGCAAGGTCATGGCCTCGCGGCTGGTGGCGACTTTCGGCCTGGAGACGCTCGACGTCATCGAGAACCGGCCGCACCGGCTGGTCGAGGTCGAGGGAATCGGCCCCAAGCGCAGCCGCGACATCCTCCGCGCCTGGGAGGAGCAGCGGGAGGTCAAGGAGGTGATGATCTTCCTCCAGTCGCACGGCGTCTCCACCCACTACGCCATCAAGATCTACAAGGCCTACGGCCCGCGGGCGACCGAGCTGGTGCGGGAGAATCCCTATCGCCTGGCGACGGACATCTACGGCATCGGCTTCAAGTCGGCGGACAAGATCGCCGCCGCCCTCGGCGTGCCGCCCACGGCGCCCCAGCGCATCGAGGCAGGCTCCCTCTACCTGCTAGGGCAGGGCGGCGACCGCGGGCACGTCTACCTGCCGCGCAAGACGCTGCTGGAGGAGGCCGAGAAGCTGCTGGAAGCGCCGGCAGCCTTGGTGGACCAGGCCCTCGCGGCCCTGGCCGCCCCGGAGAACCACGAGCAGATCGTGATCGAGCCCCTGGATTCCCCGGAGGACCAGGCGATCTTCCTCAAGTCGCTCCACGCCGCCGAGGCCGGCGTGGCGGCGCGCCTGCGGGCCCTCCTCGTCCAGCCGCCGCTGCCGCTGGAGATCGACGTCGACCGCGCCCTCGACTGGTTCGAGAAGAGCGAGAGGATCGAGCTCGCCCGCCAGCAGCGCCAGGCGGTCCGCGCCGGCCTCACCCGCAAGGTGCTGGTGATCACCGGCGGTCCCGGCACCGGCAAGACCACCCTGGTGCGGGGCTTGGTCAAGATCCTCGAAAAGAAGCGCCAGAAGGTGCTGCTCGCCGCCCCCACCGGCCGGGCCGCCAAGCGCCTCGCCGAGGCCACGGGCGCCGAGGCCACGACCCTCCATCGGCTGCTGGAGCTCGATCCGAAAAGCCGCCAGTTCCTCCGCAACCGCGAGCATCCGCTCTCCTGCGACCTGCTGATCGTGGACGAGGCCTCGATGCTCGACACCGTTCTCGCCCACCACGTGCTGCGGGCGGTGCCGGACCACGGCCGCCTGATCCTGGTGGGCGACGTCGACCAGCTCCCCTCCGTGGGGCCGGGCCGGGTGCTCGCCGACCTCATCCGCTCCCAGGCGGTGGAGGTCGTGCGCCTCACCGAGATTTTCCGCCAGGCCGAGCGCAGCCTGATCGTGGTCAACGCCCACCGGGTCAACCAGGGGATGATGCCCATCCTGGAGTCGGTGGACAGCGACGGGGACTTCTTCTTCATCGAGCGCTCGCAGCCGGAGGAGCTGGTGGAGACCGTCGCCCAGCTCGTCTCCCGCCGCATCCCGGCGAAGTTCGGCCTCGATCCCGTGGAGCAGATCCAGGTCCTCACGCCCATGAACCGCGGCCCCCTGGGGACCGAGAGCCTGAACGCCGTGCTGCGCGACCTGCTGAACCCCCAAGGCGTCGAAGTGACTCGCGGCGGCCAGACGCTACGGGTGGGCGACAAGGTGATGCAGGTGCGGAACAACTACGACCTGGAGGTGTTCAACGGCGACATCGGGCGCATCGTGGCCGTCGACGAGGTCGATCAGCTCGTCACCGTGGCGCTCGACGGCCGCCAGGTGGTCTACGACCACGGCTCGCTCGACGAGCTCGTCCTCGCCTACGCCTGCACCATCCACAAGTCGCAGGGGAGCGAGTATCCGTGCGTGGTGATTCCCCTCCACTCGTCGCACTACGTGATGCTGCAGCGCAACCTGCTCTACACGGCCTTGACCCGGGCCAAGCGGCTGGCCATCCTGGTGGGAGAGGAGAGGGCGCTGAGGATCGCCGTGGGGAACCGGCGGGTGCGGGCGCGCTTCACACGGCTGGCGGAACGGCTCGCCGGACCCGCCGGCGAGCCGTCCTGACCGGTTCCAGACTACCGCAGACCCGCAGACTACCGCGGCGGCTCGTCGTGCCAATCCGCCGGCGGCTCGGACTCCGAGAGCGGCAGCGGCTCGGCGGGCCGCTCGTAGGGTCCCGGCGGGACCGGCGCGGGCGTCACCGGCATTGCCGGCACCGGCGCTCCCTGCTGGGGCCAGTAACCCGGAGCGAGGCCCAAGCGAGCCAGCAGAACGGCGCCGAAGCCGATGACGAGCCAAACGAGCGCCTGCACCATGAACCCGAGCAGACAGATCCACCAGCCGAAGGGTCCCGGCAGCAGGTCCAGCAGGTGGCCAACGATCGATGTCGCCTGGATCAGAAGCACACCGACCAGCGCCGCCCCGTAGGGACTGCCGAAGCTGCGGCCGAACCGGCTCTCGACCAGCCTGCCCAGCCGCAGGGCCACTGCCGTGTAGCCCAGGGGCAGCAACAACACCATATAGAGGGCGATGAACGGGTAGAGCACGAACACGATGCAGCCGATGATGGTGATGCACAGCAGGAGGGTCACCGCCACCGCCAGCGGCCAGAAGGCGATCCCCGCCAACGTTGCCTGCAATGCGTTGGCGGCGAGCTGCCGCTCCACCCGCTCCAGCGGCACACGGGCGACGAGCAGCACCACGCAGGCCAGCAGGCCGAGGAAAACCGTGAACAGGATGCTGCTCACCACCCGGGAAACTCCGCCCCAGAACGGCCAGGGCTCCCAGTCGCGGCCGAAGTGCACGTGGCGGCCGAAACGCCCGCCGAACGGGAACAGGCCCACTTCGTTGATCCGGCCCTGCACTCTCGCTCCCGGAGCGCGGTGGACCGAGCCGCCGACGCTCGTCACGTCGCCTTCCACCTCGGCATGAGGGCCGAGATAGACGCTGCTGCCCACCGACACTACCTCGCCGTTCACCTTCCCCTCGATCCGGGCTGGTCCGCCGACCGCAGTGACGCCGTCCTCCACCTCGCCCTCGACCGTGGCCGAGCCGCCGACGGCCACCACCTCCTCCGCCACCTCGTCCTTGGCCACCGTCACGCTGCCGCCGACGTTGACCCGGCTCCCGGAGGTGTGCCGGTCGCCGTGGCGCACGGAGCTTTCGGCCGGCTCCGGAGTCTCCGCCGTCGCGGATTCCTCGGCCACGTCGCCTTCGCCGGTCGAAGCGTCCGGCTCCGCCGGGGCGGGACTGGAGGCCGCGGCGGGTGGGGGCACGGGCGGGGCGCCCGTTCCTTCCAGGCCGAAGATCTGCCGCTGCTCGGCGGTGCTCAAGCCCTGCAGCCGCAGCACCAGGTCGGCATCGGCGCCCAGCCAGTCGTGCAGCGTACGGGCGGTCACCCGCTCGCCGTTGACCGCCACGCCCTCGGCAGTCACCTCGATGGTACGGATTCCCGCCTTGGGCTGGCGGGGTTTGAGCGCGATGCTGCCCTGAACCGGCAGCACCTCGTACCGGCTGTCGAGGGCCTGGCGCAGATTCGCCCTGTCCTGTGCCGATGCCGCCGAAGCGGGCGGGTTGGACTGGGGAGCGGCGGCAGCCGCAGAGACCATCACCCCGGACAGGCCGAGGCTCAAGAAAACGGCCGCAGCGCGGAGAAACCGTCCGCCGGCGGTCCGTTGCCAATTACGTGGGGTCGACATAGCCAAAGCTCCTCTCGCCTGAGACGTGATCGCGGAGAAAACGGAAAGCCAGGCCCGAGACCAGCAGACAGGCCGCGAGAGCCGCCAACGCCTGCGGTGCCATCAGCGGCTCGGAGAGGGCCCGGCCCAGAGAGAACAGCCACTCGCCCAGGCGCAGGAGCAGGGCCAGCCCACGGCTGACATCGGCCACCGCGCGAACCCCGAGGCCGACCACGCCGCTCAGACTGAACAACCCGCTGAGAGCCTGAAAAACCGGCGGCAGCCACATTGCGCCCAGGCCGAGAGCGACCAGGCTCGCGGCCAGCACCAGCCGCAGGCCGAGCGGGGCGAAGACGTCCCGCTTCACCGGCTGGAGCCCCGCCCGGATCAACACGTGGTCGACGACCCGGTCGGCGAAGCCGGCGGCCGGTGCGAGCAGAGGCAGGGCCTCGAACATCTCGCGCAAAGCGGCGTCGGCGGCGTCGGACGAATCAGGACGATCGACCCGCTCGGCGACGAGCCAGCGGTTCAGGGCGTCTTGGGCGTCGCGGGCATCGCGGGCATTGGGGCGCATTCCGTCATCTCTCCTTCTGACCCGCCCTACGAGGCCCGGGCGTTTCCGGTTTCACCGGATGCCGCTGATGCCGCGCTCCCCGGACCCCAGCCGAGGGACGTCATGACGCGGGCGAGCTCCTTGCGGGCCCGGTGGAGGTTGGTCTTCACTGTGCCGAGGGGGAGCCCGGTGACCTCGCAGATCTCCTGGTACGAGGCGCCCTGAGCGTAGAACATGACGACCGCGACGCGGTACTCCGGCCGCAGGTGCGCAAGGGCCCGCTCCAGCGAGCGGGCCAGGTCCCGCCGCTCGGCCGCCGCGTGAGGGCCCTCGGCCGCCGCGTCCGACAGCACCGCCGAGAGGTCTCCCCGGCCCTCCTCGTCCGCTTCCAGCGGCACCGTCTCCGGGGTTCCCCGGCGCAGATGGTCGATGGTCGTGTTGTGCGCGATCTTGAACAGCCAGCTCGAAAACTTCCACTGCGGATCGTAGGTGTCGAGCCGCCGGTACGCCTTGAGGAACACCTCCTGCGCCAGGTCCTCGGCCGTCGCCGGATTCTGCACCATGCGCTGCACGAGGGTGTAGACGGGCCGCTCGAAGCGCACCACCAGCTCGCGGAAGGCATCCTGAGACCCCCGCAGGGTGCTGGCGACCAACTCGGCGTCGGTCTTCATCGGGGACTAGAGATCGTGGCAGCCATCGTGGGCAGATACGGCGGCAGCGCCAGCGGAGTTGCCCCGGAATCCGCTAGACTTGCCGCCCAACGCTCCCCAAGAGCCAACCGTCATTGGAGGAACCGATGCGAATTCTATACTCAGCCCTCCTTGCCCTGCTCCTCACGGTACCCGCCGGCGCCGCCTCCCTCGCCGGGGTCAACCTCCCGGACAAGGCCGAGGTGAAAGGGCAGAGCCTGACGCTCAACGGCATCGCCCTGCGCACGAAGTTCTTCATCAAGGTCTACGTGGCCGGGCTCTATCTCTCCCAGAAGGAGAAGTCCGCGGCCAAGATCCTCGCGGCGGACAGCCCGCGGCGGCAGGTGTTCCACTTCCTCTACGGCGTCAGCAAGACGCAGATGTGCGATGCCTGGAACGACGGCCTGGAGGCCAACACCCCCAAGGCCCCGGCCGAGGTGAAGAAGGCCTTCGCGACCCTCTGCGGCTGGATGGAGGAGATTCCCAAGGGCAACGAGATGGTGCTGACCTACGTCCCCGGCGAAGGCACCCAGGTCGAGGTCAACGGCAAGGTGAAGGGCACGCTCCCCGGCAAGCCCACGGCCGACGCCGTCCTCTCCACCTGGATCGGCCCCAAGCCCGATCCCGGCCAGGACTTCAAGAAGGCCCTGCTGGGGGGATAGGGAGCACAGCGCCCCCTCCCAAGACCCTCATCACCCCGGCCCTCTTCTCCCGCCCCCTCTCACCCCCCTCACCGGGAGAAGAGGGGGTCTTGGCGGGAACGGATTGCCGAAAAAGGGGATGCAAGGCAAGACAGCCACAGCCAGGACCCCTCTCCCGGGGAGGGGAATGGGGTGGTCGGGAGAGGGGCAGGGGTGAGGGTCTTGGGCGGGGGAAAGGCGAAGTTGGCCGGGAGGAGCGGACAAAAAAAGAAGGAGCGCTTTGCGCTCCTTTTTTGGGAGGGATGAGAGGAGGATTTGCCTCCCCGCACCGTGGACACTAGCCTAGTCATACGCATTTGTCAATATGAATCCCTCATCTTCTTAGCGCAAGACCATTGCGGCCAGGATCACGACCGCCAGCAGCACCCGGTAGACCACGAAGACGGTCAGGCTCCGGCGGCGTAACCAGTTGAGCAGCCAGGCGATGACGCCGTAGCCCACGAGGCCGGAGACGACCACGCCGATGCCCATCATCGCCAGGTCGTGGCCGCTCACCTGGGTGTGCATGAGGTCCTTGGCCTCCTTGGCCGCCACCAGAATGCCGATGGGCACGCTCAGCAGGAAGGTGAAAGTGGCCGCCGCCGGCCTGGTGAGGCCGAGGAGAAGGGCGGCCGTGATGGTGATCCCTGAGCGCGACGTGCCTGGCACCAGCGCCAGCGCCTGCGCGATGCCGATGATGAGGGCATCCCGCCACCAGAGATCGCTTAAGCCCCGCGTCTTGCGGCCCACGAGGTCGGCCAGCAGCAGCAGCAGGCCATAGGTGAAGGTCGTGCCGGCGATGAGCAGCGGGTTGCGCGCCTCGTGCTCGATCATGTGGTGGAAGGCGAGCCCGGCGAGGCCGGCGGGGATGGTGCCCACGACGAGGTTGAGGGCCATGGTGCGGGGCACGAACTCGCCGTCGCGGGAGCGGGGCGCGCCGCTGAAGACCCCCGTGACCAGGTCCCGCAGGTCGCGGTGGAAATAGGCCACGATGGCGAGCAGCGTCCCGGTATTGGTGGCGATGTCGAAGGTGAGCCCCTGGTCGGGCCAGCCCAGGAACCACGGGACCAGGATCAGGTGGCCCGAGGAGCTGACGGGCAGGAACTCGGTGACTCCCTGCACGATCGACAGGACGACGGCCTGGAGCGGCGTCACGGCATGGACCTCGTATAATTCAAGTTGAAATCCTCCTCGGGACCAATGGCTTAGAGTAGGGGCGGGTCTGGGG
>JBAPYB010000655.1:0-1673 GCA_049284515.1 Thermoanaerobaculia bacterium
GCCACCACCAGGGTGGCGGCGACGGCGGCCACCAGGCCCGCGATGGCGACGCCGCGGCCGGCCCGGCTGCGGGCCACCCGTTGCTGGAACCAGGTGAAGAGGGCGATGCCCAGCAGCCCGAGCTGGATGATCGCGAGGTGCTCCGGCGACACCTGGGACGACAGGATGAAGAACAGCCACACCGCCGAGCCCGCGAGCAGGAATCCCATGATGCCCCGCACCGTCTCCATCCAGGCCCCCGGCTTGGGGAGGAGCCGGGCGATGCCGGGCGCCGCCGCCACCAGCAGGTAGGGGAGGGCCATCCCCAGCCCCAGGGCGGTGAACATGGCGAAGATGACGAGCCCCGTCTGCGCCAGCGCGAAGCTGACCGCCGTGCCCAGGAACGGCGCCGAGCAGGGGGTGGCCATGAGCGTCGCGAAGAGGCCGGAGGCGAAGTGGCCGGCGACCCCCTCGCGGGGGCCGGAGCCCGCCAGGTTGGCGAGCGACCCGGGCAGGTGGATCTCGAACAAACCCCAGAGGTTGAGGCAGAAGAGGACGACCACCACGGCCAGGAAGGCCACGAAGCCCGGCCGCTGGAACTGCACGCCCCAGCCCACGGCCGCCCCGGCCGCCCGCGCGCCGATGGCGGCGAGCGCCAGGGCCCAGAACGAGAAGAGCATGCCCGCCGCCGTGGCCAGGGAGCCGCGCGTCACCTCGGCGCGGCCATGGGCGGCGCTGCGCACCAGGCCGAAGACCTTCAGCGACAGCACCGGCAGCACGCAAGGCATGACGTTGAGGACGAGACCGCCCAGGAGGGCGAGGAACAGCATGAGCGCCAGGCTCGTCCCGGGCGTCCCGGTGCTCGCCGGGGCCGGGGCGCCGCCGTTTCCGCCGGCTTCCGCGCGGGCGAAGAGCTCCGAGTGCTGCGGCTGGCCGCCCGGCCCCACCGTGAGCTGGATCTTGGCCTCGGCCGTCACCGGCGGCAGGCACTGCGAGTCGTTGCACGCCTGGTAGCGCAGCGCGGCCTCCACCGGGTAGCTTCCCGGCTTGGTGCCGGCGGGCACCTGGAGCCGCGCCAGCATCACGACGTCGCCGTCGTAGACGGCCAAAGGCTCCTTCACGAAGGAGAACGTCTTCATCTCCGCCTTCGGGTACAGCACCTGCTCCGGCAGCCACCCGGCGGGCAGCCTGAGCTTCAGCACCGTGGGGATCAGGTAGTCGAACGTCGGCTTGTGGGCGTTGACGTGCCACCCGGGCTCGATGGTCACCAGGGCGGCGACCCGCGCCGGCTTGCCGGCGTCATAGGCGGTGCGGTCCGCATTGAGCACGAAGCTCGCCTTCTTCTGCAGGACGAGCTGCGCTCCGGCGGGAGCTGTGGCGATCCCTGAGAAAAGGAAGAGGATCAACAGGACTGGGAAGCGCTGGATGTGCCGTCTCGATCGTCTCGACATGGGGACGCCCTCTCGGTCTGAGACGGGGAACAGAGGATTGGGGGATTTTATGCCCTGGGACCCCTCATCACCCCGGCCCTCGGGGCATAGGCGCTGACTTAGGCTCAATGCTTCGTGTAGGGGCGGGTCTGGGCGGCAGGTTGGGGGCTCGACCCGCCCTGATTTCGACGATTTCGCCGCTGCAGGGCGGGTCGCGCCCCCTCCCGACCCTCCAGACCCGCCCCTACACGAAGCAAAGTTAGC
>JBAPYB010000656.1:0-13129 GCA_049284515.1 Thermoanaerobaculia bacterium
AGGGGCGGGTCTGGACGGGCGGTTGGGGGCTCGACCCGCCCTGTTGCGCACGGATTCGGTGGTGCAGGGCGGGTCGAGCCCCCAACCGCCCGTCCAGACCCGCCCCTACCCTAAACCCCCTGTGTTACCCTTTCCTGGCCGCTTCGGAGCTTTCCCAGGAGATCCCAACGCCATGAATCACCCTATTCGTTCCCTCCTTCTCGTCGTCCTTCTGCTCTCGCTGGCGGCCATCCCAGCCTTCGCCACCTGTGGCGGCGGGGGGGGCGGCGGCACCGGCGGCGTGATGGCCGATGAGACCCCGGTCTACCGCGTGGCCTGGAAGGTGCTTGGGCCCGGCACCGCGCCGCCCAAGGCACCGGATGCGGCGCTCGTCCTCTACTGGTTCCCCAAGTCTCTCCGCGATGCCCAGGGTTCGCCGCTCCAGAGCTCGCGCCCGCTCTCCCTGGCCGGTTCCCGCTGTGTGGCGGCGTCGCTGGTGACGCCGGACAATCAGCAGGTCCGGTCCACCCTCAAGGCGCCGGCGGGCGATCAACTGGCCGTCCTGGCGGATGCCGACGGTACGGAGATCGGGCGGGTGGCGGCGAGCGAAGGCAAGCTCGACGTCCGCGCCGTCGAGAAGCTCGTCTATGGCGAGCTCGACAAGCGGGAAGAGAACCTCCAGGCCCTCGTCGACAGCGCCGGAAAGAGGGAATCGACGGACCGCGACGGCGCCATCGCCGACTACAAGAAGGTCTGGGAGCAGCGCTGCCTCGTCCCGGGCCTCGGCCGCAAGGCGGCCAAGGCACTGAAGAAGCTGGGCGTCGACGTCGACAAGTCGGCCCTCCTGCGCCTCGGTCCGGACGGCCTGGCCGATCCCGGCCGCGCGGGCCGCAGTGCCGATGTGGAGGAAGTCCTGCGGGCCGGGCTCGACGCCGAGATCGCGGCGCGCTATCGCGACGCCGAGAAGCTCTACAAAAGGGCCGTCAAGATCGATCCGTCCGATCCCACGGCCCTGCGCTTCCTGGGCGAGCTCTACCGCCACCAGACCGGCGAATGGGACAAGTCGCGCGCCATCTTCGAGCGCATCCTCGCCCAGCCGGCCGACCCGATCGCCCGCGCCGTGGCCCTGCACGGCCTCGGCAAGATGACCATCCACGCCGGCCACAACGAAGAGGGGCTGGCCCTGTTCGAGCGCTCCCTCGCCGAGTTCCCACTGCCTATCACCTACCGCAACCTCGCCGTCTACTGGTTCTCCGAAAAGCAGGCCGAAAAGGCGTCCGGCTTCATGCGGCAGGCCCTCGCCCTGGCGCCCGGGGAGCGCTACAACCAGATTTTCGCCGCCGTCTACCTCGCCGCCGCCGGGCATCGGGACGAGGCGGTCAAGATCGCCAGGACGAACGAGTCCGTGCTCGAAGCGAGCTACAACCTCGCCGCCATCTATGCCCAGGCAGGCGACCGCAAGAAGGCCATGGAGCTGCTGCGCCGGCACTTCTACGAGTACGAGCGTTTCGACCCGGTGCGGGCCATGGAGATGCAGGAAGCCCGCGACGACTACATGTTCGCCAGCCTCCACCAGGACCCCGCCTTCGTCGAGCTGACCAAGCTGGCCCCCGGCCACGGGATGATGATGAGCGGCTCGAAGATGCAGTGAGGGCCGGAACCGCCCGGCCCGGATCGTGACGCCGGCCGAAGTGGTGGATGGATCTCTGTCCGCCGCATCGAGACCCTCACTCCCCCAGCCCCTCTCTCCCAGCCTCCCCTCCGCCTGACGGGAGAGAGGGGAGCCGGAAGGTTCACGAAGGCGGAGTTGCTTTTGGCTGTTCTCCCTCTTCTCCCGGCGGTCGGGGGGGAGGCTGGGAGAAGAGGGCCGGGGTGATGAGGGTCACGGCGGCGCGGCCACCGGTCCGATTCCTATCGTCGTGGCGCAGCGGCGTCGAAGCTCACAACTGCCCCGACGTCATCGCCGCCATTTTCGTCACATACGCCGGATCCTCATACCGGCTGAGGGCGAATTCGCCTGCATAGTCCGGCAAGGCGGCGCCCACGATGTAGGCGGCCAGCAGCTCCGCGGCGGCCTGGGAGGCCATGATGCCGTAGCCCGACATGCCGCAGAGGAGATAGTTGCCTTCGACCGGCGTCGGGCCGACGAGCAATCGGTTCTCCTTCGTCTTGCAGTAGTAGCCGCCGTCCACGTAGGGGCGGCGCATGCGGGGACCGAGGTACTCGGCGAGGGCAGGCACCATGCGGGCGAGACCCCGCACCACGACCTCCGGATAGAACGGATCGAATTTCGGCGGGAACACGGGCTCCATCGGCTCCAGGTGATACGTCCACAGGAGCAGGTGCCAGCGGCTGTCCGCACCCCCCTCGGGCCGGAAGTGGACGCCCGCAGGCAGGGTGCCGAGGAGCCAGCGCAGCTCGGGATCCTGAGCCATCTCCTCCCGCTCCTCGTCGCTCCAGGCGAGGGTGACGGGATCGGTCCAGATCATCAACGGCAGATCGCGCGGAATCAGCCCCAGGTAATCCTCGAACATCACCTTGCCGTGCAGCTCGTTGAACAGCGGCAGCTCGACGCCGCTCATCTTCCCCACGGCGGGGGAGAGTGGCCCGGCGGCGTTGACGAAACGGCGGGTGGCGATAGCGTCCTCGGCTGAGCCCGGCGTCAGGCGCACGCCTTCGACCCGGCCGTCGCGCACCGTCACCTCGTCGATCTTCCCCTTGACGAAACGCATCCCATGATCGCGCGCCTGCTCCAGCAGATACATGCCGAGCTGCTGGGCCGAGAGCCAGCCGCAACGGCGCACGTGGAGCATGGCGAGGGTGTCCCTGGCGAGGAAGGGGAAGCGGCGATGGATGCGCGCCGGGTCCAGAATCAGGTCGGCGCCCACGAGATCGGGGGCCATCTCCTCGGTCCGCTCCTTGGGATAGGGCGGATCGCCCTTCTTGCTCTTCCCCGGCCGGTGAATTCTCAGCTCGCCGGCCCCCAGCGCCGACACCTCGCGGGCGCCGCGTTCGAGCTCGGCGGCCTGCTTGGGATCAGCCGTGAAGTAGGCGTAGCCCCGGCGGTTCATCACGAAGACGTTGCCGCTCTCCGCGGCCAGCTCCTCCAGCAGATCGATGCCGCGGTTCATGAAGCGGACCATCGTGTCTCCGGGTCCCGGCCACCAGTTGCGGTAGCACTCGGTGGACTTGTCGCTGGTCACCGAAAGCGGCGGCTGATTGTCGACCAGCACCACGTCCCGCAGGCCGTGGCGTACAGTAAGGTGATAGGCGGCGGAGATGCCGGCGATCCCGGCTCCGCAGATGACGACCTCGGCAGTGCGCATGCGGCAAGCTTATCCGAAACCCTCGTCCCGGCCGGCTCGTAGAAATATGAAGGAGGACTCTCCATGAGATGGAAGTGTGTGGCGGCGATCCTGGCTCTCTGTCTGTCTGCGGCCACCTCGCTGCGCGCCGTCGAGCCGAAGACACCGCCTGCGCAGAAGGTTCTCGAGGCCGCAGCCAAGGCCTATCTCGCCGTTCCGGCCCTGCGCGACACGATGACCTACGTGGTCGTGGCCCCAGGCTCGGAGAAAGAGCCCAAGAAGCTGGAGTACGGCTTCGGCGCGGGGACCGACGCCTACGTCAAGGACCCTCTGCTCGCCGTGGTCGCGGTCGGCGGCCGGATGTACCTCACCCGCAGCGACGCCCCCGGCGCCTACGTCACGGTGCCTTACCAGGGCGATTTCGGAGCTGCTCTCAACGGCATCGTCGGCGATCAGGGCTCCCTCTTCGAGCCGCCGCCGATCGCTATGCGGACAGGGAAAGGGATCGACGCCTGGATCGACGCGCTGCGCTTCAAGCTCCTCGCTCCGCCGCTGCGGATCACCGGCAATGAGCGGATCGAAGCGCCGGGAGGGAGGCCTCTGGACGAGATCCGCTTCGAGGCGGACAACGGCCAAGTCACCTTGCGCATCGATGCAAAAACCCACTTCTTCGCCTCCATGACGGCCGAGATGCGGCCGCCGGGCGCTCCCGCGGGAACGGGCATCCACATCGACGCCACCTTCGCGCCGCAGGTGCTGGCGAGCGCGGCCGGGGTCGTCCGCTTCGAGCCGGGGCACCGCAAAGAGGTGAGGAACCTCGCCGCTTTGGGCTCCAGCCGGCTCTCGCCGGGTGCGCCGGCGCCGGACTTCGCGCTCGAGACGCTCGGTGGCCGCAAAGTGGCCCTGCACGATCTGCGGGGCTCCGTCGTCGTGCTCGACTTCTGGGCCACCTGGTGCGCTCCCTGCTGGAAGACCTTGCACGAAACGCAGGGGCTCTTCGACTGGGCGGCCAAGGAGCACTTGGCGGTCGCGGTTTACGGCGTCAACGCCCTGGAGCAGCTCCCCACGCCGGAAGAGAAGAAGCAGCAGTCCGCCGCCTTCTGGAAGGCGCAGAAATTCACCATGCCCACCTTCCTCGACCCCGACGGCGTCGCCTTCCGGGCCTTCGGAGCTCCCGGCCTGCCCAGCATGGTGCTCGTGGCGCCGGACGGCACCATCCTGGCCTTCCACGAAAGCCTCTTTCCCGACATGCTGGAGACTTTGAAGATGGAGGTCCGGGAGGGGCTGGAGGCGGGGAAGAAGGGGGGAACGGATCGCTGAGGACTACCGCACCGCCGTGTACTCCGACATCATCCCGATCTCCACCCGCCGCTCGACCTGCAAGAATCCCGCGGCTTTCAGGGCTCCGAGGATGACGTCCGGCGGCACGCAGTGTTCGATCGTTTCCCAGTAATACTCCATGAGCGTCTGGGTCGTCCTGCCGCCGCGGCCGAAGCGGGCGAGGAAGGGGAGAATCCGGCCCATGTAAAACTTCAGGAATACGGTCGCGAGCCGGGACCGGGGAGGTGTGATCTCCAGGAGCAGCACCTTGCCGCCGGGCTTGAGCACGCGCCGGTATTCCTGGAAGGTGATGCGCAGGTCCGGCACGTGGCGCAGGGCGTAGCCCATGCTGAGCACGTCGAACTGTTGATCGGGGAAGGGCAGAGTCTCGGCCACCGCCCGCACCCGCCGGCGCACGCCGCGGCGGCCGGCCTCGCGCAACATGCCGGTCGATGGATCGAGCGCCACGACCTTCCCCGTCGGGCCCACGATCTCCTGGCCCTGGACGGCGACGATGCCCGTGCCGCTGCCCGTGTCCAGCAGGCTCATGCCGGGTTCGAGGCCGGCGCGCCGCAGGGCCTCCCGCCGGTAATAGTTGCCCGAGCCGAAGCTCATGGCCTGGTTGATCCAGTTGTAGTCCGGGGCCGCCTCGTCGAACCACGTCCGCATCCGCCGCCGGTGCTCCGCCTCGTCGGCGTAGTAGCGCGTCAGCGGAGGATGAGGAGCCAGCGGATCGATCCCGGCAGCCTGACTGGCTTCGGACATGGCGGGGAGACTATCGCATCGAGGTGTCGGAGTGCACGTCAAGGTAGGCGGAAGATCATCACACAGGCCCTGCACTTTTGGATCTCGACCGCAATCTTGGCAGCTTCCCGTTCAAACCGTCTATTAACCTCCTCTCTCCAGGGCCAAGCCAGGCCCATTCCCAAGGGTGCGCGTTCTTGCGGGAAAGCATCTGCCATTAGCTGAAGTAGGGCTTTTGCCTTATTTTGCCGAGCATCGACCATTCTTCGTACTGGTTCCAGAAGAGCAGGAGGCTGGATCTCAGCTTCAACGTAGAGCTTTCCCCATTGGCCGATCCTGAAGTCTTCTCGCGTGCCATAGACAGCCTCCCGAGTTCTGCGAATAAACTTATCGGTCGGTCCACCCGGCTCATGGAAGATTGCTCTCTGACGGGTCTCAATGAGGCCAAAGACGTTCAGTCGTTGGATTTCGGTAAAAACGCGGTTGCTGTCCAGTGTTTTTTTGAGCGAGCCGCGAAACTCGGTAGAAAGGCCGCTCTTTTCGCTCTGAGCGAGGAATCTCAGGAAATAATTTATGAAATATTCTGATCTGTATACATATACGGACCTTGCGCCTTTGAAGTTGTGATCGATATGAAGGTCAAGATAATAGAGGACCGCGAGAATGAATTCTGAGGGTAACAGCCCGTTCTGCTTGACGTTGCGTCTTCGCCTGACCTTGCGAGCGCAATGAGCTACGCGGCGACCGAGCAAGTCCTCCTTAGGGGTGAGTCCGTGTGTGTAGTTGGGAAAGGTCTGCGACTCCTCGAGTCCGGAAGGAAGCATCGGCGTCGGCTTGTCTGCGAGCTCATAGGCAAATACATCCAGATTACTCAAGGACTGAGCCAGGATAGCGCGCCCCTGTCGGTTCTCAGTGGAAGCAATGTAGTCGAGCTCTGGCATTCCCATATTGTAACCATAGTCGACTAGCAAGGAGAACTTCGGTGTCGGCCTGGATGAAGGCTCAAGAAACAGTATCTCATCCTTGGCGCCAACAAAAACCAGCTCCTCCGGAGTCTCGTAGCGAGCGCTCGCTGCAATATAGGCGAGGAGCCTTAAGCAGGGATGCATTCTCATGAATCCCAGATGGGCGTATTCGTTCAGTACGCTTTTCTTCGACGGCACGCGGATGAGCCGAGCAATAGTTGTCTGTTCAGCTCTGGTTTTGGTTTTCGGCAAGCGACTTACGATCATGTCGTAAAATGTAAAATCTGTGCAGCGTCGGTGAAGCCCGATTATAGTATCTGCGAGATCTCGTCCTTTTCTAATGCTGTCAAGGTCCTCAAAGAGGAATTTGGTGAGCATCTGGGTAGCGGCTCTACCTGCGGGTGCGAGGTGAACGCGGTTAATAAGCCGCTCTCGGGCTGACAGCACCGAATTGACGAAGGGCAGGGCGTTACGATCTATATAGATCTCATAGAAGGGTATCTTGTTGACCGGATTCTCATCGCGCAACAGGTGGACTGCGTCGTATAGCTCGTCGGGAGAGAGGCCAATGGCGAAGCCGGAATGCCGATTATCGCGAATCAGATAATCGATGCGGTCTGCATCAAAATCTCCGCTGATTATAGTGTTGAAGGGTGCCAAGCTATGTTTCGCCTTACCGACTGCTAGTGCGGCTATTTCTTTTACGAAGCCTTCGTCTTTGAAATATTTGAAGATGGCCAACGTTAGCGAAGCGGAGTGCGAAATTATCCACTCGGTGAATGTTTCATGCGAGTAGTGTTCGAAAAGCTGGGCCTTATTCGTATCGTCTGCCGAGCGGCTTTTCTGGAGAGATCTTAGTGCCCGCTCCAGCAATGAAGGATAACGAATAAAAGTGAGTTCAACGGCGTGCGAGAAAGGAGGATGACCGAGGTCATGGAGTAATGCAGCCAATCGGACAGCTTGGTGGTTTTTGGAACTAAAGAGAGTTTTAATCTCTGGCGCTGGAATACGCTTTCGAGTAATAAGGGCCTGAGCTGTCTCCCGCAGAGTTTTGAACATTCGGTCTGCGACGTACATTACCCCAAGCGAGTGCTCTAATCGGGTATGAGTCAGGCTTGGATAATCAAGAAAGGCGAGCCCCATCTGCTTGATATGCTCGAGCCGGGAAAGCTCTGGGGTTTGGAGGATCTCTTCCTCCAAAGCGGTAATTGGAAACGCTCCCCAGACCGGATCGCTTAGTTGGTGGGCAAAGCGTAGCGTATGTCTACTCTCTAACATAACTTACCTCCCTACGGTGAGACTCTGAGCTCGTAATGGGGCAGTTCAATCTTTCGGTGTCCGGATTGTCTCGTTGGCGGCCTCTTGTATTCTTAGCTCTTCATAGTATAGGTCAAAACAGCACAGAGAGGAAGTCCACACATCGCTCCCCCGCCGGCAGGTGGACCGTCTACCGAGACTCTGCGAGTAGCTAAGAGACACTCTCCTCCAGTGCCTGCAACTTGTGTGTCACCACGTCCCAGATCACCTCAAAGTCAACCCCGAAATAAGCGTGAATCAGGATGTCGTGGAGGCCCGCGATTTTCTTCCAGGTGACATCAGGACGTCTCTCTCGGATGTTCTCCGGGATCTGCTTGGCAGCCTCGCCGATGATCTCGAGGTTCCGGATCACGGCGTCGGAGATCTTCGAGTCGTCGCAGAACGCCTCGAGGGTCAGGCCCGCCGTGTAGAGCCGGATCTTGCGGGCGGCTTCGAGAATGTCCTCAAGGTAGACCTTAGAATCCCGGGGCATGGACCGTCTCCCGGAGAATCGCGTCGCGCAGCCGCGGCTTGATGACTTCGGACACGACGAGGTCCACCGGTCGTCCGAAGAGATCCTCGAGAAACGCCTTCAGGTCCATGTAGTTGTCGAGGGTCTTGGCGCCCGGCTCAAACTCCACGAGGAAGTCCAGATCGCTGGTTTCCGTTGCCTCTCCCCGTGCCTGGGAGCCGAAGAGGCCGAGGCGGCGGGCACCGAGGGCGCGGATCGAGCTCCCGTGGCGGGCGAGAGCCTGGAGGATCTGGGTAGCCGCGGAGCTCATGGCTCTGCTAGTGTATAACTCCTGCAACCCCAACAGCGCACAAGACAGGCCAGGAGGGAAGGCCCTTCCCCGAGTGGGGAGAGCCTTCTCCCGAGTGGGGAGGGACTTTTTTCGAACAGGGAGAACCCTCGTCCGAGTAGGGGAGACCCTCGTCCCAAGAGGGAGAAGCCTCTCCCGAGTAGGGAAGAGGTTTTTTCGAGCAGGGAGAGCCCTCGTCCGAGTAGGGGAGACCCTCGTCCGAGTAGGGAGAGCCCTCTCCCGAGTGAGGAGGACGTTTTTTCGAGTAGGGAGAAACCTCTCCCCATTCGTTTGAGCCGCCTCCCCATTCGTTTGAGCCGTCTCCCCGCTGGGCCGGGCGTCAGACCTTCACGCCGTAGTTGTCCCGCAGCCCGTTGAGGTGGTGGAACACGTGGCCCGTCATGTTGTAGGCCATGCCGCGCGGCGAGACCGGGAAGTTGTTCGCCACGCCCTTCCGCCGCCAATCCTCGGGGCGCAGGTGGCGGAAGAACAGCAGATGCCCTTTCCGCACGGCCTCGAATTCGTCGAGCAGCTCGGCGAGGGGGCAGGCGTCGTGCGGCGCGTTGCGGCTGTAGGCGTTCTCGTCGAAGCTCGGCAAGGGCGTCGTGTCGCCGCGGGCGACGCAGAGCGCGCGATAGCCGAAGACCCGCTCGGCGTCGATCACGTGGCCCACGACCTCGCGGATGCTCCACTTCCCCTCGGCGTAGCGAAATCCCGCCTGCTCTTCCGAGAGCCCACCCAGCGCCCGCCGCAGCGCCGCCGGCTGCGCTTCCAGTGCCGAGAGGATGTCCCCGTCCGCCACCAGCGAGATGTAGCGTTCGAAAAAAGGCGCGTACTCCGTGGGCTCCGGCCGACCGATCTCTGGCATCATCGTGTAAACCTTTCTAAAGGACGTCAAGGACTTCAAGGACACCAAGGACTACAAGGACGGTTCGCGTTTCTTGAGGTCCTTGGTGTCCCTGGGGTCCTTTGTGTCCCTGGGCGGCGCAGGCCACCAGCCGGGAGGCTACCACGGAGGAAGGCGACCTCAGAACAGCCCCTCCGCCTTCGACCGGTACCGCCGGCTCCAGGTGAGCACGGCGCCGCTGCGCAATACCACGCGGGCGTCGCCGTGGAACCAGGGCTGGACCTCGCGGATGGCGTCCAGGCGCACGATCTCGGAACGGCTGAGGCGCAAAAAGCGGGCGGGGTCCAGCCGGTCCTCCAGGTCGCGGAGGGTGCCGCGGCGGCGGAGCTCTCCGTCGTGGCCGTCCCGGGTAATGAAGCTCAGATAGTTGCCGTCGGCGCGGATGACGTCGATCTCGTCCACGGCGAGCAGCACCTGGCGGTCCTGGTGGCCAGTCCGTTCGGCCAGGATCTGCCGCAGATAGCCGGCGGCGGGACGCACCTCCGCCAGCAGACGCTCGATGCGCTGCGCCAGATCTCCAGTCTCCGGCCTCTCCGGGTCGACCTGGCGGCGAATGCGAGCGATCAGGTTTTGGAAACGCGACGGCGCGAACGGCTTCAACAAATAGTCCAGCGCGTGGACCTCGAAGGCGCGCAGGGCGTGCTCGTCGTAGGCAGTGACGAAAACCACCAGCGGCATGGCTTCGACGCCCACCTCGCCGATGACGCCAAAGCCATCGAGCCGGGGCATCTGGATGTCGAGGAAGACCACGTCCGGCGCCGTGGCGCGGATCAACTCGACCGCTTCGACGCCGTCTGCCGCCTCGCCCGCAATCTCGAAATCCGCCTCGCGGGCCAGAAGCTCCCGCAGCTTGCGGCGGGCCGGGGCCTCGTCGTCGGCGATCAGCGCGCGGATCACGCCGTAGCGTCCCCCAGGGTTCGGAACGGCAGGCAGGCTCGGACGAGAAATCCTCCGCGCTCGCCGTTGCCGGCGCTGAAGGTCTGCGCCTCGCCGTAGAGCAGCTTGAGGCGCTCGGCCGTGGCGGCGAGGCCGAGGCCGGGCTCCCGGCGCTCGGGATGACGTTCCGTTTCGCCGGGACCGTCGTCCTCCACTTCGAGGATCAGTGTGTCGGCTTCTCTGCGGGCGCGCACGGCCACGGCGCCGCGCCCCGCGCGCTCGGCATTGCCATGCCGGACGGCGTTCTCCACCAGCGGCTGGAGAAGGAGCGACGGCACGAGGGCGCCGGCCGCGGCCGGATCGAGCTGGAGGTCGACCTCCAGGCGCGATCCGAACCGCGCGTGGAGGAGGGCGAGGTAGCGATCGAGGAGGGCCAGCTCTTCGCTCAACGGGACCTCGTCCGACTGCGCCGTGCGCAGCGAGGCCCGCAGCAGCTCGGCCAGTTGATCGAGCATCTCGTCGGCCGCGGCCGGATCGTCGTACATCGTCGCCGAGATGGTGTTGAGCGCATTGAACAGGAAATGCGGCTGAAGCTGGAGCCGCAGGTTGCGGAGCTGGGCGAGGGCGAGGCTCCCTTCGAGCTGGGCGGCGCGCAGCTCCCGCACCCGCGCAGCCTCCAGGGCATCGTAGGCGTGGACGGCCGCGAAGACGCCGGTGAGCCAGATGACCTGCAACGGCAGCTCCATGAAGTAGCGCACCGGCATGGCGCCGTAGTCGTAGGAGCCCAGCCCCGCCAGCGGGTAGAGCACGGAGCGGGCGCCCCAGATCAGCGTCGTGGCCAATGGCCCCAGCCCCAGCACCGCCAGGACGTAAACCGGCAGCCGCCGCGCCCAGTTGGAGCGCTGGAGGGGCAGCCGGCGCACCAGCCGCTTGGCGGGGAAGAACAGCACGCCGCCGACGAGCGCGCCGGTCATCTCGTTGATGAACGGCTCCATCATCGGCCGCGAGCCCCGCGACGCCACCACTTCCAGGTAGTGGTAGGCGAAGAGCAGAAGGCCGACGCCGGCGACGACCCCGAGCCAGAGGAGAAGGCCGCGGGCCCGTGGTTGGGAGGGGTTCAATTCCACTTCTTCACCCGCGGCCACCACGCCGCCAGCGGCCGGTGCGGGCCGCGGCAGACGTAGACGTCGAAGTGCTGGTAGGGCATCGAGTAGGGGTGATCGACGTGTCCCGCGAGCTCGACGTGATCGAAGAGCTTGGAGAGCGTTTCCCGGTTGTCGTCCATCACGATCATCACGTCGCCAGTGTAGCCGCGCGGCCCCCAGAAGAAATAGGTGAGATGCCCGCTGATCGCTTTCGGTAGCCCGAGCGCCGGCCCGAAATGATCGATCGCTCCGGCCTGGCCGTAGTTCTGGCCGAAGATGGCGGCGTGCGCCTGGTCGGCCGGCGGCAGGGAGTGATAGATGCGCGCCACTTCCGTGGCCATCTCCCGCCAGCCGAAGCGGTCGGCCATGAGCTGCGGCAGCGGCCCCATGCGGTGCGTCTCGATGCGCGGCTGCGACATGTGGATGGCTTCGGTATAGCGGATGTAGGTCTCGGGTGGCAGCATGGGCACGAAGACCGGCGCCAGCACCGCGCCCGAAAGGGCGAGGCTGGCGGCATACGCCGGCTTCACGAACCGCCATCCCCGCGACGTCCGCGCAGTCAGCCACTGCTCGAGCGCCACGCCGCCGGCCGCGAAGAGCATGGGATAGGCCGGCGCCGGATAGTAGGGTCGACCGTCGAGCACGAACATCTCGATCATCAGGGCCAACCAGGCGATGCCGAGCACCCGGTAGCGCCGGCCGTCGCGCCCGCCGAGGAGCCAGGCGAGTCCGCCCAGCCAGAGCGGCAGAGCCAGGGGATTGAACAGCATGACCTGCTGAATCATGAACTGCAGCGGGTTCAGGTGGACGTCGCGGCCGTCCGCCTTGATGTTGGCCAGCATCTCGAAGTGCGGAAAGTGGTGCTGCACGTCCCAGATCAGGTTGGGCAGATAGATCAGGAACGCCGCGATCCCGCCGAGCCAGAGCCAGCGCGAGCGAAAGGCTGCCCGCGCAGGCGTCAGCACGAGGCCCACCACCAGGGCCACCCCGAAGAAAGCCATCGTGTGCTTGTTGAGCATTCCGACGCCGCAGACGACGCCCAGCCACAGCCACCCCTGGGGCCAACCGTCGCGATCGTCGCGGAGGATGCGGATGACCAGCCACGCCGCACCCGTCCAGAAAATCTGATCGAGCGCGTTCATGGTGTGGATGCTGCTCATCAGCATCCAGAGCGGGGCCGTGAGCACGGCGAGCGCCGCCATGCCCTGCGCGAAGCGTTTGCCGCCGAGATCGCGGGCCATGAGGCCGGTCATCAAGACCAGCGCCGCGCCGGAGATCGCGGGCAGCAGCCGCACGGCGAACAGCGAATCGCCGAAGACGGCCCGGATGAGGGCCGTGATGGCCGGAAACAGCGGCGGCATGTCCACGAATCCCCAAGCCAGGTGCTCGGAGCAGGCCAGGAAGTAGAGCTCGTCGACGAAGAAGCTGTAGCCGAAAAGGCCCGTCGTGGCGAGATGGAGCACGAGCTTGACGAGAGCCACCAGGCCCACGACGGCGAGCCCGCCGGCCAGCAGCTTGCGGCCGGCGTCGGGAGAAGCGGTGATCGTTGGTTGCGGAGCGTCCATGTCAGTTCCTCCGTAGGATAGTCCCACGGCGTCAGGATCGCGGAAGGCGTCCGGCGGGCCAAGCGGTTGGGGATGAGCGGGACGGGGGAGGGATGAACGGGACCGGAAGGCGGGATGAGCGGCCCCTCACCACCCCAACCCCTCCTCTCCCACCGCACTTCCCCGACCGGGCATAGGCGCTAACTTTTGCTTCGTGTAGGGGCGGGTCTGGAGGGTCGGGAGGGGGC
>JBAPYB010000657.1:0-1636 GCA_049284515.1 Thermoanaerobaculia bacterium
GGCCGGGCGAGCGCCACGGCCCGGGCGGGGTCCGTCTTCACGCCGGTGTCGTCCTGCTGGTAGAAGCGGGCCGCCAGGCCGCCGGCGAACGCATCCCCGGCAGCCGCGAGCTTCTCCAGCGCGCTCAAGCCCCGGGTGAACTGGCGGTGGAAGACCTCGCCCTGCTCGGCGTGGGCGCCAAGGATCAGGCCGGGGTCGTCGTAGCCCAGGGCGGTGGCCCGCTCGATCCACTGCTCGGCCCGTTTGCCGTCGCGCGCCGTTCCCTGGCCCAAGGCCGACTGCCAGGCGAGCTGCCAACTGGCGCGGGCGCTGCCGTTCGCGGCCTCCTTCTCGAAGAGCGCGACGGCGCGCTTCTCGTCCGCCGGGCCGCCGGCGCCGGCGAGCAGGGCTGCACCGAGGTCGTAGATGCCGCGCCCGTCGCCCAGGACGGCGGCCTTCTCCAGCCACGGACGGGCGCGGACAGGATCGCTGGGGATGGCTCCCGGAAGACCGTAGAGCTGCGCCGCAGCGTACCAGGACACCGCCTCCGGCAGTCCTCGCTCCGCGGCTTTCGCGAGCCACTGGACGCCCTCGGCCGGCTGGCGCAGGCCCGGCTCGTCCACGGTGAGGCGCAGCTTGGCGACGCTCTCCATGGAGTGGACGTTGCCCGCCTCGGCGCCCTTGCGATACCACCGCAGGGCCTCCTGGAGGTTGCGGTTGGCGCCGTCGCCGTTCTCCGCCATCCAGCCCAGGTTGTTGAGCGCCCACGGCTCGCCGCGGTCCGCGGCCTTGCGCAGCCAGGCGCCGCCCTCGGCCGCCTGTTTGGGCACGCCGATGCCGCGCAGCAGGACGGTGCCCCAGAGGTATTCCGCATAAGGCTCGCCGGCTTGGGCCGCGGCGCGAAGGGCCGGCAGGTACGGCTGCGCCGTGGCGTCGGACTGGCGGGGGTTCTTGGCATACCCTTGCGTGCCGGCCTGCTGCCAGATCGAAATGCGAACGTTGGCGTAGACGTTGCCCCGCTGGGCGAGGCGCTTGGCGATCTCGCGCCCTTTGGCCTCGTCCACGGTACCGCTGATTCCCAGCATCGCCGCCTCGGATTCGCGCATGGCGCGCAGATCCTCGGCGGGAGGAGGCGCCGCGCCGGCGCCGCCCGAGCCGCCGGTCCGGTAGGCCGCGAGCGAGACTCGCGAGCCGAACGAAGCCGAAGAAGGCGAGCCGGCGCCGATCGCGCGGTAGGCCTCCCGCAATTCGTCCTCGCCCAGGTAGGAATTGGGGAAGCGCTCGCGGTAGGCGTTGAGGAGCTCGACCGTGCGCGCCGGCTGTCCGTGCGCCAGGTAGGCGCGCGCCAGGGCGAGGACGATACCGGCCGGCAGCGTGCCCGTCGCTTGCTCCGCCTGGCGTAGGAGGGCCCCGAGCTCCCCCGGGTCACCGCGATGCTCGGCGATCCGACCCAGGCCGGACCAATAGGTCTCCGACTTGGGTTCGGCGGCCAGCAGGCGGCGGTAGGCCTGCTCGGCGCGGTCGAAGGCTCCAGCCTGCTCGGCCACCAGGGCGAAGCTCGTCTGCAGGCGGAGGTCCTCGGGAGCGCGCTGCGCGGCGACCTCCAGGAGCTGGAGGGCGCCCTGCGAGTGGCCGAGCTCGGCGAGCAGCCGGGCGG
>JBAPYB010000658.1:0-5252 GCA_049284515.1 Thermoanaerobaculia bacterium
GCCCGACACCGGGCCGCCCGCCGACGTGATCCGCAAGTATCTGGAAGAGGCCGGGGCCCAGGAAGCCTCGGAGAGCGTTCCCGGGAGCCAACCATGAGTCGCCTGTCGTCGAATCTCCGGCGTCGCGCCGCGGCCGCCGTCTGGATCTGTCTGTCTTGTCTGGCCGCGGCCCAGGCCGTGGCGCCCGCCGCCGCCAAACGCTCCGGCCCCGTCGTCGTGCCCGACCGCTTCCTGCGCCGCTGGGACCCGGTGACGATCTTCTTCAATCAAGATCCAAGGGGAGAGAAGGCGGGCAAGCCCGGTCCCGAGGACCACCCCGAGCGCTTCGTGAAGATGGCTCCGGCCCATCCCGGGGCCTGGACCTGGGTGGACGCCCGCACGCTCCAATTCAAGCCCGCCGAGCCCTGGCCGCCGCTCCAGCGCTTCAGCTTCACGATCGGGACTGCATCGACGACTTTGGACACGCTCATCTCGCCGCCGTCGAAGACCCTGCCGGCCGAGAACGAGGAGGTGGCGGACCCGGTCAAGTCGATCACCCTGGTGTTCCCCGAGCCGCTCGATCCCGCGACCCTCGGCCGCATGCTGTCGATCGAGGTCCGGCCATTGCCGGGCGTCGCCCGTGGTGCCGGTGGTGCAAGCTCGGAGCCGCGCTGGATCGCCGCCCGCGACTTCCAGATCAAGGCGCTGGACCGCAAGGAGAGGAACGATCCCGCGCCCTACGTGGTGACGCTCGCGACGCCCATCCCCCTGGGCTCGAAGGCCGTCCTCCACTTCCGCCTGTCGCTGGGCGAAGCCTCTCCCGCGTCGTCGCTCGACCTCGCCTTCACGACCGCCGAGCCGTTCCGCGTCGTCTCCCTGGGCTGCAGCGGCTCCCGCGTGCCGGTCACCGCCGCCGGCACGCGCTACGGCCGCGAGCAGGCGCTGCGCTGCGGCCCCGACGACAAGCAGGTGGTGGTCGAGCTCTCCGCCGCGCCCGCCAACCTCGGGCCGCTCGAAGGGCGCAACCTGGTGCGCTTCGAGCCCGCGGTCTCCGGCCTGGAGTTCGAGGTCTCGGGCCGGCAGCTCCTGGTCTCCGGCAGCTTCCAGCGCGAGACGCTGTACCGCGTCTCCCTGGCGCCCGGCCCGGCCGCCTCCACGATCGTCGACAACCATGGCCGGCGGCTCGACCTGCGCGGCCCCACCGAGACCTTCCTCGTCTTCCCGCAGCGCGAGAGCTATCTGCGCTGGAGCGCGAGCCAGGGCCTCGTCGAACGCTTCGGCCCCCGCATGGCGCCCATCGAGGGGCGGGGCGATGAACGGCTGGACCTGCGCCTCTATCCCGTCGATCCGCTCGACCGTTCGCTCTGGCCGTTCCCGGACAGCCCCGTGACGGTCGACGAGGCGCGGCGGCCTCCCGGTCCCGGCGAGGAGCCCGCTTCCTGGAAGTCGGCGGACCGCAACGTGCCAGTTTCGGAGCTGGCGCTGCACCTCCAGACCCTGGGCTCGCCGCCGGTCTCGACGCTGGTGACCCTGCCGCTGCGCCGCGAGGGCAGCTCCGCCCGCTTCGGCCTCGACCTTGGGGCCCATCTCGACAAACTGGCCCCTGCAGGATCGCCTGGCACCTATCTCGTCGGCCTGCGGCGGCTCGACCGCTCCAGCGTCCGCTCCTGGATCCGCGTGCAGGTGACCGACCTGACGGTCACCGTGGCCGAGGAGCCCAAGGCGGTGGTCTTCTCGGTCAATTCGCTCTCCACCGCGCTGCCGGTGGGCGGCGCCAAGGTGCGCGTCGAGGGCTCCCGCCAGGAGGGGAGGGAGACCGCCGTGTGGACGACCTTCTTCCAGGGCGCCACGGACGCCGCCGGCCGCGTCACCTGGAACCCGCCGGGCCGCACCCCGGGCCGTATCGAGCGGGTGCGGCGGATCGTGGTGGAGAACGGCAAGGACGTCCTCGTGCTCGATCCCGGCCATGCGCCGGACGGCTACGCCGACGGCCAGTGGTCGCCGTCGCACCAGAGCTGGCTGGGCTGGGCGTTCGACGAGCTCGACTCCCGAGGGCCGCAGGCCGAGACGCTCTGCCATCTCTTCACCGAGCGGCCGGTCTACCGGCCGGAGGACGGCGTCCACATCAAGGGCTATCTGCGGCGGCGCGAAAAGGGCGAGCTGACGCCGGAGCAGCTCTCCGGCCGGTTGATCGTGCAGGGGCCGGGCGACCTCGTCTGGCGCTACCCCATGGAGGTCACGACCGCCGGCTCCTTCTACAAGTTCTTCAAGGAGGAGAAGCTGCCGACCGGGGTCTTCTCGGCGCACTTCGAGGACACGGACGGCAAGTCCTACGGCTCGGTCTCCTGGCGCATGGAGGCCTATCGCCTGCCGCGCTTCGAGGTGCGCCTCGACGCGCCCGAGCGCGTGCCGCTGGACCGCGAGTTCAAGGTGGCCTTGACGGGCATCTACTACGCCGGCGGTAAGGTGGCCAACCGCCCCCTCGCCTGGCGGGTGACGCAGTTCCCCTACACCTGGACGCCGAAGCGCCGCGCCGGCTTCCTCTACTCCTCGGACGGCCGCTTCTCGCGCGCCGCCACCTTCACCTCGACGCCGCGGCTCGAAAAGCAGGACTCGACGGACGCCGAGGGCGCGGCCAAGCTCGTCTTGAACCCCGCCATCGAGCCCACGGCGCAGCCGCGCAGCTACGTGGTGGAGGCGACCGTCACCGGCGCCGACGACCAGACGGTGACCGCCACCCGCTCCATCGTCGCCCTGCCGCCCTTCGTGCTCGGCCTCAAGGTGCCGCGCTTCCTCGAACGCGCCACGCAGATCCGCCCGGAGGTCCTGGTCGTGGGGCTGGACGACAAGCCCGTCGCCGGCATGGAGGTGAAGGTCCGCCTGCTGCAACGGCAGTGGCACTCCCACCTGCGGGCGAGCGACTTCTCGGACGGCGTCGCCCGCTACATCACCGACGTGGTGGACGAGAAGGTGCAGGAGGTGAAGGTCAAGAGCGGCGCCGACGCAGTGCCCGTGCCCTTCGCCATCCCGCGCTCCGGCGTCTACATCGTCGAGGTCGAGGCCAGCGACCGCCTGGGCCGCACCCAGGTGGTGACGGTGGACCTCTACGCCGGCGGCGACCAGGCCGTGACCTGGACCAAGCCGCCCGCGGGCGTCTTCACGGTGGCCGGCGACAAGGCCTCGTACAACCCCGGCGAGACCGCGGCCCTCGTCCTCCAGAGCCCGTTCCAGAAGGGTGAGGCCTTGGCGGTGATCGAGGCGCCGGAGGGCAACCGCTACGAGTGGGTGAACGTCCAGGGCGGCGCCGCCACCTTCAACCTGCCCATCCGCGGCAACTGGGCGCCGCGCATCCCCGTGCACTTCGTGCTGATGCGGGGGCGCGTCCCCAACACCGGCCCGCAGCCGGGCAACAGCACCGACTTGGGCAAGCCGGCGACCGTCGCGGCCACCACCTGGCTCAAGGTCGAGCCCGTGGCCAACATGGTGAACGTCAAGCTCACGCATCCGGAGAAGGCCCGCCCCAGCCAGAAGGTGGAGATCAGGATCGATCTCCGCGATCCGCAGGGCAATCCGCGGCCGGGCGAGGTCACGCTCTGGCTGGTGGACCAGGCCGTGCTGGCGCTGGGCAAGGAGCAGCGGCTCGATCCGCTGCCGGACTTCATCACCAAGGTCTTCTCCCACCTCACCGTGCGCGACACGCGCAACCTCGTCTTCGGCTTCCTGCCGTTCGCCGAGAACCCGGGCGGCGACCAGGGCGGCACGGGGGAGGGGAGCCTGCTCGACCGCGCCACCGTGCGCCGCAACTTCAAGGCCGTGCCGTACTTCAATCCCAACATCCAGGTCGGGCCGGACGGCACCACCAAGGTGACCGTCGAGCTGCCGGACGACATCACCGTCTTCAAAATCCGCGCGAAGGCGGCCTCGGGACCGGACCGCTTCGGCGTCGGCACCAGCCAGATCGCCGTCCGCCTGCCCGTGGTGATCCAGCCGGCCCTGCCGCGCTTCGTGCGGCCGGGCGACCGCTTCCTCGCGTCGGGGATCGGCCGCATCGTCGAGGGCGATCTCGGGCCGGGCCAGGCCGAGGTGCGAGTGCAGGGCGTCGAGCTCGGCGGGCCGGCGAAGAAGACGTTCACCTGGACGGGCCAGCCGGAGCGCCTGGAGTTCCCGGTCTCCGTGCCGACGCCGCCGTTCAAGGCCGACGGCACCCTGGCCTACGACCAGGTGGCCTTCACCTTCGGCGTGCAGCGCAACGCCGACGGCGCGAGCGACGCCTTCGAGGTCAAGCTGCCGGTGCGCGACGACCGGCGGCCGGTGGTCCAGCGCATGATGAAGGAGCTGGGCGCCGGCGGCGCGCTGCCGATCCCCGCCATCCCCGAGCCGGCGAGGCCCGGCTCCGTGCGGCGGTCCGTCCTGGTCTCCGATCAGGCGGCACTGGTGCGCATGGCGGCCGGCCTCGACTTCTTCAATGCGTATCCGTACGGCTGCACCGAGCAGCGCCTCAGCCAAGCGCGCGCCGAGATCGCCTCGAAGCGCTTCCGCGCCCTGCTGCATCAGCAGGGAGACGACGCGCGGATGAAGCGCGCCGTCGAGGACACGCTGCAGTGGATCCCGCAGGTGATCGACGCCCACGGCCTCGTGGCCTACTGGCCGGGCTCGGCCGGCACTGTGTCGCTGACCGCCTGGTCGGTGCAGCTCCTGGTCGAGGCCAAGGGCGCCGGCTTCCGGGTGGACGACAAGCTGATGTCCAACCTGACGCGGTCGCTGGAGCAGTCGCTGCGCTCCGACTACGGCAACTTCATCGACGGCGAGGCCTTCACCGAGCGCTGTTGGGCCCTCTCAGCCCTCGCTGCCGCCGGCAAGTTCGATCCCGCCTATGCGGCCGAGCTGGCGCGCAAGGCGCAGTTCCTCGATCTCGAAGGGGTCGCCGAAGTGCTCCAGTCGTTCGCCAAGGCTGGGGACACCTCCTCGCCGGCCACCGACGCGCTCGCCGAGAAGATCTGGAACGGCGTCGTGCTGCGCCTCTATCAAGGCAAGGAGATCTACGGCGGCTTGCAGGAGACCGCGACGGCGCACAACGGCCTCATCCTGCCGACCGAGACCCGCACCGTGTCCGAGATGGCCCGCGCCCTGGTGCGCAAGGACGGCAAGAATCCGAAGCTTCAGATCCTGATCGACGCTCTCGTCACCCTCGGCCGTGACGACGGCTGGGGCACCACCAACGCCAACGCCGCCGCCCTGCTGGCCCTGGGCGAGCTCCTCCAGCCGCCCTACGC
>JBAPYB010000659.1:0-6328 GCA_049284515.1 Thermoanaerobaculia bacterium
CGGCTCTTCAGCGGAGCCAGTCCAATCAATCGGTCCTTGGAGTGGCGGCGATCCTCGCGATGGATCCCCTGCATCGCCCCGCCAAACTCGCGAAGTCCTCCGCGCCTCTCCTCCACGCCTTCAGCAAGGCAGCGCGGAAGGCTTTCTACGCGGCCTACTCCTGGTTCGTCTCGCTCTTCAGGACGGCTGCCGAGAAATTGAAAGCCGGAGACCGCAACGCCCCGTTCCCGGCGGGCAGCTTTCCCCCAGGGCTGCCCTTCGTCGCCGGATAGCCCCGCCGGCGACGTTCTTTGACAGCCGTCCGCCCGCTCGGAGGGCCACTCTGCTACGAGCCATGACTCGGTAGTCCGAAGGTGTCTCCAAACGGCGACTCCAAGAGGCCGCTTTCGGTGGAGCCGAGCTCATCCTGAGCCTTTTGGGGCCGACTTCAAGGTGTCCTTCTCCAATCCGCCGATGGGTTTTTCAACGAGACCCTGACACCTTGGATCTCGGGACGCACTCCTGGCGAAGCCGCGCCAGGTGCATATGCCCGGCGCGGACTGTCGTCAGTGGCTTAGAGCAGACCTTTGAGGCCAAAAAGTTGACGGAAGAAGTCGACGTCGACTGTTATCCCATAGAACGTGGACTTCTCCCAATGGTCCTTAATGCGCTTGGCGACGCCTTCGCTCTGGATGAGCTCCTCTCCTTTTCCCAGATGTTTGCCCGCCATGAAGGTGATTCCAGGCCAAGGCTCCCAACCAACCCCCACCAATAGGTTCTGAAGGGGGTTGCTCCCCATGGTGAATCCGGTGAACAAAGCCGGCCATGCTTTTTCCGCGGTTGTGGGGTGGCGGATGTCACGCCGGCCAAAGGGGTAGAACTGTATGCCGAAGGTGGCGCCTGCCCCAAACTTGGCGATTTCCTCCTTGACGCTTCCGTCATCCTTGATGGTGAAGTCCTTGGTCTCCAGTTGGCTGTAAATTATTCCCGCCTTCAACCTCAAACGATAGAGCTTGTTGACCCGGTACTCGCCCTTCCAGGCGTCTTCGAATTTATCGTCGACTTTCTTGGTGATAGTGTAAGCAACGAGCGCCGGCGCGCTCGATGGAATTTCGTGGGGAACCAACCGAGTGATCAGCGCGGGCGTTTGATCCTTGGGCGGAGCGAAGACCACCGGAGGGGGATCGAGTTGCACCGCCAGGAAAGCTAACTTGGCTGCCAACAGGTCATAGTCTCCAAGGATTTGGTTGATCTCGCGGATTTTCTTGCCCTCAGGACTTGGTGAGGCACCTAGCAAGCTCGTAGCCCCTGAGGATAATGCCAACTCGGCGCTCGAAGTTGTCACGTCGGGAGAGATTCGGGTCACCGTTACCGACGCCTTGAGCTTGGTTTCTTCCAGCTCGTTTTCCGCCAAGATGTAAAGCCTCTCGTTTTCGCGAATCTCCTGGACGGTTTTAGCGGCCATGACCAGGTACTCGCGTTGCGCGTCGTGATGTTGCATGACGGCAAAACTCGGAGAAGTGGATAGGTACAACTCGCCCCGATAAAGGAGCTCGTCCGCATTGTTTCCGGCTTGCGCCTCAGGAAGGCCACCCTTCGCTTCGGCCAGCTTTTTCTTTAGCTCGTCGCGTCGCTGGCGAGTAGCCGCCAAGGGTTTGATCTGCTCGGGGAGATTTGAAAGGTCGGTGATATTCAGCCCATGACCTGAGGCTATGAGCTCGAAGGTTGCAACCTCGGCCTCCTTGGCGGCAAGCTCCGTCTCCAATGCGGCGATCTCATTGGTAACGCTGGCGACGTCGGAGATGGAGCGAAATGGGTTTAGCTGAGGAGTGCCTCCCGTAAGCCAAAGCCAGTCTTTCACCCAGTGGCTCTGGCGAACCTCGGCCTTGATATCGCTCAAGATCTTGTCGACGGGGGCTGTTGCTGTATTGACGTCATTTTCCAAATCCTTGAGGGTATCGGGGCCCTTGGCGGCACTGTCGAACTTTTTCAGCTCGTCGAGCGTTTCACAAGTTCCCGGTGTCATAAGGCCAGAATTCATCACCGCGGCAAGCCACTCAGGAGTATCCTCGTCTTTTTGCTTGATGGGTGCCATCTTATCCTTCAGGCAGCGGACCAGAGCCTGGTGTTTTGTGATGACCCCTTGGAGGTCAGGGAGCTGCTTCTGCCCTTCCTGGATTAACTTCAGAAGCACGGGGCCGGGATGCCGAGTCTTCGCCCACTCTTCAACCCGTTTGACCAGAGAATCACTCCGCCGCAAGGCGTACTCGATCTTCTCGCACGGGGAGAACCCACCCTCTTTTTTCACGAAGAAGCGAGGTGGCGCCTTTGGGTCGGGGTCAGTTATCAAGTCTAACGTAACAGGCAGACCGCTAGGCACTCCGATACAGCGCAGGTCCAGGGTGTAGGCTAAAGACCGATCTTCAGGCATCAAAAGCGCCTTAGGATCAGGCTTTTCGACGCAGTTTACGTTCTTTAGGCGTTCCACGTAAGCGGTTTGTGAGACCGACAGGTTCAAAAGTAGAGCCTGCGCCCTCTTGCAAAGGTTGATTCGGACAGCCTCAAGATCGGGTTTTTCAACATCCCAGTATTTAAATTTAATAGTCCCAGTGGTATCATCGTTCAGTTCCTTCAGGACCTTATCGATGTTATTCATGCTCTGGAGGTAGCGATCCAGATCCTGGGATACGAGTTTGTCTTCGAGGAGCGGGTCACGGCCCACGCTAAAGCTCAGCGCGGCATCCGAGGAAAGGCAGCGGGGAGGAAAGGAGACCAATCTCCCGCCGGTGTCGAAAGAGATTGCGGCTGTCCTGAGGGCTTCCGGAGGCAAGACTGCGCAAGAGCCGGTATCCTCATCGGCTCGACCTGGAAGGGGCGCTGTCAATAGAAGCAACAACAGACACAGCGAAAGCTTGTGGCGTACCAAGAATCGATCGGGTTGCACGGGATCTCCTTTTGAGTTTGGGTCATGAGGTATGAAGTCGACTAGAGGGCGTGAAGAGTAAGGCGGGTCAGGGTCGGCAAACCCGCACCCTCGACGAGAGGCTCGACTCCGTGTGCGAATAGCTCCTCCAGCACGGCCTCCCTGGAGGTGTCCAGGCCTGCTGCGGCCCGCCGTTGAATCACAAGAGCCAGGGCTCCGGCTACCATGGGTGTTGCAACGGAAGTACCGGTTAGTGCCCCGAAGAGGAGCCCGTCCGGAATCCCGCCAGGCCCGCCGGGAACCACGCCTGGAGGAACGGGAGTCGTGGATACTACACCAACTCCCGTTGCCCAGAGATCAGGCTTCGGTCGGTCGTCGGCGGTGGGGCCCCGGCTCGATTCGTCCAAGACCATGAAGGTGGTCTTCTTCAACGCCCCGACAGTGAGGGCTCCGCGGGCCTGTCCCGGACAGCGGATCTCCGAGGGCACATCCCCGCCTGCGTCCTGTATGTGCTCGATGTCGACATGCTCGTTGCCTGCCGCTACGACCACCAGGTGGCCATGAGCGGCGGCGGTGTCGACAGCGTCGCAGATGAGGCAGAGGCCTTGGGCGCAAGGCCACCCATCACCGCCCAAGTCCAGCGGAATATGGTTCGTTCCCAGGCTGATGGAGAGAATGCGAGCGCCGACATCTCTTGCTCGATCGATGCCCAGGC
This sequence comes from Thermoanaerobaculia bacterium, assembly GCA_049284515.1. Taxonomy (GTDB): domain Bacteria; phylum Acidobacteriota; class Thermoanaerobaculia; order Multivoradales; family UBA5704; genus DATARR01. The sequence continues at coordinate 3,618 of JBAPYB010000659.1, forward strand.
TTGTCAGACCTGGGCTCCCCAATCGATTCGCCAGGGTCGCTTTGATATTGAAGAGCTCGACTCCAGGGGCAATGCCCGAAAACTGCGCATGGGTGGAAGCAATGACGCCTGCGCAGTGGGTAGCATGCAAGCTCGGAACTTCAAGACCTTCCCCCGTGACGTTCCGAGTCCGGTCCAATGAGACATTGAGAAATGGGTGCCGGGTGTCGATGCCACCGTCCAACACCGCTACTTTGACACCGCTGCCGTCGAGGGTAGGATGCCTCAGGTGGAAGCCGCCGAGATCGACATCCCCGGCCACGTCCCGCAGAGCCCCCATATCGATGAGCGGATCCAGCTCGATCATTTCGACGCCAGGGAAATCACGCAACGTTTCTATCTGCCCTAGGCTGGCTGTAACTAATAGGGCGTTACTAGAAATTAGACGCCGGCCTCGCATTTCTCGATCGGCTAGGCGGACTTCAAGAGGACGAAGAGCCTCCATAGCTCGCTGACGATAGGTTCCCCAGGTTTCGCCGGGCTCCGGCGCAAGTCGGGGGATTCGGATTGCCACGGGCAGTCCCTGGTGCGCCGTCGGTTCTCCGATCGCATCTACCTCGTTGACACTGTCCGCCTGGGGAGCAGTCGCGAGCCTTTCGAGTGCCCTCTCCAGGAGAGGACCAAGCGGTGCCGGCATATCCCTCTCCTCTTTCTAGTTCGATCTGTGTCGCTATCCTATCTGAAATAGAGACGGACATCGCGAAGAACTTCCCGAGGGTCGTTGAGCGCGGGGACGGAAACGAAGCGGCCCTGCGCGCGAAGCGGTCCCAGGCCGCCTGGGATCAGAAAAACTCCGCTCGGTCCGTCCCATTGAATGAGCGGGGTCGCGTGGCTCTGCCGATTCCTCTTGAACGGCGGACGCCTCAGGACTGAACTCCCGGGAACTGGTGCAGTTATTCTGTGACGAGCCCTTTAGATTAGGCTCGTCAATGCGACGGGCGGTCCGTCGTATAAGCACCCAGGGCAGTCTTTCTTTAGGACTCCCTCAAGGGTCGGCCTAAGTTGTTGAAACGATGAGGCTCAAGCCGGCTTCAGTGTCTCAAAAGGGGAGACAGCGACGCCGGCGCCGCCAGGGATTGAAATCCCTGGCTACCGACGCTTGTCCCTCCGGGACTGCAATTTCGTTCTTCCCATGTCCCGTAGGGACTATAGAGGGTAGCCAGGTGATTTCAATCCCTGGCATCATAGGCGTCGTCGTCAACCACTTTCGAGACATCCTCTAAAATATTCGTCTCAACCTCCGGCCCGAGGTCAGCGTCCCGCCCGCCGCTCCCGCCAGTACTGGCGCTGCCAGATCTCGACGTTGCGGTTGTGCTCCTGCAAGGTCTCGGCGAAGACGTGGGTGCCATCGTTGCGGCTAACGAAGTAGAGGTAGGGGACGTTGGCCGGCGCGGCGGCGGCTTTGAGGCTGGCGAGGCCCGGGGAGCAGATGGGGCCCGGGGGGAGGCCGGACCAGCGGTAGGTGTTGTAGGGCGAGTCCATGCGCAGGTCGTCACGCGTCAGGTTGCCGTTCCAGCGGCCGAGCTTCTTGAGGGCGTAGATGACGGTGGGGTCCGCCGCCAGGCCGATCTTCTGGTTCACCCGGTTCTGGTAGACGGCGGCGATGAGCGGCCGTTCGCTGGCAGCCTTGGCCTCTTTCTCGACGATGCTGGCGAGGATCACCACCTGCCGCACGTCGCGGGGATTGCGGCCCGGAGGCCCCTGGGCGAGGAGCGGCCGGACGTACTTTTCGAAGCGGCGCCGGAAGGTGCGCACCAGCATGTCGACGACGTCCTTCTCGCCGGTGCCGGCGGCGAAGCTGTAGGTCTCCGGGAAGAGATAGCCTTCGAGGTCCTGGGCTTCCGGGTCGAGGTCGGCGATGCGCTGCGGCGAGCGCATTTGGGCGAGGAACGCCTCGCGGCGGCCGAAGCCCTGCCCTACGAGCTGGTCGGCCGTCTCGTCCAGGGTCATCCCCTCGACCAGGGTGAAGTGGTGGCTGTGGATCTGGCCGAGCACCAGCATGCGCAGCACCTGGGGGGCCGGGAGCGGACCGCGGAAGAGGTACTCGCCGGCCTGGATCTTCGGGTCCCGCAGGGCGTAGATGAAGTAGAGGCGCGCCAGCCGGGCATCGGCCAGGATCCCTTCCTTCTGAAGGTCGAGCAGGATCTGGGTGGCGCTCTTGCCCTGGGCCACGGTCACCTGCCGCTCGGGCTCCGGATAGCCTTTATAGGGAGTCTGCAGCCGCCACCAGCCCCAGCCCGCCACACCGGCCGGGATCAGCACCAGCAGGAGCCCCGTTCCCAGCAGGAGCCGCCCGCAGCCGCCGCGCTTCTTGGACTGCTTGCCTTTCGCCACAGGTCCCCTCCCTCTAAAAGGTGTTTGGAAAGTGCGCAACCCGTCGCAACGCTCACCTTCGCCCGGGCATAAATGCCGGGGCTATGAACAGCGCCCCCTGAAGGGGACTTAAAGCCGGATTCATCCGGCGTCCAATGTAGCCCTGGCATTTATGCCCGGGCGGGGCTGCGCATCGCGATGCACTTTCCAAACACCCTCTAAAAAGCTCCGCGGTCCAGGGCATCCTGGAGCAGGATCTGGGCGGCCAGGGCGTCCAGCCGCTCCGGCTGCCGGCGGGGCCGATGGAGATCGCCGCCGGCCTCGCGCAGCCGCTCGGCCGCCGCGACGGTGGTCAGCGC
>JBAPYB010000660.1:0-2515 GCA_049284515.1 Thermoanaerobaculia bacterium
GTCCCCGGCACCGGCCCCGGAATACCGCCCGGGGCGGCCGGCCCCACTTCCTCGACCGTGCCCGCGGCCTCCATGCCGGGACGGAAGGGCGGCCGGGGACCGCCGAGATAGGTGCCCTGGCGCATCAGCAGGTCCGCGTGGTTGAGACCGCAGGCCGCGAGCCTCAGGAGCATCTCGCCAGGGCCGGGCCGTGGGGTCGGCGCGTCGATCCAGACGAGGTGCTCCGGGCTGCCGAAGCCTCGGACCTCGACGGTTTTCAACCGCCGGCCCTCCGGGCGATCCGGCGCGCGACGTACTCCGCGTCGCGGGCGATACCCCGCAGGTAAGGCGAGGCGAAGGTGCGGCCGAAATGGATGCCGAGAAGGAAGAGGCCCGGCGCGTCGAGGCTCTCGCATCGCCGCACCCGCGGCCGGCCGTTCGCGGGCCAGCGGAAGAGCGATCCCAGATGAGGGGTGGCGTAGGAGTAGCCGGTGGCGAAGACGATCAGGTCGGGCGCGATCACCTGGCCGTTGGCGAGCGCCACCTCGTCGCCTCTGTAGCGCTCCACCGGCGGCACCGGCAGCACGCCGCCGCTGCGGATGGCGGCCGGCAGCGTCGCGCCCAGGATGGGATTGGTGCGGAATTTCCGCCACACCCCCGGCACGATCGGCGACTGCTCGATGAGCCAGATCCAATAGTGGACGTCAATCCCGAGCAGAAACCTGGGGGCCGTCCACAGCCGGGAGCGGAGCGAGAGCCACGCCCGCTCCCCGGGGCGCCGCACTTGGAGCCAGGCGACGGCCACCTCGTCCGCCGAAATGCCCCCGCCCACGATCAGCAGGCGGTGGCTGGCGGCCAGGGCTGCGCGGCGCAGCTCCCGGCTGTGACACCAGGGAATCGCCGTGGCCGCGGGATCGAAGCCCGCCGGCAACCTCGGGGTGCTGATCACCCCCGTAGCGTTGATGACGAAGCGGGCGGCGACCGAGCGCGATGCCCCCGCGGCGTCGCGGCCGTCGCGGTAGACGACCGCGAAGCCGCCGCCGTCGCCATCCTCCCGCTCGACACGCTCCACTCGGGCGCCGGTGGTGACGGCGAGACCGTGCTGGCGGCGGTAGCGCTCGAGCAGCTCCAGGTATCTCCCCATCGCGATGTAGGGCGCCTCGCCCTTGAAGCTCTCCATCCCCGGCAGGCGGGAGAGCGGGGCAGGCGAGACCAGAGTCATCCCGGGATCCAGTCGCCGGAGCCCCGCGCCGACCTCTTCGCCCTGCTCCAGGAGCAGGTAGGGACGGCCCCGGCGCTTCAGGGATAAAGCCGCCGCCAGACCGGCGGGTCCGGCGCCGAGGATGACGGTCTCGCAGCGGTCATCGCTCATCGCGCTTCCTGCTCCGACGCTCGCTTCCAGCACGCAACCCGCTGATCTCTCAGCGCCAGGGCGGCGCTCCACTCAGCGGCGGGCTCCACCATGGCGAGCAGCAGCTCGCCGCGCAGCACCTGGATCTCCCCGACCCGCGCGGCCACGGCGACGGTGACCTGGGAGGGGTCAGAGCGCCGGACCTCGGCGGTGAGCTCGAGCCGCGCCGGCAACGGCACCGGGCTGAGGAACTTGGCCTGGTGGATCATTCCCAGCACCGCGTACCGCTCCCGGCCGCCATGGCGTAGCGCGACGACTTCCTCGGCGAGGGGACCGGCGACCTGGGCGGCGAGCTCCATCGCCAGGGTGCCGGGGAGAATGGCATGGGCAGGGAAGTGATCGGCGAACAGGGGATGGCCGGCGGGGATGAAGGCCTCGCCGGTGGCGCGGCCGGCGCCAGCGTCGATCGACAGGGTGCGGAGGAGCTCAAACACCCTTGGCACCCTCCCCCAACCGGTGCCGCACCAACCGCGCGATCGCCGCCACCGTGCAATAGCGCGGGAGGGTATCGACGGGGATCCGCTCCGGAAAGATCTCCGCCGGGGAGTCGTCGAGGAGCGCCAGGAGCCGGCGGCGCCCGGTCTCGGTCAGGAAGCCGTCGGTCGCGAAGGCCTCCTCCGGCAGCTCCCCGCGGGCCAGGGCGTGGAGGGTGCCGCTCTCGATGGCGACGCCGAATCGGTCCTCGACGCGAAACAGCAGGTCGAGGAGATCCATCGACGAGAACGCCAGATCGTAGAACAGGAGCTGCGCTGGCGAGATGGGGTGCTCGTCGTCCAAGGCCAGGGTCTCGCGGACCAGCCCTACCACCGTTGTCGTGATCTCATCGGCCAATTCTATCCTCCCTATCTGCTCACTATTTCAGGTCACCCGCCGCATCACCACGGCGGCGTTCTGCCCGCCCATCCCCAGGGACACCGAGAGCACCGTCCGCGCCCCGGCGTCTCGCGGCTCGGCGATGACGTGGTCGAGCTCGCAGTCCGGGTCCGGGTGGCGAAGGTTGACCGTCGGCGGCACCAGGCCGGTGGCGCAACTGCGGCATGCGACGATCGCCTCGAGCGCCCCGGCCGCCGCCATGGCATGGCCGATCGCTCCCTTGGCGCTCGAGACCGGCGTCCGCCGCCACCC
>JBAPYB010000661.1:0-12535 GCA_049284515.1 Thermoanaerobaculia bacterium
AGGCTGGCGCGGGCGAGCAGCAGGCCGAGGCCGGCGCCGGCTATGGCCAGCACCAGGCTCTCCACCAGGAACTGCCGCACCAGCCGCGCGCGGCCGGCCCCCAGCGCCAGGCGGATGGCCACCTCCCGCTGGCGCACGGCGGCGCGGGCGAGGAGGAGATTGGCGACGTTGGCGCAGGCGATGAGCAGCACCAATGCCACGGCGCCGAAGAGGATCAACAGCGCCGGCCGCACGTTGCCGACGACCGCCTCCTGGAGCGGCAGGAGCTTCACCGTGCGACCGGTCTGCTCCGCGGGATACTGCTTCGCGAGGCGCGCCGCCACCGTCTTGAGCTGCGCCGTGGCCTGGCCGAGGCTCACCCCCCGCTTCAGGCGGCCGGCGACGTTCAGCATGTGGTTGCCGCGCTCGCGGACGTCCTCCGGGCTGGGCACGTCGAGCACCCACAGGTCCGTCTTGGACCATCCGGGAGGAAAATCGAACGACGGGGGCATGACGCCGATCACCTCGTACAGCTTGTCGTCGAGCCGGAGGGTGCGGCCGACGAGACCGGGATCGGAGCCGAAGCGCGAGTGCCAGAGGGCGTCGCCGACCACCGCGACCTGGGCCTTGCCGGGCTCGTCCCGCGCCGGATCGAAGACGCGGCCGAGCTGCGGGCGGCTGTGGAGCACCTGGAAGAGATTGGGCGTGGACTTGACCGACTGGACGCGCTCGGGCTCGCCTGATCCCTGAAGGTTGGCGCTCCCTCCCCGCCACGTCGCGAGTTGCTCGAACCCCGTGGCCTGCTGCACCCAGTCGCGGTAGTTGGGAATCGACACCGAGCCGATGAAGTTGTCCGCGCTCTCCCAGACGCGGACGAGGCGGTCCGGCTCGGGATACGGCAACGGCCGCAGAAGAACGGCGTTGAGGACGCTGAAGATCGCCGCGTTGGCGCCGATGCCGAGGGCGAGGCAGAGGATGGCCACCAGCGTGAACGCCGGCGAGCGGATCAGCGACCGCAGGCCGAAGCGCACGTCGCGCCCGAGGTCGTCGATCCAGTTCGTGGGAGTGGTTGGGCTCATCGCGCTCCTCCGTACAGTCTACGAGAGGATGCTACGCGGTGGTGGGCGGGGAGGTTTCAGGGGAGCAGGACCCTCATCACCCCGGCCCTCTTCTCCCATCCTCCCCCCCGTCCGCCGGGAGAAGAGGGAGTGGTTTGTCTAAAAAGACAGAAGAGGTTGCGTTTTAGCCCCCTCTCTCCCGGCCGGCGGGGGGGAGGATGGGAGAGAGGGGGTTGGGGGAGTGAGGGTCTTGGGCGGGGGAGCTCGGAGGCAAAGTTGACGCCTATGGTTTTCGGGCTATCCCCAGCCCATTGAGCCCCCTTTCACCCCCGTGATACCGTGACGCCTCCGTTTCGTCTCCCCACCGGGAGACCGCTCCGAGAGGACTCCAGCCATCATGAGCATTCAGATCCAGGGACCCGTCCGGGTCCGTTTCGCTCCGTCGCCTACCGGGTTCCTGCACGTCGGCGGCGCCCGTACGGCGATCTACAACGAGCTCCTGCGGCAGAACATCGGCGGTTCCTTCGTCCTGCGCATCGAGGATACGGACAAAGAGCGCTCCGACGAGGTGATGACTCGCCAGATCCAGTCCGCCCTGGCCTGGATCGGCATCGTCTGGGACGAGGGGCCGTTCCTGCAAAGCGAGCGCCTCAGCCGCCACCACGAGCGCGCCGAGGTGCTGCTGGCCACGGGCAAGGCCTATCGCTGCTTCTGCTCGCCCGAGGAGCTGGACGCCCAGCGCAAAGAGGTCGAGAAGCAAGGGACCTCCTTCCGCTATCCCCGCACCTGCCTCAACCTGACGAAAGAAGAGATCGCGGACCACCTCGCCGCCGGCAAGCCATTCGCCGTCCGCTTCAAGATGCCGGACGAGCACATCACCTTCACCGATCTCGTCCGCGGCGACATGGATTTCCCGCCCGATGCCCTCGACGACTTCATCCTCCTGCGCTCGGACGGGAATCCCACCTATCACATGTCCGTGGTGGTGGACGACATCGACATGGGGATCACCCATGTCATCCGCGGCGAGGACCACCTCTCGAACACACCCAAGCACATCCCCCTCTTCCGCGCCCTCGGCGGAGAAGTGCCCACCTTCGGCCACCTGCCGCTGATCCTCGGACCGGACAAGAAGCGCCTCTCCAAGCGCTTCGGCGCCGCCTCCGTCGAGGAGTTCCGCAACGAGGGCATCCTCCCGCAGGCGCTCTACAACTTCATGGCCCTCCTCGGCTGGAGCCCGGGCGACGACCAGGAGATCCTCTCGCGCGACGAGATGATCGCCCTCTTCGACGTCAACCGCCTGAACGCTTCCGCGGCCGTCTTCGACAAAGAGAAGCTGCTGTGGATGAACGCCCAATACCTTTCCCGGCTGGGCTTCGAGGCCCTGCAGCCCCACCTCGAGCCCTTCCTCGCCTCGGCGGGTTTTCAGGCCGCCGACCCGGAGAGACTCGCCGCCGCCGTGAACCTCCACCGCTCGCGCGCCCACACCCTCAAAGAGCTGCCCGAGCTGATCGCGCCCTACTTCCAGGACGAGCTGGCGTACGACTCCGAAGCCAACGCCAAGTTCCTCCAGGACAATGACTTGCCGGAGATCCTGAAGACCCTGCGGGAGCGCTTCGCCGCCCTGCCGGCCTTCGACAAAGAGGCCGTGGAAGCCGCTCTTCGCGGTCTGGCCACCGAGCGGGGCATCAAGGCGGGAGCCCTCATCCACCCCACCCGCATGGCCCTCTCCGCCGCCGCCCAAGGCCCCCCGCTCTTCGACCTCATCGAGGTCATGGGACGGCAGGCAAGTCTGCGGCATCTGGACCATTTCCTGGCCTTCCTGAAGCAGGGAGCTCCGTCTTGACCTCCGGGAGGGCTTTCCGCTAACCTCCCCTCTCCTGTCCTGCTGGGAGGTCGTTCAACGGTAGGACATGCGGCTCTGACCCGCAGAATCGGGGTTCGAATCCCTGCCTCCCAGCCAAATTCCCAAAACCTCGAGGCCTCGCTGGCGCTAGCCCTCGCCGGCAGGTAAAATCCCTATTGCGAGGCTTGAGGAAATGACGCTGACCCTGAATCTACCGCAGGAACTTGAGGATCGCCTTCAGCATGAGGCCGAGCGGCAGGGACTGCCTCCGGATACCCTGACCCTCCATCTGCTGGATCAGCATCTTCCTTCCGCGGACCTTCACGGAAAACTGGCCGTACTGCTCCGGTCCTGGATTGTGGAAGGTGACCCTCAGGAGCAGAAGGAAACCGGTGAGTACCTGGTCAAGACCTTGGATGAGGACCGGCTCTCCGAGCGCCGTCTTTTTCCTCTGGAGCTCAAGGGCATAACCTGGTGAGCCGAACGATCGTGCTGGATGCCGGTCCTCTCGGCCTGGTTACCAACCCCAAGTACTCTCCCCAAAGTTTAGCTTGCGCCCAATGGTTGGATGCTCTGGTCGCCTCGGGCGTGCGCGTCATCGTGCCTGAGATTTCCGACTATGAGGTGAGGCGTGAGTTGCTACGTGCCCAAAAGTGGAAGGGCATCGAGAGACTGGATGCGCTCGCCGGCCTGCTACAATACCTCCCGCTAACGACTGCTTCAATGCGCCAAGCGGCCATCCTATGGGCGAAGGCTCGACAGCAGGGGCAGCCGACTGCCGGAGACAAAGCGCTCGACGGAGACGTGATTCTTGCCGCCCAGGCCATTACGCTCGATACGCCAGACGTGTTGGTTGCAACGACGAACGTCGAGCATCTCTCCCGCTTCGTAGCCGCTGAGATTTGGCAGGATATTAAGCCCACGTAGGAAGGGGTTGCTCTTATGCAGTCTGCCGCTAGCCTTCCCACCCTATCCTGCTTGGAGGTCGTTCAATAGGCCATGCGGCTCTGCCCCGTTACTTTGGAGATCTTGGCTGATGGCAACCATCTCGCTCAAAGGCGCTCAGACCCGGCTGGCCGAGACCGTCGAGCCTACGGAAACGCGTCTCTCGCAAGAAGCCTATGACCAGGTCTTCGGCCCCTTCGGCCGAGGCGAGTTCCGCGAGCTCACCGACCCGGAGTGGAAGGCTCTGGTGGAGGGTAAGCGGAAGTTCCTGAGCGACCCTCAGAGCTTTGCTCTGCCGCCAAGGCGCCTGGTGGGGTGAGGTCTGCTGTAAACTTGGCTGCATGATGAGCAGCGAGATCCTGCAAAAGTACCGCTCGGAAATCCTCGCTCTGGCGATGCGCCACGGAGCAGGGAACGTGCGAGTATTCGGCTCCCTGGCCCGCGGTGAAGGCCAGGAGGGAAGCGACCTCGACCTGCTCGTAAAGCTCGGAGAAGGTCGTTCGCTTCTGGATCTCGTGGGGCTTAAGCAGGATCTTGAGGATCTACTACACCGTCCCGTGGATGTGGTCACCGAGAAGGCCCTCTCTCCGTATCTGCGTGAGCACGTCCTCTCCGAAGCCATCCCCTTGTGAGCGAAGACCGAGACGAGCTGTATCTTCAGCACGTGCTCGATGCCGTCGAGAAAATCGAGCGCTATAGCCCCGAAGGGGCGGCAGCATGAAGCCTGGGGCGTCAGCCCCAGGACCACGAAGCCACACATCCCAAGCCCTGAAAGGGCGGCAGCAGCGAGCCGAGAAAACCACTGCTGCCGCCCCTTCGGGGCTTTTTGAGGTTGTGATGTGCCCCTTCCTGGGGCTGACGCCCCAGGCTTTATGCTGCCGCCTCCTTCGGGGCTGAGTTTTGGGAGGGTTGGTACAGTTATTCTGTGACGAGCTCTAAGCCGCTTCCCGTCGCTTTGTGCGGATCGCGAAGGCGGCCCTGGCGCCAGCTTTTACCTGGAGATAGAATCCAAACTGCAAGGATTGAGAATGCCGCTGCCTCTGAATCTACCGCAGGGTCTGAAGGATCGCCTTCAACAGGAGGCCTCGCAAGAAGCCTATGACCGGGTTTCGGCCCCTTCGACCGAGGCGAGTTCCGCGAGCTCACCGACCAGGAGTGGAAGGCTCTGGTGGACGGCAACCGTAAGTCCCTGCACGACCCTCAAAGCCTTGCCCTGCCGCCAAAGAGCCAGGACGGGTGAGTCGCCGTCCTGCCCTCAGCCCCGAAGCCACCGCTGACCTCGAAGAGATTCGCCAGTACGCTGCCGAGCGGTTAGGTGAGGACCAGGCCCGCTGCCACTATGCGGCTCTGACCCGCGTGAGCGGCCCTTCCTGTCTCTGGGGTGGCTCATTCTAGTGTACCGCTCCAATCAGAAGGGACCTTTTGCACCCGAGGAGATGGAGATCGGCTTCCCAGGGGATTTAAGGGTCTCTCTAATTGCGCCGCAGTACACTAGCGTCGAGCACTCACAGTCAGAAATCTTGCGCTTTGCCTTCTTAGCGCTTAAGTTGCAGCGTTGGTGGCCAGAATCTTGTACCTGATGCCCCGCCACCGTAGTACGAACAGCGCTTATCTTTTTCTTCTTGTACGCATCGTAGGACAACCGCCCCACTACCGTCCCGTTTGTAATCCGGACACTCTTTGCCCGACCACGTGCCCAGGTAGTAGTACCAGAGGAGATAGGTCAAATCGTCAAAGTTGTCAACATCGTTTTCTTTTAATAAGGCGTCGGCAAAGTTGCCAATCGTCACGCTGCCAGTATCCTTAGCAAGCTGCAAAATCAGTAGGGGCCGATCGCTGCACATAACTGAGAATAGCGTAGCGCCTTCATATCTTGCCTTTAGTCTATCTGAAAGTTCACTTGGGAGAGACCCTCCTGCTTGGAAGTTGGATCGAAACCACTTTCGGGGCTTGCCAGCATTTGCGCTAACAGGCGGCCAGTTGGCAGCGGCGCTAATTACTCCAGTCTGAAAGCGGATACGTCTTAGTTTGTCCAGCTCTCCCTGATTCACTTTGCCAAACCGACTATCTATATCATCAATTTGTGGCAGCCCTTGCGTATTTATGCTTTGTCCCTCGGGAGAGGGAAGTAAATTTACATAGAGTTCTTTCGAATCAACTCCGCAAGCTGTATCCGGAATTGGGCAATTCCGCAAATCTCCTCCAGTGCAAGTCTTCAGACCATCATGCACAACAACGAATTCATTCGCGGCAAATTCTATAGCCAGGGTAGTTGTAAATTGGCCAGTAACGCCACAGCGAACGTCATTTTTAGCCGCGTTGATAATCCAGGCCGTGTTTTGGTAGTTTCCCACCTGACAACCCGCTTGGCTATCAAGGCAGATTAGCATCAGTCCAGTAAGAAAAAGGTCGATACCCATTATCTTTCTCCTGTCGGCTTAGAGGCTGCGATAGACTTGAAAAGGAGACCACGCAAACGGCGCGGACGACGGATCAGAAAGTAAGTCGACTTGTGCTAAGCGCAGGGCGCGAGCCGGTGGAATGCCTTGGAGCAACCTAGAGTGGAATACTGTGGCAAGCCGCGCGGCGGCCTGGTCGTCCACCGCCCAAAGGGTTGCTACCACCGAAGGGACCCCGGAGGCAAGGAAAGCGCGAGCCAAGCCGGCGACACCTTCCCGGTCGCCGTCGGCGAAACCTGGAGCAGTATCGCAGGCGGAGAGAAATACGAGCTCCACTCCGGCGAGCCGCTCCATATCGAGGTCTGAGGCTCGCAGAGGCGCGCGGCCTGGGTCGGCTGTCGCCACGGACGATCCCAGAGGATTTCTCGGATCGACTATGACATGAGCTGCCAGGTGAAGCACGTCACTTCCAGGTAGGGCGGCGAGTATTCGCTGCCTCGTTGCATCCTCTCCCACGAGCGAAAGAGCATTCTTATAGAGCGCGGCGACCGCCAGCGCTTCCTCTCGGGCGGAAGGGAGGTTCGGCAGGGTAGGGAATCGTGCGCGATCGAACTCCGGATCTCCAACCGCGAGCACTCGGCGCGGTCTCTGGGAAGGGTCGGAATGACGATCCTGCGATTCCAGATAAACCTCCAGGCTCGGAGCGACGAGACACGCGTGATCTTGGATCACGTAGCGTCCGAGTGTTGAATCGAACAGAGCCGCGAAAGGAACCTGATTCAGCTCCCGGTCCGGCAAAAAGACCAACTCGGTTTCGGCTGGCACGCCTTCCAGCACGGGACGGAGCAGGACATCGAAAGCCTTTGCCGCGGCGGTCTTGCCAGGCTCGGTTGACCTTGCGTCCGTCAATGTTGCCCGGAGAGAGACTACTACTTCAGCAACGTCGCTCCGTTTGATAGGCAGTACGTGGAGCTTCAGCGAGCCTTGTTGCAGGCGCCAAACCAGCAGTTCCTCGGGCAGCATCGTGTAGGCAAAGACGGCGACATTCCTCGGGATGCGTCTAAGTTGCTGGTCGAGAGGGAGACTCTCCACCGATTTGCTTCCGGTTTCCAAGCGGTCGCGCAAAGCCCTCGCGCGCACCCGCTCGGAGTAAGTGAAGGCGGCACGCGCGTCGCCACGATCGATGGCTTGGAAGTGGATCATGGCGTCGAAGCTTGCCTGGGCCGTAGAGAAGAAACGGATTCGCAGCTCCTCTCCGGTGGTGCCTTCTCGGCGAGCTTCGTAGACTTGGAGCGCCTGGTCGAAGGCTTCTTCGGCTGCGGCAGTGTTGCTAAAGGCAACCTGGGCGCGCGCAAGATCGAGAAGCGCCTGCGGTAGAAGTAGGCCGTCACCACCAGCGTCGATTCTGGGCACTGCGGTTTGGATGGTTTTTAGGGCTTCGGTCGGGTTCGTGGCGAGTTGTTCTTCCGCCGTTACGACCATCAGCTCGGTCTTGAGATGCTCCCGGTCAGCAGGCTGCCGATACTGCACCAGCAGCCTTCCGCAGTCCGCGATGTCGGCGGTCGCTTGATCGTAAGAGCCTTCGCGGAGATGGAGTTGAATGCGACGTAGAAGAGCCTCGGCAATAGCGCCAGGTTCCGACCAGGCTCTCGCGTTGGCCAGCATCTCGTCCAGGACCACTTGCGCGGCTTCCCGGCGATCCTTCTCGACCAGATCCCGGGCCAGACCCGCCAGAACGGAATGGCGGATCTTCCGATCGCCCGCCGCCACGGCGCCGCGAAGTGATTCAAGGCGATATCCCCAAGCTTTATCTCGATCGCCAAGAAAGCGGTACGCCTCATCCAGCATGCCCATCAGATTCAAAACGTCGGTGTCCCCGCTGCCGGTGAGGAGTTGGACGGCCTGGTCATAGTGTTCGATGGCTTTGGTGTGCTGCCCGTGAGCCATCTCGCACAGGCCGCGTATGCCCTCGGTCCTTGCCCGTAGTGTGGGATAGGGCCGAGCCTTCAGCTCGGTGGCCAACTCGGCCAGGGATTCTTCGGCGTCGGCCGCGCGGCTTCGGTAGGCGCAAACGAGTTGCTGGAACCTGGCCGCCAATGCCATTGGGCTTCCGCCGGCGGCAAGCAGTTCCTGGGCACGGTCGAACTCGGGAACTGCCTGAGAACAGTCCCCGTGGAGTGCCAGCCCTCGGGAGTAGGCCCTGTGGCCCTCGGCCAAGACTTGAGAGGAATTCGTTCTCTTTTCAATGATGCCGACCGCGTCGATATAGAGTCTCTCGCCGCCAGCGGCCAGAATCTCGGCCACCCTTTTTGCCGGCGCAAGTCGAGCCTCCGCTGATGGAGTTCCCGCCGCATCAGCCCCGTCAGGCACTAGATCACTTTCGAGAAATTCTTTAACTTGCCGCGGAAACTGATGAGCCAAGCGCGACAGGGTCGCTCGATCCCCATCTACGGCAGCCGAGACTAGGTGGCGCTTTTCCGTCTCCCAGCGGTCAAGGGTCGTCGGCTCACGAAGCCGGGCGAGATGTTCAGAAGCCTCTTGATGCCAGGCTCTGTCGTTCTCGAGCGTGAGATAGTGCTCCCAGGCGAGGTCCGACTCATGTGCCAGGGAGGTCCGCTCGAGAGCCAACGCTAGATTGAACGCGGCATAGGGCTCGCTCGGAGTCTGCTTTATGGCTCGGGTGGCCGCGGCGATCGCATCCACCCGGAGCCAGGGCCGATCCTCCTCGGCAAGGGCGAGGTAGGCGGCAGCGAGATCGCTCAGGACTGCTGAAGACGGTTTCCGCTCGGCTGCCGCTTCGAGTGCCGATACAGCGCGAGCGGCATCTCCGTGATAGAGCGAGAGGAGGCCAATGCGGTGCAGGTCTTCGGGATCATGCCCGTTCAACGCAGGTCTGGAGCCACGAAGTACCCGCTTGGGCTCGCCGTCTGCAAACAGGGCTGAATCGTGTTGATGAAAGATGGGGGGCTTGCCCCAAGGAGCAAAGCGGACGGCCTGCGACAAGCGTCCCTCGACGGGTCGCGGGTACTCTTGGGCGGCCTGCCTGAGTGACCGCTCGGTCTGGCTCTCGTGGCTCCCGCAACCGCTCAGCACGACGGCGAGGAACGGTAAGGCATATCCGAGGCAAGCGTGAGAGGAACCACCCATCCAAACTCACTCCTCGCCCAAACTGGGGCTCAACGTTTCCGAGAGTTCGCCCACCATCATAGCTGACTACCAGTCGGCGATGTGGCGGCATCGCTTGCTATATAGACGTGCGCACTTGGATTTTTCTCAGTAGCCCATTTAGAAAGCGCTTGACAGCCGACTTTGTCGCCCTCCACAAGCATGACGCGGGTGGCCGACGCGGCCGGCGGCCCAACGGGTCGGGAGAACGGAGCCCAGGGCCGAGGCCGGAGGCCGACGCCCTGGGTGAGGAGATTGACAACGCGATGCGGCCTGAAGGGCCGCGAGACCGCTGGTCCGGCGTTTGAAAGCCGCGGTTGGGAAGCCCGTCGTGCGGGCGCTCTTGAGGTGGCCGACGACATCGAACAGCACCTCGGACCGTGCGAGAAGAACAAGGCGTTCAAGGTCTCGCGGCCCTTCAGGCCGCCAGGGATGGGGTGCCCTTTTTCCCAGGGCATCGGCCTTCGGCCTCGGCCCTAGGCTGGGCTCTTCCGGCCCGTTGGGCCGGTGTGTGGCCGATTGTGTGGGTCGTACTAAGAGACTTCGAAACATTTGTATATTGCAGCATGCCGGTTGCCGCTCGGTAAGGTTTCTGCTAGAAAAGATAAGGCGGTTGCTGCGGCTAGTTGCGGTCCCGTGTCTCCTAGTTGGCAACAAGGAGCAATTGTGCCTTGCGCAGGCCGTTGGCGCGCAATGGAAGGTTATTCGGTGAGTTCTTCAAGACGCAGAAAACGCTCGACGAGTGAGGCGGGTCACTACCCAGAGCCGCGGGAGCGGCCGGCTGCGCCCGGAGCGGAGCGTCTGCACAAGACTTGGCAGCGTACAAAGGCGCTGTTGGTGCAGGGGGGTCGCCCCTGGTGGTATTGGCCTACAGTCGTGGCAGTGATCTTCCTGGGGGTCTGTCTGGGCAGAGTTTGCGAGCACAAGGAGATGGCACTGCGGGCGCGCTACGCCATCTACCAAGCGATGCTTCACCTAGCGCCACAGAAGGCGCGGGCTAGCCGGACGGCACTAGTGATGATCGGCGACGCGGAATTCCGGGGCGAGCTCGGAGGGCGAAGCCCGATCCGGCGCGACTACTTGGCAAAGCTGATCCGGGCCGTCGACGCAGCGGACGCCCAACTGATCGCCATCGATTTCAGGCTCGAAATGCCACCTCAAGCGGAGGATGGGGAGCTGCTGGCTGCGATTGAGGAGGTCTCTGCGCGCCGACCGATCGTGTTGCCAGTCACTTTGGCAGAGACTCGTGATGGAGACTATCAGAAGTTGCCGCAGCTCTACTCCAAGTCTCGCTTTTCAAACGCGGTGCGAATCGGGCACATCCAAGTCTTCGAGGATCGGCGCCCGATTCCGGTAGGTTTGCGACTTGCCGATGGGACGCCTCTCGACTCATTCGCTGAGGCGATTGTCAGGCTGGTCGATCCCAGCGTCCTCTCCGGCTTCGAAGATGCCGAGGATCCGCCTTTTGCGACGTTCGTGCGAAGGAACGATGTCTTGGTGGTGAGTGCTTCATCGGTGTTACGGGGAGAGTACACAGGGCCACTGGGTGCTCTTAGATCCAAGATCGTGATCGTGAGCGGCGACTGGGAGGTAGATGCATTGGGTCACCGTCACGTCGACGATCAGCCTAGTCCGGCTGGCGTCATCCCGGGCTCGATGGTTCAGGCCAACTACGTCGAAGCGCTTCTGGGCACGCGGAGCTATCGCGAGCTAGATGAGAACGTTGCGCTGGTCCTCGAGGTGATTCTTGCAGGACTCCTGGCAGTACTCTTCGAGAGAAGTCGCGGCTGGAAGAAGCTGTCGGTAGCGCTTGGGCTGTGCGGACTGACCCTCTTCGTTGGCTACGTGCTGCTGGAAAACGCAGGCCTCTATTATGACTTCTATTGGCCGGTCATCCTGCTGGCGCTGCACGCGCTCGTCGCGGAGTTCGTATAGATGATACGTGAACTGTCGCTTTCAAAGGTGAGCAAGATATCTGGTTGTTTGGCGGTAGACGAGACAGACAGCACCGCTGAGTGCTTTTTTCGTCTGCAGGTCACTAACGGGTTATTTTTCGAAGGAGGGTACGTCATGCGGAAAACTACTATATTGGCCTTGGCTGGGTTGTTGTGTCTGCTGATCGGTCTGATCGGGTGCAAGAAGGAGGACGAGGCGACCGAAGAGACTCCAGCGGCGGTCCAGGAGCCGGCATCAAGTGAGGTGCTTCCTCCCGCAGCAGAGCAATCGCCCCCTCCTGCCGCCGCGGATCAATCGGCGCTTCCTCCCGCAGCGGATCGATCGGCGCCTCCTCCCGCCACGATGGAGGCACGTCCGTCGGCTCCGCAGCGAAAACGACCGTTTACCAGTACCACGGGCCCAAGAAGAGAGGGTGAGACGCCGCCGGACCGATGAGCGTTCCTCCAGGGTTCGCCATTGTTCCGCGCCGCCTTCGCGATCCGCCGCCCGACGGCGGCGCAATCGGCCACACACCGGCCCAACGGGTCGGGAGAACAGAGCCCAGGGCCGAGGCCGCAGGCCGACGCCCTGGGTGAAGAGATTGACAACGCGATGCGGCCTGAAGGGCCGCGAGACCCGCGAGATCGTTGGTCCGGCGTTTGAGGGCCGCGGTTGGGAAGCCCGTCGTGCGGGCTCTTGAGGTGGCCGACGATGTCGCTCAGCGCCTCGGTCCGCGGGAGAAGAACAAGGCGTTCAAGGTCTCGCGGCCCTTCAGGCCGCCAGGGATGGGGTGCCCTTTTTCCCAGGGCATCGGCCTTCGGCCTCGGCCCTGGGCTAGACTCTCTCGGCCCGGTGGGCCGGTCTGTGGCCGATTGTGTGGGGCGGACCCTACAGCCGGTCCCTTGACAAGGGTGCTGAGCCGTTCCACATCGGTGCTGAGCTATTCCGTAAAGGTGCGGAGTCGTTCCGCACCGGTGCTGAGCCACTCCGTACCGGTGCTGAGTCACTCCGTAAGGGTGCGGAGTCGTTCCGTACCGGTGCGGAGTCATTCCGTAAGAGTGCGGAGTCGTTCCGTACCGGTGCTGAGCCATTCCGTAAGGGTGCGGAGTCGTTCCGTACCGGTGCTGAGTCATTCCGTAAGGGTACGGAGCCGTTCCGTACCGGTGCTGAGTCACTCCGTAAGGGTGCGGAGTCGTTCCGTACCGGTG
>JBAPYB010000662.1:0-6513 GCA_049284515.1 Thermoanaerobaculia bacterium
GTCGAGCGCCAGGGCGCTGCGCCCCAGCACCGCCAGATCGCCCGCCAAATACTGCCGCCGGCACAGACCGCGCTGCACCTTGCCGCTGGAGGTCTTGGGCAGCGAGCCGGCACGCAGGAGGACCACCTCCCAGGCCATCACCTCGTGCTCCTCGGCCACGGCCCGGCGCACGGCCTCCGTCACCTCTTCCAACCCGTCGCGGCGGCGGCGCTCCACTTCCAGGGCGATCACCAGCCGCTCCTCGCCACCGGTCTCCACGGCGAAGGCGGCGGCGTTGCCCGGGCGCAGGTCCGGATGGCTCCCCTCCGCCGTCCGCTCGAGGTCCTGCGGGTAGTGGTTGCGCCCGCGCAGGATGATGAGGTCCTTCAGGCGTCCGGTGACGTAGAGCTCGCCGCCGGCCACGAAGCCGAGGTCCCCCGTACGGAGGAACGGCCCGTCGCCGTCCGCCCCCGCCAGGCGGGCCTTGAAATCGCGGGCCGTGGCCTCGGGATTGCGCCAGTAGCCGCGGGCGACGCTGGGGCCGGCGATCCAGATCTCCCCCACCCGGTTCGGCGGGCATACCGCGCCCGTCTCCGGATCGGCGACCACGATCCTCTGCCCCATCCAGGCCTGCCCGGAGCTGACCAGACGGCGCGCGCCCGGGCTCTTCTCCGGCACCACCGGTACCAGGTCATTGCGCTCCAGGGCCGCCGCATCCACCTCCGCCACCCGCGGCCGGCGCCCCGGCACGCCGCCGGCGACGAACAGCGTCGCCTCGGCGAGGCCGTAGCAGGGGTAGAAGGCCTCGGGGCGGAAGCCGCAGGGCGCGAAGGTCTCGGCGAAGCGCTCCAGCGTCTCGGCCCGCACCGGCTCGGCGCCGTTGAAGGCCACCCGCCAGCTCGCAAGATCGAGAGCATGGAGCCCGGCCAGCGCCTCGGGCGTCGCCTTGCGCACGCACAGGTCATAGGCGAAGTTGGGGCCGCCGCTGGTCGTGCCACGATACCGGCTGATCGCCTCCAGCCAGCGCAGCGGGCGCTGGAGGAAGGCCACGGGCGACATCAGCACGCAACGGCCGCCGGCGTGGAGCGGCTGGAGCACGGTGCCGATGAGACCCATGTCGTGGTAGAGCGGCAGCCAGCCCACCACCACCGAGGATTCGTCCTGCGCGAAGGCAGCGCCGATCATCCGCTCGTTGTGCAGCAGGTTGGCGTGGGTGACCTCGACCCCCTTGGGCTGCGCGGTCGAGCCCGAGGTGTACTGGAGGAAGGCAATCGACTCGGGGTCCGGCTCGCACGGCGGCGGCCCGGGGATGCTGACCGCCAGCTCATCGGTCGCGATGAAGCGCACCGCCGCCAACTCCGGCACCACGGCCGTGAGACCCGCGAGACCGCTCAGGGCCGCCGCGGTGGTGAGCGCTACTCGCGGCTCGGCGTCGCGGGCGATGGCGCGCAGGCGCGTGTGCGAGCGGTCGTTGGGACGAGGCGGATAGGCGGGCACCGCCACGACGTCAGCGTAGAGGCAGCCGAAGAACGCCACGATGAAATCGAGCCCCGGCGGATACAGCAGCAGCGCCCGCTCCCCCGGCGCCACGACTTCCCGCAGGGCCGCGGCCACGACCCGCGCGCGGCCATCCAACTCCGCATAGGTCAGCCGTCCCGCCTCCGTCTGCCCGTCCGCCGCCAGGAAGGTGAACGCCACCTGCCGCGGGCGCTCCTCCGCCCGCGCCCGCAGCATCCCCGCCGGCGTGACGAAGTGGACCTCGGGCGAGGCCGTGGGCTTGATCAAGGCACGGCTCTCCACCCGGCGGAAACCTGGGGGAAGCGACGACCTGGGACCTGCGGAAGACGGCGTTTTTTCATGGGCTCCAAAGTTGAAGACGTTGGGCTCGGGAGCCCGGTCATCTCGAGCTTGGAGGCAGCTCCCAACGACTGAGAATCAAGCCTCCCTAGGCCCAACGTATAGTGCGCATATGTCATTCCACCGAGACAGTGGAAAAAGTCCCAGAGGCAAGCCTGCCGAGGCTGCATTGAGCCCGCCCAGCTTGAATCGGAAAACCTACGGGTCAAGGACCAAACAGGGACGACAGGGACCTCAGGGACACGGAGTCCTGTCCGTGCTCGTCTTGTCTGGTTTCACCCTTCCTTCCACGCTTTCCCGTCGAGCCACTGCTGCAGGACCCGCAGGGCGTCCTGCCGGATCTCGTGCCCCATCTCGAATTCCCGGTAGGTGAGGGTGACGCCATAGGGGCGCAGGGCCTCACGCGACTCCCGGGCCTTCTCCACGCTGATACGGTCGTCTCGCGTACCGTGGACCACCAGCACCGGGAAGCCCTCCTGTTCCGGCAGCTTCGGCAGGGTTTCCGCCAGCTCCGGCGGAAACCAGGACGAGAGGGCCGCAAGGCCGGCGAAGCGCGACGGCTGGCGCAGCGCCAGGTCGTAGGCCATGACTCCGCCCTGGCTGAAGCCGGCCACCACTACCTTCGCCGGATCGATGGGATAGCGCTGCATCGACCGGTCGAAGAGCTCCCGCAGCTCATCGGCCCCGCGCTCGAACGCTGCGATGTCGGTTGGCCCGTCCAGGCGAAGAGGGAACCAGCCATAGCCGTATTGCCCGCCGCCGAACGGCACGGCGACGCTCCCCTGCGGACAGAGGACGAGGGCCTTCCCGCCGTGCAGCAACGGGGCGAGGCCAAGCAGGTCGTGGGCGCTGGCGCCCCAACCATGGAGCAGGAGGAGCGCCGGGAACGGGCCATCGCCGGCGGGAACGTGGGCGGTGTAGAGAAGGCTCATGGGATTTTGGATTTCCGATTTTGGATTTTGGATTGGGGGCCGGGAGTCGCGTCGGCCTCTTCCTCCACGATTCCCAACTTGCTGATGACGTCTGCGGCGGATCGTCCACGGCAGGCGGCCCGGTAGTTCGCTCCCACCGAGGTGGCGGATCGTAGCAGTTGCTTCCCGATAACGTCAGCCGACCGTCCCCGCGGCAGCGCCTCCACGACCCGGATCACTCGAAGGCCCAACTGCTTCGTCCTCTCCTTGAACCGCCGCTCGTCCATCTCCCCCCCATTCCTCAATCCAAAATCCAAAATCTAAAATCCAAAATCCCCCGACACAGGCACAGCGGCCACGATCGCCCCCACCGGCGGATCTCCGGAATAGATCACTCTCTCCAGGAACAATCCGGAAGGCGGCGCCGTCCATTCCGCGGGCAGGCCTTTTCCGGATTCCGGCGACCTCGCAGCGATCAGCCTCACGAAAGACTGGCGGTCGAGCTCTCCGGCTCCCACCTGCACGAGCGTGCCGACGAGCCGGCGGACCATCTTCCAGAGGAAGTGCGAGGCGGTGACGCGGACGAGGATCAGCGCGCCGACGGTGGCGATCTCGACCCTGTCCACCACTACCACGGTGCTCGGCTGCTCGGCCGGCTTCTCGGCAAAGAGACGGAAATCGTGCCTCCCGGCGACCAGCCCGGCCGCCGAGATCATGCGGCCTTCGTCCAGCGGCCGCTTCACCCACCAGACCCAGCGCTTCGCGAGAGCCGTGCGGCGCCGCGAAATCTGGTAGAGGTAGGAACGGGAGACGGCGTCGTGCCGGGAGTGGAACTTGTCCGCCGCCGGAGTCAAAGACAGGACGTGGACGTCCGCCGGCAGGCGTTCGTTGACCTCCCGCCGGAACGGCTCGGGATCGACGGCGCCCTGGAGCCGCAGATGGGCGGATTGGGCCAGGGCGTGGACGCCCGCGTCGGTGCGCCCCGAGCCGCCGAACTCGCGCACCCGCGCTCCGGCGTCCTCCACCGCCCGGCGCAGCTCGCCCGCCACCGAGCGCGCGTTCTTCTGCTCCTGCCATCCGTGATAGCGGGTGCCTTCGTATTCCAGGGTGAGACGGTAGGTCGGCATCCGCGGATTATTGCAGACCGTCGCCGGCTTCGCCGCCTCGACGTCCTTGGGTCCCTAAGGAAGTGGTGCTAAGATCGCCAGCCTCGACATGATTCATCAGAGCTTGAACCCCACGTCTCATCTCTTTCAACTCTTCGGAGGAACGCCATGAAGAAGACCACCGTCCTGCTCGCTCTCTTCGCCCTGACCGCTCTCCTGGCCCTGCCCCTGGCCGGCGCCGGCACCAAGGGCTCCTGGACCGGCTGGATCACCGACACGAAGTGCGGCGCCAAGGGCGCCAACGCCGAGCACAAAGGGTGCTCCGAGAAGTGCGCCTCGGAAGGCAAGAAGCTGGTGTTCTACAACAACGCCGACAAAAAGCTCTACTCGCTGGACAATCAGGACGCCGCCAAGGCCAATCTCGGTTATGAGGTGAAGGTCACCGGCGAAGCGGACGGCTCCGCCATCAAGGTGGACTCCATCGCTCCCTCGGCCCCCAAGGCCGGCTCCTAAGCGTGCAGGTCCTGGGAGGGGGCGCGGCCTGGCCTCGCCCCTTCCATCCGCTCCATCCCCTCAGATCCTCACCTTCCGGCTCACCACCACCGCATCGCCGCCCTGGATGGTGACGACATCCTTCGGCCGCGCCGCGAGCAGCGCCGCGGCGGTGGGCGGCAATCTGTAGGAACGGTCGATCACGTACCAGTCCGCCGGCTTCGTCGAGCCGAGCACGACCTCCACCTCGGAGCCGCCAGGGGGAAGAGTGAGGTTCGAGAGCAGCTTCCAGCTCTGGGCGCGGTCGCGCCCCGCCCTGGTATCGGTCGCGGGGCAGGCGTGGCCGTCGATCTTGATCGACTCGAGCCGGGCCTCGGCCGGAATCGCGAAGCTCCCCACCTGCGCGCCCCGCGGCGAGGTCAGCCGCAAGCGGACATGGCGCTTGCCTTCGACGGCCGAATCCTGCTCCACGGCCAGCTCAGGTCCGGGAGCGTCGAGCCGGGGAGCCGGGGCGACGAACGCCAGGTCCTGCGGCGGCAGCCAAGGGTACGGCACCTCGGGCTTCGGGGCGAAAGCCGCGGCCTGCCGCAGGTTCTGCGGCAACGGCGGCGCGCCGAACACCACCCAGCGGCTGACGCCCGTACCGGCGTCCTCATGAAGCTGAATGACGTCGTTGCCCGGCACCTGCGGCGAGCTCGGCGGCGAGACCATGGCGGCCGCCGCGCCGATCACGCCCACCGCCGCCGCGGCCAGGGGTAGCCACCGCCGGCCCAGAGCACCCGCCGGGCGAGCCAGGGGAATCAACGAGCTGTAGACGAAAGCCAGCAGGATGGAAATCGCCATCAGGCCGACGAGCCCGAGACCAAGGTAGAGGGAACCGAGAATTGGGAACCAGAGCAGCCCCACCACCAGGGCCGGGATGATGGCGGCCGCCATCCTCCCGGCGGCCGAGCCGCCGGCGGCGAACACGGCGACGCCGAGCGCTCCGGCGACCAGAGCCGGCGGCAGGAAGAGATAGCTCAAGCCCGGCAGCGTGAGACCGAGGAGGATGCCGAGCAGCGACCAGCAGATCCAGACCCCCAGCCATGGCCCCGTGGGGCCGGACCGCCGGCCCAGCACCCCCCCGAGAGCCACCGTGACCGCGAGCGGCAGCAACCAGAACGCCAGCATGGCTGGCAGGGGATGAGCCACCCACTGCGCGGGAAAAGCGCCGGCCAGGAGCATTTGCAGCCCAAGGGTCACCACCAGGACGAGAAGGAGGGCGACGAGCGGCGACACCGCACCCACGGCCACGGCGCCCCAAGTGGCGAGGCCGCGCCTGCGGGCGAGCCAGGCCGCGGCCAGCATCAGGATCAGGGCGACGATGCCGAGCCCGGGGCTCAGGGCCGCCGGCCAGCGCAATACCGCCAGGTGCAGCAGGTCGAAGTACACCGCGCTGCCGCGGGGCGGATGGGCGAGATCCGCCTCGGCCAGGCCGCGCACCGCCGCCAGGGCGTTGTCGCCGTGGTGCTGGAGGCTCCCCGGAGAGGCGTCCGCCAGGTTGTCCAGCGGCGTATGGTAGTGGCTCGGCTGCTCGATGAAGGCGAAGTTCATCCCCGGCATGCCGCGGCCCATGAACTCCGTCAGGTCCGTCTCGTTGGGCATGAAGCGGTAGACAGTCGAGAACAGCGAGCTGGTGAAGGGCTTCGACGCCCGCGGCGCCCAGGCGTCGAGCAGCCAGGCATCGTCGGGGCTGGTCTGGAACATCAGGCTGGGACCGCCGGTGCCCCGCGCCTCCAGGTTCACCACGACGCCCACCTCGGCGGCCTCCGGGCTCGTCTCCGTGAAAGCCTTGGCTCCCAGGAGACCCTCCTCCTCGCCCTCGTCGATCAGGAAGAGCACGGTGTTGCGCAGCGGCGGACCCGCCTTCAATGCACGGGCGACCTCGAGCACGGCGGCCGTCCCCGTCATGTCATCACCGGCCCCGGGACCGGCGGGCACCGAGTCGTAGTGAGCGGCGAGCAGGACGGCCTTCCCCGCCTCCCGGCCCGAGCCACCCGGTAGCCGCGCCAGCACGTTCCGCACCCTGGCGCAGCCCCTCCCGGCCTGGCAGGCGAACTCCTCCTCCACGACCGGCGCGTAGCCCAGCGTGCGGAGCTGCGCCAGCACCCGCTCGCGCACCTGGGCGT
>JBAPYB010000663.1:0-7763 GCA_049284515.1 Thermoanaerobaculia bacterium
CCTCCAGGCGGGGCGGGCTGCCGGCGCTGCCGGCAATCACCCGCACGAGGTCCGGCCGCTCGTCGCCGTCGAAGTCGCCCACCGCCAGCGCCCGTTCCACCGTGGCGCCGGCCGCGAGGAGCGTGGCCGGAAAACGCACCGGCAGGGGATCTCCCCAGGAAGAGGGCGGCGGCTCGGCCGCGAATCGCTCCACCGGAATGCCCTGGACGTTGGGGGCGAGCTCCTTGAGGTCCCGCTGGTACATGATCGTGGACCGCAGCACGTTCTCCAGCCGCAGGGCCGGCAGCCGGCCTGCGGCCACGTCGCCCGACTCCAGGGCGGTCAGCACGGCGGCGAGAGACGTAGAGGCCAGGGGCGGCGCCGGATCGAGTAGCTCGCGGACGCGCAGGAAGCTCTGCGTGGCCGCCGCCCGGTCGCCGGCGGCAATGGCCCGCTGGCCGCTCTGCAGGAGGACGACGAGGCTCTCGGGGCGCAGCCGCTGGAGGGCCTGCAGGGCCTCGGCAAGCGCCGCCACCGCCGCGGGACTGGTGAGACTGCCCGCCTGACGGTAGAGGGAATAGGCGACGTCCACGCGGTCCGGCGCCGCCGTGGCGGCCTTGCGGTAGGCGGCGAGGGCCTCCTCGTCGTTGCCCGCCCGTTGCAGGACCTCCCCCTGGAGGGCCAGGAGGTCCGGCCGCCCCGGGGCTTTGGCCAGGGCCTGGGCGATCCAGCTCTGGGCCTCGTCGCTCTTCTGCCGCCGCAGGGCCGCGACGGCGAGGTTGGCGTAGGGGAGCGGATCGGCGGGCACCAGCGGCAGGAGCTGGCGGAAAACCGCTTCGGCCTGGTCGGCCTGCTCGTTTTCGAGCTGCGCCAGCCCGAGGT
Organism: Thermoanaerobaculia bacterium; assembly: GCA_049284515.1. GTDB lineage: Bacteria > Acidobacteriota > Thermoanaerobaculia > Multivoradales > UBA5704 > DATARR01. Next base: position 862 of record JBAPYB010000663.1, read on the forward strand.
TGCGCAGCCTGGCCGCGGCCTCCGCCGGAGCGGGCGGCGGCGATGCGGCGGGCGGCTCGGCGAGCACGGCGAGAGCCAGGGGAAGGAGCAGCGCGGCGCGAAGCATCGGGTGATTCTACGGGAGGTGGAGTAGGATTCGTCCGATGCAACGCCGTCTCCTGTCACTGCTCGTCCTGACGCTCTTCGCCAGCCTCGCCGCCGCCGCTCCGGCCCCTCCCGGAAATGCCGCCGGCAAGCCCAAGGCCGCCGCTCCCGGACCGCCGCCGCCGCAGGTGGCCCAGGCGGGCGAGAAATTCCGGCAGGGGGACTTCAAGGGCGCCATCGCCCTGCTCGAGCCTCTGCGCAAGAAGCCTGGCGTCCATCCCGCCGTCCTGGCCCTGTTGGGCTCACTGTACCTGGAGACCGAGCGGCCGAAGGAGGCGCTGGCCCTCCTCGGCCCCCTGGCGGACAGCGGCGCGGCGGTGCCGGCGATCCTTCACAACGCGGGCCGCGCCGCCATGCTCCTGGGGCAGACCCAGAAGGCCGAGTCCTATCTCCGCCAGGCCCTGGCCAGGGCGCCCGGCTCCCCCGCCGCCCGCGATCTCGGGATGTTGCTGGGCACCGAGAGCCGCATCGCCGAGAGCTATACCCTGCTGCGGCCCTGGGTGAAGGCGAATCCCGACGACGCGGAGGCCCGCCTCTCCGCCACCTACGCCGCGATCGAGCTCGACCGTTTGCCCGAAGCCGCGGAGCTGATCACGGACCTGCCGGAGAACGATCCCCGCGGACGCGTGCTGCGCGGCCGCCTGCTCTTACTCCAGCAGCAGCCGCGGCAGGCCATCACCATGCTGGAGCCGCTGCTCCACGGCGCGCCTCCCGCGCTGGAGCTCGACGGCCGGCGCTATCTCGCGGATTGCTACCTGGCCATCGGCGAGTCGGCCGAGGCCATCAAGATGCTTCAAGGCAGGGCCGGCAACGATCCCTCGCTGGCGCTGGTGCTGGCCCGCGCGCAATATCTGGCCGGCAACGCGGCGGACGCCGCCGCCACTCTCTCGCCCTTCGCCGGGGCCCTGTTGGCCCGGGAGCCCACGAGCGCCGCGGAGCAGGGCTTCCAGGCCGACGTCGCCTTTGAATACGGCCAGGCCCTGGTGGCCCTCGCGAAGTGGCCCGAGGCCATCACCGCCCTCGACATGGCCACCCGGCGCGCGCCGCAGAGGCTCCAGGCCTGGCAGTTGCTCGCGCGCGCCCAGCTCGCCGCCGGCCGCCGCGACGACGCCAACCGGTCGCTCGAAACCTCCCGCAGGCTGCAATCCAGCCAGCAGGCCAACAGCGAACGAGTCAACGAGTTCGAGCGCGACGCGGCCGATCCCACCGGGCGCAATCTCAAGGCTGCCGCGGCCCTGCTGGCCCAGGGGAAGGGGGAGGAGGCCTTGAAGGCCATCCGCCAGGAGATCTCCCTGGCGCAGGCGGGCGATCCCCGGCCGCGCGCCGCCGAGGTGACGACCCTGCTGGCCCTGAAGCGCAGTGACGAGGCGCTGAGGACGATCGAGGCCGCCGTCGCCGCCGCCCCCGACAACCCGGACAACGTCTACCTCCGTGGCGTAGTGCGCATGACTCTGCAGCAGCTACCCGCGGCCGAGAAGGACTTCCGCCGGGCCCTCCAGCTTCGGCCGGACCACCTGGCCGCCTTGAACGACCTCGCCGTCCTGGACCTCTCCCAGGGACGCAAAGAGGAAGCCCGGGAGTTGCTCCAGAAGGTCCTCAGCCTGCGCCCGGGAGATCCGATGGCGACCAAAAACCTGAAGAGCCTGGAAGAGAAGTAAAGGGTCCCTACTCGATCACCAGCCGCTTGTTCGCCGGCAGGTTCTCGAACACCTGCACGTTGCCCGGACGGCGGACCGTGAGGCGGTCCACGGAGTTGTTCTTGCCCAGGCCGAAGTGGACGGACAGGGCATTCTGCGACAGGAAAGAGGAGGCCGTCTTCACGTCGCGGATCTGGCGCTTGCCGCCGACTTCGAGCTCGAGGCGGGCGCCGATCGCGAAACGGTTGCCGCTGGGCGCGGCGAAGTCCACCTGCAGGTACTTGCCGCCCGCGGTGACGTTCTCATAGACCTCGCACTCCTCGTTGGAGGAGACCACCACCACGTCCAGATCGCCGTCGCCGTCCAGGTCGCCGACGGCCATGCCGCGGTGAGCGTGCAGCCCGTTCATTCCCGTTTCCTTGTCCTCGCGGAACTTGCCGTCGCCGAGGTTTTCGAACACCTGGTTCCTCTGGCGGTAGTGGCTCCCATCGATGTAGTCAGCGGCGTTGTCGTTGATGTGCCCGTTGGCGAAGATCAGGTCGAGGTCCCCGTCCTGATCGAGGTCGGCGAAGGCCGTGCCGAAGCCCAGGGACATCAGGGTGGGCTCCGCGATGCGGGCAGGCGCCCGATCGTCCAGGAAGGCGTCGCCGCCCATGTTCTTGTAGAGACCGAACGTCTCGAGCTCGAAGTTGGTGACGACGACGTCGAGCAGGCCGTCGTTGTCGAAGTCGCCCATGTCGGTTCCCATGCCGGCCTCGGGCCTGCCCTTGTTGCCCATCGCCGTCCCGGAGAGCAGCGAAATATCCTCGAAGGTGCCGTTGCCCTTGTTGTGGAAGAGGAAGTTGGGCTTGTTGTCGTTGGCGATGAAGACGTCCTGCCAGCCGTCGTTGTCGATGTCGCCGAAGACGACGCCGAGGCCGGGTCCCACGGCGCCGCCGAAACCGGCGGACTGCGTGGCGTCCTCGAAGGTGCCGTCGCCCCGGTTGCGGTAGAAGCGGACGGGGAGCGGATTGTAGACGTCGGGATGGCAATAGCCCGGCAGGTGGCGCTTGAGGTCGCCGCAGACCTTGTTGTCGGTCACCGAGAAGTCCACGTAGTTGACGACGAAGAGGTCGAGGTCGCCGTCGTTGTCGACGTCGGCGAAGGCGGCGGAAGAGCTCCAGAGGGTCTCGCCCACCCCGGCCTTGGCGGTGACGTCGGTGAAGGTGCCATCGCCATTGTTGCGGAAGAGCTGGTTGGGACCGCCGAAAGTGGTGACGTAGAGGTCGAGGTCGCCGTCGCCGTCGATGTCGCCGGCCGTGCCCCCCACGCCGTAGCTCTGGATCTTGATTCCCGACTTCTCCGTCCAGTCGACGAAATGGCCGTTGCCGTCATTGCGGAAAAGGCGCGAGCGGGCGGGCTCGCCGGTGTAGCCCGGCAGACTGCCGCCGTCGACGAAGAAGAGGTCCTGATCGCCGTCGCCGTCGAAGTCGAACATCACGGCGCCGCCCACCATGGTTTCCACCATGTAGCGGCGGCCCGAGCCGCCGAAGTGATGCCGGTAGTCGATCCCCCAGGCACGGGAGACCTCACGAAACTTGATTCCTTCGGCGCTCGACGGGAGAGCAAGGAGCAGCAGGACGGCGAAAGCCCCGGGAACGCGCATCGCACAGCAGGGTATCATTTTGGAGTAAGATCCGGCGCGACCTCTATGAGCCTGCCCAGCCACCTCCGCCACACCCTGCCCCTCGCCCTGGCGCTGAGCCTGATCTCCCCGGCCCTGCCGGGGGAGGACAAGCCCGCCGCGCCCGCCCTCTCCCTGGAGGCGATCCAGGTCGAGCCGGCATCGCCCGGGCCGAACACCCTCTGCCATCTCACCGTGACCCTCAAGAACGCGGGCAACCGTCCCGCTTCCGCCCTGGAATTCAGCGTGAAAGTGAGCGGCGTCACCCTGTCGGCCTACCGCGACCGGCTCTTCCTCGAGTCCGTGGAGCCGGGCGCCACCCGCCAGTTGCGACTGTTCAACTTCTGGAGCACGGAGACCGGCCGGCCGGCCCCGACGGACGGGAAGATGCCCGTCGAGGTGAGCCTCACCGCAGCTTCCTGGATGAAACGGGAGACGAAGAACGGGGCCACCGTCTGGACCCCCGACGGCGCCGTGGAGAAGCTGCCCTCGTCCAAGGACATCACTCTGGCAATGGCGAAGGCGCGGTAGCGGCCGGCCTTTATAGCTGCCGATCGTGGAGAGGTGAAAGGGGCGGAGCCCGCAGGTCCGCCCCTTTGCTTCAGGAAGGTTCCTTCACGAAGCCGATCGAGCGATCAGTTCGCGTTCACTCCCGCCAGGAAGTTCTGTTGCACCTCGGCCGCGCTGAGGGCCCGGCCATAGATGCCGACCAGGAAGTACGTTCCCCGCCAGTTTTCCGACAGGGTCAGATCGTGGTCCGTGCCCCAACTCGAGAGGTTGCCGCTCGTGGTCTGGCTCGAGACCTGGACGCCGTTGATGTAATAGACGGCCTGGCCCGAGCTGTCGCGGGTGTAGACGACGTGCATCAGGTTGAGGGTGAGGCTCGCCGCCGGGCTCTGCAGCGAGAGGGTGCCGCTCGAGGTCTTGATCTGGCTCTCGTAGCGGTTGCCCGACTGGCCGAAGACCAGATTGCGCTGGGCGGTGTTCTTCGACAGGTCGAGGATGCGGGCCGGGCCGGTGAGGCTCAGACTGGACGGCGTGATCCAAGCCTCGACGGTGACGGCGTTGCTCGCCTTGGCCGCATTGATGATCTTGGTGGCCGGGTTGCCGTTGCCGATCTTCGTGGAGGTGTTGACGGTGAGCCCGCCGGAGACCCAGGAGACCAGTTGGGGTTTGTCGATCGTCAGGTTGAGCGGCGTGCCCACCCCCGAGTTGTCGTGGACAATCGAGCCGCTGCCTTCGTTGAAGTCGTAGCGGGCCTGGATGCCCGTCGCCACCCGCGGCGGCGCCGTCACCGTCACGGTCACAGTGCCCGTGGCCGTACCGCCGTTGCCGTCGGAGAGGGTGTAGGTGAAGCTGTCCGTGCCCACGAACAGCCCGGCGGTGTAGGTCACCGTCTTGTCCGGGTTGATTGCCACGGCACCGTGGGCTCCTTGGGTAACGGCCGTCACCGTCAGGGTCGGGCTGTCGATATCGGAGTCATTGGCGAGGACGTTGACCGTCACCGCAGAGCCCGCCACGGTGGCTGCCGTGTCGTTGACCGCCACGGGAGCGTCGTTGACCGCCGTGATGGTGATCGCCACCGACGCCGTCGCCGTGGCGCCGTGGCCGTCCGAAACCGTGTAGGTGAACGTGTCGCTGCCGTTGTAGTTCGCTGCCGGAGCGTACCTCACCGTCTTGTCGGGATTGATCGAAACCGTACCGTGCGTCCCCTGGGTAACCGAGGCCACGGTCAGGGTGTCGCCGTCCGGATCGGTATCGTTCGATAGAACGGCCACGGAGATATTGCCGTCCTCTGCAACCGTCGCCGCATCGGCGTTCGCCACCGGCGCGTCGTTGACCGCCGTGATGGTGATCGCCACCGACGCCGTCGCCGTGCCCCCATGGCCGTCCGAAATCGTGTAGGTGAACGTGTCGCTGCCGTTGTAGTTCGCTGCCGGAGTGTACTTCACCGTCTTGTCGGGATTGATCGAAACCGTACCGTGCGTCCCCTGGGTGACCGAGGCCACGGTCAGGGTGTCGCCATCCGGATCGGTATCGTTCGATAGAACGGCCACGGAGACGTTGCCGTCCTCTGCAACCGTCGCCGCGTCAGCGTTCGCCACCGGCGCGTCGTTGACCGCCGTGATGGTGATCGACACTGCTGCCGTCGCCGTGCCCCCATGGCCGTCCGAAATCGTGTAGGTGAACGTGTCGCTGCCGTTGTAGTTCGCTGCCGGGGTGTACCTCACCGTTTTGTCGGGGTTGATCGAAACCGTACCGTGCGTCCCCTGGGTAACCGAGGCCACGGTCAGGATGTCGCCGTCCGGATCGGTATCGTTCGCGAGAACAGCCACGGAGACGTTGCCGTCCTCTGCAACCGTCGCCGCGTCGGCGTTCGCCACCGGCGCGTCGTTGACCGCCGTGACGGTGACCGTCACCGTCGCCGTAGCGGACCCGCCGTTGCCGTCCGAAATCGTGTAGGTGAACGTGTCGCTGCCGTTGTAGTTCGCAGCCGGGGTGTATTTCACCGTCTGGTCGGGATTGATCGAAACCGTACCGTGCGTCCCCTGGATGACCGAAGCCACGGTCAGGGTATCGCCATCCGGATCGGTATCGTTCGATAGAACGGCCACGGAGACGTTGCCGTCCTCTGCCACCGTCGCCGCGTCGGCGTTCGCCACCGGCGCGTCGTTGACCGCCGTGACGGTGATCGTCACATTGGCTGTTGCAGACTCACCGTTGCCGTCCGAAATCGTGTAGGTGAAGGTGTCCGGACCGTTATAGTTCGACACGGGGGTGTACTGCACCGTCTGATCCGGATTGATCGAAACCGTCCCGTGCGTCCCCTGGGTGACCGAGGCCACGGTCAGGGTGTCCCCGTCCGGATCGGTATCGTTCGCGAGGACATTCACGGAGATAGTGCCGTCCTCTGCCACCATCGCCGTGTCGGTATTGGCTACCGGGGCGTTGTTGACCGTCGTGAAGTCGATCCGCGCCCGGGCCGGCTCGGCCGTGAAGCCCGTCTCGATCTGAGCCGTGATTTCCTCACCAGGGTGCGCCTGAAGACGGCCGTCCGACGCCGGAGCGCCCTGGAGGTCCACCAACAAGGAACCTTCGTAGATTCCCGTCGCCAGGCCCGTCTCCGTCAGCTCGAAGTCCACGAGGTCTCCGGACGCTGAGCGCACCTCCGCGAAGCTGCGGTCGAGGGCTCCGGGATCGTTGAACCGATGATCTTCGATCCGCACGTAGACCCGGGGGCCCTGGGTGTAGACGGTCACCACCTGCCCGGAGGCGTCGATGAACCAGACCCGGTGGCTCAAGGTACCCGCCTGCGCCGTGGACACACCGCCGTTGAAAGCCGCCGTGTAGCTCGCGTGCAGAGTCTCGAACTCGTGCAGCGGACCTAAATTCTCCTGCGTTTCGAGCACGCCGTTTCCCGACAGCGCCGGACCCTCGCGCAACTCGATTTCGGCCTC
>JBAPYB010000664.1:0-6743 GCA_049284515.1 Thermoanaerobaculia bacterium
GGTTTGGGCGGCGGCGGCGCCCAGTCGGGCAGCGAGGGCGGCATCCGCAGCGGCGGCGGCGTGTCGAACGGGCTGCGCAGCACCGGCTGGGTAAACTCGGGCTGCGGCGCCGGAGCAGGCTTGTCCCACAGGAAGCGGGCGCGGTTGAGGCGGTCGAGCACGTTGCCGAAGCGCGACGGGCACTCCTCGCCGTAGTACTTCTCCAGCGCCTCGAGGATACGGATTTCGGGCGCGACGAGGACCTTCACCCGCTTGCCGGAGGCGAAGGCGATCTCGTCCTGGGCCGAGAGGTTGCGGGGATCGGTCACCGCCAGGTCGAGCCGGCTGCCCTCCACCCGGAAGGGGACGCAGCGCAGGCGCCGGGCGAGCTTGTCGGGGATCAGCTCCAGCACCTCGTCCGGCACGCCCCGCAGGTCGTCGAGGCCGGCGGCGGGCACGCCGTGCTGCTCCGCCAGCCCTTTGAGCAGCAGGTCCTCGCTCAGGGCGTCCATCTCCAGCAGGCAGGTGCCGAGCCGTCCGCCGGCCACGTTCTGGTTCTTCAGGGCGCGGGTCAGTTGCTGGACGGTGATCCAACCGCGCGCCACCAAGAGTTGTCCGAGCTTCGCCATCTGGTTAACTTGTTCACTTTCCGCTACTTAAGCGCAAGGGCGCCATTATAGGATCGCATCGATCTCCTTGTAAAGCGCCGTGCACCACTGCTATCCTGAAGAGGTGAAGCGCTCGGTCCTCACGGCATTTGCCGCCTGCCTCGTCCTTTCCCCCTCCCTGCTGTTCGCCGCGCCGGCCGCCGAGGCCTCCATGGGCGCCGCGGCCTCCTACCAATTTACACTCGGTAAGCTGCTCGCTGTCGAGGGGTCGACCAACGATGCCCTGGCGGCCTACGAGCAGGCCGAGAAGCTGGCCGCTGCGGACTCGAAGCAGACCGCCTATATCTTCGTCGAGCACGCGCGGCTGCTGGCCCGGATGGCCCAGTATGCACGCAGCCCTGCGCAGCGCGACGAGTCGCTGCACAAGGCGGGGGAAAAGATCGCCGAGGCGCGCCGCCGGGCGCCCGACAACCTCGACGTGCTGCGGGCGGCGGGCGATGTCTACCTCGACCTGGCGACGATCGATCCCGCGGCCCTGGTCACGGCCCGCGAGGCCTTGGAAGAGGTACGGCAGCGCGACCGCACGGACGTCCAGTCGGCCACCACCCTGGGCCGCATCTACCTCGACCAGAACCAGCCGGACAAGGCGGCGGTGGTCTTCCAGGAGCTGGTGAACAACGTCCCGCGGCAACGTCTGGCCTATGCCCTGCTGGTGGAATCGCTGATCCGGTCCGGCAAGCTGCAGGAGGCGGAGAAGTCGCTGGGCGACATTCTGGCCTTCGATCCCGGCTCGCTGGAGGCGCGGTTCAGCCTGGCCGACCTGCAGAGCCGCCGGGGCGACGCCAAGGCCGTGTTCGAGACGCTGGACGGCGCGCCCGAAGAGGCGCGCGCGGACCCCCGCTACCAGCGCCAGTACGCCTGGGCCCTCTACCAGAGCGGCCGGCTCGACGAGGCGCTGAAGATGGTCGAGCCGCTGGCGGCCAAGCCGAGCGCCGAGCAGCCCATCCTGCTCCTCAAGGGCCTGATCCTCACCGCCCAGGGGGCTACCACCGAGGCGCTCGCCCTGATTTCCAAGGTCCGTGAGATCCAGCCCAAGGACGTCGGCCTCGCCATGGCCGTCGCCAAGCTGCAGCAGCGGGCGGGCCGGCGGGACGAAGCCGAGCGCACCCTGGTCGAGCTCTCCGACGTGCTGGCCAAGGACGGCAAGGCCGAGGCGTCGCGGGAGGTGCGGCTGGAGGCGGCGCAGTTCGCCCTCGACGGCAAGCAGTGGGACCAGGTGAGCGAGCTGCTGCGCCCCCTGCTCGCTGCGAGCGACGAGCCGACGCGCCAGGCGGCCGTGCTGTTCCAGGCCGACGCCTGGGGGCGGGCCAAGCGCTACGACGAGGCCCTCGCCCTGCTGGACAAGGAGAAGAAGACTCCCGCCGTCACCGGCCGCCGGGCCGAGGTCCTCTTCCGCGCCGGCCGCGACGCCGAGGCCCGGCACGAGCTCGACGAGCTCGCCGCCGGCGACGACGCCACAGCCCAGGCGGCGGCCTCGTCCTACCAGCGGGTCGAGCACTACCAGGAGTCGATCCCGATCCTGGAGAAGCTGGCGGCGGCGCACCCGGACCAGTTGGCCGCCGGCTTCCTGCTGGGCGCGGCCTACGACCGCACCGGGCAGCGGGACCGGGCGGTGGCGGAGTTTCGCCGCGTGCTCAAGCTCGATCCCGAGTTTCACGCCGCCATGAACTACCTCGGCTACACCTTCGCCGAGGCAGGCATGAATCTGGAAGAGGCCCTGGCGTTGGTGACCCGGGCGGTGGCGCTCGATCCTGACAACGGCGCCTACGTCGACTCTCTGGGCTGGACCTATTTCCGGCTGGGCCGCACCGACCAGGCCCGGGGGATGCTGGAGCGGGCCGCCCGCCTGGATCCCGAGGACGCGACGCTGCAGGAGCACCTGGGAGATGTCTATGTTGCGTTGGGACAGACGGAGAGGGCACGCCAGGCCTACCAGCGGTCGCTCGATCTCGAAGGAGGCAATGCGGAGCAGGTGCGGCGCAAGCTCGGCGATCTCGACAAGAAGCCGCGGTCCTGAGACCGCCTGGGCCGTCCTGACGCTGTGTCTTTTGCTCCTCCTGTCGACGGCCGGCTGTGCCTCCAAGCCGGCCCCTCCGCCCCAACAACCCCGGCCCACTCCCGCGCCCACGCTCCTCCCCTGGCAGATGCCGCAAGAGGCCTACGGCTCGCAGTGGCTGTACCGGGTGAGCTATTCGGGCCCAGAGGGGGAGGGCTCTTTCAAGGTCACCCTCCGGCTCGTGTCGCCGGCCCGCTATCAGGTCCAGGCTTCGGACCCCCTGGGGCGGTCGCTCTGGAGCCTCGACGTCAACGACGCCGACGGCCTGTGGCTCAACCACCACAGCCGCAACTACTGCCAGTTCGCAGGGCGGTTCGACGTCTCCGGGGTGCCGCTCGGCCCCTTCCCCCTGCTGTCCCTGCCGTCGCTGCTGATCGGCCGGGTGCCGGGCGAGCCGGCGCCCGGCTCACCCGCCGCGACCCCGAGGGGGCGGGAGTTCGACTTCAAGGACGCCGAGGACCGCCGGTGGACCGGGGCCCTGGGCGAGGGGGGCTCGGTGCTGAGCTGGACGCTGTCGGAGGGCAGCACGCCCAAGGTCTGGTGGATACGCCGCGACGACTGGGCCATCCTCTCCGACCGCGAGCGGGGGGTGCAGGTGCGCTGGCGGGAGGTGCTGCGGGAGAACCTCGACCGCGAGCCGCCGCGGCTCGCCGTCCCGCCGGACTACAGGAAGACGCCCTGCGGCGCTGCGGACCTGCCGGGGAGCGAGGAGTAGGCGTCCAGTGGAATCGCGATTTGACACGCCTCCGCCGCATCTCTAGCATAGAGGGCCGCGGTTGACGGCGGCGCGGCCCGCTTGCAGTCGAAGCAGGTGCGCCTTCAGCCGATGTCTCCTCGCGATGTTACCGGCGATGGTACCGGGAAGTCCCAGCCAGTATATAATGCGTCGATTGATACCGACGCGTGTATAGTGCGGCCCCTCCGGGACGTGACGGGTCTCGGCCCGGCGTCCTGGGTTTGGGAGTGGCCGCCGCGACCTATGGGCGGGGGGCTTCGTTGCCGTCGGTCGTGTCGCGCACGCGAAGGTCCGATCAGGGATGACCCGGAGAGGACATCGAACATGGAGATCACAGAGGTCAAGGTCTTTCCGATTCAAGAGGAGAAGCTCAAGGCGTTCGTCTCGATCGTATTTGACCAGTGCTTCATGGTCAACGATATCAAGATCATCCAGGGACGGGATGGGCTTTTCATCAGCATGCCGAGTCGGAAGAAGAAGAACGGCGAGTTCAAGGATGTGGCCCATCCCTTGAACAACGAGACCCGGCGGACGATCGAGGAAAAGGTGCTGGCCGAGTATGATCGGGTGCTTCAGGAACGGGGGGATCCACCGGCGAACCGTGGCGAGCGGTCGTTGCGGTCCTCGATCGCCGACGGCTCACCCGACGGCGGGGCGGAAGGGCACGCCGTCGCGGCTGCGGAGAAGACCCTGGAAGAGGTCGAGGAGATTCACCTCAGCGACTCCTTCTGGACCGTATAGTCGAGTTTGCAATCCTTGGGGGGCTCCCGGTTGCCGGGCGTCGGAGAGGTGCGCGGTGCAGCAGGCGGCTGCCCGGGTGCGGAGTCGTCGCCCGGACGGGAAACACCGAGACACTGGGGCGTCGCCAAGCGGTAAGGCACCAGACTTTGGATCTGGCACTCGGAGGTTCGAATCCTCCCGCCCCAACCAGATCGACAGGCAGCAGGAATCCAAGTCACCGTCGCGCGTTGAGTCTCGCCGCTCGCGGCCAGGGCGCGAGGGAGCCCGTTGCAGAGGCGTCTTTTTCTGGGGAAACTATGGCTGGTGAGCTGAAAATTTTCGGCGGGCGCGCCCATCCGGCGCTGGTGCAGGAGATCTGCGACTACCTGAACCTGACGGCCGGCAAGGTGGCCTCCTTCAATTTCTCGGACGGCGAGACCTTCTGCCAGATCGAGGAGAACGTGCGCGGCTCCGACGTCTTCGTCGTCCAGCCGACGTGCAATCCCGTCAACGAGAACCTGATGGAGCTGTTGATCCTGCTCGACAGCTTCAAGCGCTCCTCGGCGTCGCGGGTGACGGCCGTCATCCCCTACTACGGCTACGCGCGGCAGGACAAGAAAGACAAGCCGCGGGTGCCCATCACCGCCAAGCTGGTGGCGGACCTCATCTCCCGCGCCGGCGCCGACCGCGTGCTGACCATGGACCTCCACGCCGACCAGATCCAGGGTTTCTTCGACGTGCCGGTGGACCATCTGTTCGCCGCGCCGGTCATCCTGGACGCGGTGCGCGAGCTGAAGATCCCGGACCTCGTCGTCGTCTCCCCCGATGCCGGCGGCGTCGAGCGGGCGCGGGCCATCGCCAAGCGCCTGGAGTCGGGGCTCGCCATCGTCGACAAGCGGCGGACGGCGCCCAACGAGGCCGAGATCATGCGTGTCATCGGCGACGTCGCCGGCTGCAACTGCCTGATCGTGGACGACATCATCGACACCGCCGGCACCCTGACCAAGACGGTGGATGCCCTGAAGAAGGAGGGGGCCAACCGGGTCTTCGCCGCGGGCGTCCACGGCATCCTCTCCGGACCGGCGCTGGAGCGCATCGCCAAGTCGCCGCTGGAGCTCGTGATCATCACCAATACGACGCCGGTGGACGACAAGCTCGCCCGCCTGCCGAAGCTGCGCCCGTATTCCGTCGCATCCCTGCTCGGCGAGGCCATCCGCCGGATCCACGAAAACAGCTCCGTGAGCTCTCTGTTCGTTTAGCCCGTTAGAAATAGAAGAAGAGGAATCCCCATGTCTGAAACCATGAACATCGAAGTCCAGCCCCGGGAAGAGACCGGGAAGAACGCCAACCGGCGGTCGCGCGCCCGCGGCAAGATCCCCGCCGTCGTCTACGGCGGCGGCAAGGAGAGCGTATCGATCGAGGTCGACCGCAAGACCCTGGTCGACACCATGAAAGGTCACGGCGGCGAGAACCCGATCTTCCTGCTCAAGCTCGGCGACAAGGAGCGGCATGCCATGATCCGCAACCTGCAGGTGGACCCGGTGAGCCGGCAGGTGATCCACATCGACTTTCAGCGCGTGCTGCTGGACCAGAAGTTGAAGGTGGCGGTGCCCGTCGAGCTGGTGGGCACGGCGGTGGGCGTCAAGGTCGACGGCGGGCTGCTCGACTTCGTCACCCGCGAGGTCCACGTCGAGTGCCTGCCGGGCGACATCCCGAAGCACCTCGAGGCCGACGTGACCAACCTGCACATCGGCCAGCACGTCGAGGTCCGGGACCTCAAGGTTCCCGAGGGCGTCGTGGTGCTCGACGAGCCCGAGAAGGTGCTCGCGTCCATCGGCCACGGCAAGCTCGAGGCGGTCGAGACCCCCGAGGCCGTGGCGGAGCCCGAGGTCATCAAGAAGACCAAGGCCGAGGCGTAGGCCCCGCCGGCAGCCCTGCGCATGGTGCGCCTCATCCTGGGGCTCGGCAATCCGGGCGAGCCGTACCGCGACACCCGCCACAACGTGGGCTTCCGGGTGGTCGAGGAGCTCGCCCGGCGTTGGCATCTCGCCCTCGACCGGCTGGAGTGCAACGCGTTGATCGCGCATGCCGGCGAGGCCGGCGAGGCCATCGAGGCCATGGACGAGGTGCTGCTCGCCAAGCCGCAGACCTACATGAACCGCAGCGGCCACGCCGCCCACTGCTTCGTCGAGCGCTACGAGCTCGATCCCGCCAACCTGCTGGTGGTCTACGACGAGGTCAACCTGCCGTTGGGGAAGCTGCGCCTGCGCCGGGCCGGCAGCCCGGCGGGCCACCGCGGCCTGGAGAGCATCCTGGAGAGCCTGCGCACCGCCGAGGTGCCCCGCCTCCGCCTCGGCGTCGCCCCCCTGGGCGAGAGGCCGCCCGGCGAAGACCTGGCGGATTTCGTCCTCTCGCCCTTCGCCGAGGAGGAGCGCGAAGACGCCGAGGCCATGATCCGCCGTGCCGCCGACGCCGTGGAGTTGTGGCTGCGGGAGGGGGCGGAGGCGGCGATGACGAAGTTCAACGGGTAGGAGGGTTCCCCCTCCCAAGACCCTCATCACCCCGGCCCTCTTCTCCCGCCCCC
>JBAPYB010000665.1:0-15147 GCA_049284515.1 Thermoanaerobaculia bacterium
CCCCAGACCAGCGCCCGGCCTCCTCGCGGCCCAAGCCGGCCATGGAGCAGAGCGTCGAGGCTCACGGTCAGGCCCGGCTGGGCCGAGCGCAGGTACGACTCACCCGAGGACCAGACCACGAAAACCCACAAGGCGACGAACAGCGCGCCGACGACGGCGAGCAAGCCCATCCAGGTCGGATCGGCGGCCAGCACCGACACCCCCGCCACCACCAGGAGGAGAACGCCGAGCCGGATGCCGGATACGAGGTCGATGCGGCGCCGTCCGAGCAGGAGGAAGAACAGGACGGTGACGGTGACGATCCCGGCGAGAAAGGGCACGACGACGATGATGATCTCGGCGATCTTGCCGGCAGTGAAGTGGAAGCTCTTCTCTTCCGGCTCGACGGGCTGGCGGATGACGAGGAGGGTCCCTCCCGGCAGCGCTCCGGCCTCGATCCTCTGCGGGGGCCGGCTTCCCTGGACCGGGTAGGTCTCTCCCTCCAGGCCCTGGACGCCGCCGCGGGCCGGCGGGCCGAGCTTCTCCCCGGGCCGGAGCAGGAGACTGGAAAAACGGGCCGTGAGGTCGGGTGGCGGCGGCGGTTCCTTGCGCAGCGCGCTCTTGACGATCTCTTCCTTGTTCCCAAATTGAAGGAGCAGGGGGTGCCCGGCGGAGGAGAAGTGAACGACCAGGTCGCGGTGCCCCTTCCCGCCTCCCAGGGTCCCGCCGTGTCTCACGTCGACGATCAGGCCGGCTCCCACCTCCGCGGCCTGTTCAGGAGGCAGGCCGTCGAGGACCGATTCATCGGCATCCAGTTTCTTGTCGCGCTTGGCGAACGTGATGGTGGGAGCGCCTGGGTCCAGCCGGACACCCGCCTGACCCGCCAGCTCCTCGAAACGCTGCTTGAAAGATGACTGCGGAAGGAGATGCTGCGCCTGCCAGTCGGGCAGCCATTGCCGCGCCAGGATCACGCCCGTCGCGAAGACCAGGGCGCCGAGGGCGAGGGCCAGGAGAAGGCGGGGAACGCCGGTTTGAGTTTTCATCCTGGGGAAGACTACGGCAAATCGGCCTCCGAGTTCCCGGCGGTTTGCTAGAATCCCCCGCTCGCGAAGGTTCGCTCACCCCCTGACCTGGAAGCCGCTGACGCCATGACGAAGATCCGCTCCCTGCCTTTCGCCCTTATTGCCCTGGTGGCGCTCTCGGCGCCTCTGGCCGCCCAGCCGCCCAAGAAGCTGATCATCCTCGGCTTCGACGGCGCCGACGCCAAGCTCACCCAGCAGTGGATGGACGAGGGCAAGCTGCCGAATCTCGCCAGGCTGCGCAGCCAAGGGTCCTTCTCGCCCCTGCGGCCCACCATTCCGTCGCAGACTCCGGTCTCCTGGTCGACGTTCTCCACCGGCCTCAATCCCGGCCGGCACGGCGTGTTCGATTTCCTGAAGCGGAACCCCAAGACGTACGTCCCGGCTTTCGCCGCCGCCGAGGAGGGCAAAGAGCCCTTCCTCTTCGGCGCCCGCAACGGCCTGTTCGTCGGCGCCGTCGCCGGCATCGTGCTCGCCCTGCTGCTCCTGCTGGTCCTCAAGCTCTTCCGCCTGCGGATGGCCGTGGCCGCCGCCATCGCCGTGGTGCTGGGAGTGGCTGCCGGCGTGGGCGCGGGCATGGCGGCGGCCCGCCTGCTGCCCGTCTCCAAGCCCATCGCCGTCAACAACCAGCACGGCGACACCTTCTGGAAGCTCCTCGGCCACGCCGGCAAGCGGGTGCGGGTGATGCGCATCCCGGTGACCTTTCCGCCCAAGGACTTCGAGCACGGCAAGCTGCTCTCGGGCCTGGGCGTGCCCGACCTTTCGAAGCGCATCGGCAAGCCGTTCTACTTCACCTCCGAGCTGTTCTTCACCCCGAAGGGGGGGGGCGACTTCAAGGTCGAGGTGGTGGAGCTCGTGGACAACCGGGGCGCCATCGAGACCGAGATCAAGGAGGTGCCCAACGAGCTGTTCCCCAAGAAGGGCGGCGGCGTGGACCACCTCAAGCTCCCCATGCGGCTGACGGTGGCGCCGGACCGCCAGAGCCTGCGCATCCAGGTTTCGGGCAACGACCTCACGCTGAAGCCCGGCCAGTGGAGCGATTGGGTGCGCTTCACCTTCCCCTTCAACTCGCTGATCAAGGTGAAGGGGATCGGCAAGTTCAAGCTGCTCTCTCTCGATCCGGAGGTCAAGCTCTACCTCTCGCCCCTCGACTTCGATCCCGAGCACCTGCCGCCCGGCTTCGACGTCACGACGCCCGCGAGCTTCGTCCGCGACCTCACCCACGAGCACGGCCTGTTCAAGACCCGCGGTTGGATGATCGACACCTGGTCCCCCACCGCCGGAACCATCGACGAGCAGACCTTCCTCGACGACGTCAAGCAGACGGTCGACAAGGACAAGGAGATCCTGAGCAGCGCCCTCGCCAAGGACGACTGGGACGTGCTCGTCCACTACTTCGAGTTCACCGACCGCGTGCAGCACATCATGTTCCGGTACTTCGATCCCAAGCACCCGTTGTACAACGCCGAAGGCGCGGCGAAATGGGCGGGGTCCATCCTCCAGTCCTACCAGGAGATGGATCGGATCGTGGGCGAGACCCTGCAGAAGCGGCCGGACGCGGCCCTCATGGTCGTCTCCGACCACGGTTTCGCGTCCTTCCGCCGCGGCATGAACTACAACACCTGGCTGGTGAAGAACGGCTTCATGACGCTGAACGGCCAGGACGCCAAGCGCATGAACCTGGAGGACCTCTTCGAGCAAGGCAACTTCTTCGTCAACGTCGACTGGTCGAAGACCAAGGCGTATGCGCTGGGATTGGGACAGATCTACATCAATCAGGTGGGCCGCGAGGCCAAGGGGATCGTGCAGCCGGGTGAGGACTATAAAAACGTGACGGCCCAGATCAAGGCCGGGCTCGAGGCCTTCGTGGACGAGGAGACAGGGGAGCGACCCGTGGCCCACGTCTTCACCCGCGACGAGGCCTACAACGGCGTCTACGATCCGGTGCTGATCCCCGACCTCATCCCCTCCAACAACGAGGGCTACCGCGTTGGCTGGCAGGACAGCCTGGGCGGCATCGGCAAGGCCGTGGTCGAGCCCAACCTGGACATCTGGAGCGGCGATCACTGCTCGGTGTATCCCGAGCTCGTGAAGGGAATCCTCTTCAGCAGCTTCAAGCTGAATACCCCCAACGGCGCCTACATGGGCGACGTGATGCCGACCATTCTCGACCTTTATAACGTCAAGCCGACGACGAACCTGGACGGCAAGAGCCTGCTGGTCAAGTAGGAGCGACGCCATGCCGAGACTGATCGAGCAGCCCACCGTCATCGCGGCGGCGGGCAACAAGCCGAAGCGGATCGAGGAGTACGCCGGCCGGGTCAATTCGGGCCACGAGAGCGTCAGCGTGGCCCGCATGGTCTCCCCCGAAGGCTGGGTGGAGCCCGGCCAGCGCCCCGAGTTCGAGGAAATCACGGTGGTGCTCAAGGGGATGATCCGCGTCGAGCACGAAGGCGGGTTCCTCGACGTCCGCGCCGGGCAGGCGGTGGTATCGGTCCCGGGCGAGTGGGTGCGCTACAGCAGCCCCGAACCGGGCGGCGCCGAGTACGTCGCCATCTGCCTGCCGGCCTTCTCGCCGGCGTCCGTGCATCGGGACGAGTGAGGACGAGGGCATGAAACGGCTCGCGGTCCTCGCGCTCCTGCTGGCATCCATGCCGGCGCTCGCCGCGCCGCCTGCTCCTCCTCCGCTGCTGCTGACCGGCGCGCGGGTGCTCGATCCCGCCGGCGACCGCCTCCTCGACGGCCGCGACGTGCTGGTCGAGAACGGCCGGATCGTCGCCGTCGGCCCCGCCGGCACGCTCACGACGCCAGCAGGGATACGGAAGGTCGACCTCGCGGGGCTGACCCTGATCCCCGGCCTCATCGAGATGCATTCGCACCTCCTCCTCCACCCCTACGACGAGACCCCCTGGGACGACCAGGTGCTCAAGGAGCCGCTGGAGCTGCGGACGATCCGCGCAGTGGTGGCCGCCAAGGCCACCCTGGAGGCGGGGTTCACCACCGTGCGCGACCTTGGCACCGAAGGAGCGGGCTTCGCCGACGTGGCGCTGCGGGATGCGATCGCGCAGGGGATGATCCCGGGGCCGCGCGTGCTCGCCGCCACCCGCGCGATCGTGGCCACCGGCTCGTACGGTCCGGCAGGGTTCGATCCGCGCTGGGACATCCCGAAAGGGGCGCAGGTCGTGGACGGCCCGGTCGAGATGCGCAAGGCGGTGCGCCAGCAGATCGCCGCCGGCGCGGACTGGATCAAGGTCTACGCCGACTACCGCCGCCGGCCGGGCATCACGACCCCCACCTTGACGCAGGAAGAGATGGCTGCCGCGGTGGACGAGGCGCGGAGCGCGGGGCTGCCCGTCGCCGCCCACGCCTACAGCGAGGAGGGGATCCGCCGCGCCTTGCTCGCCGGGGTGAAGACGATCGAGCACGGAACCAACGTCACCGACGAGCTGCTCGCCCTGATGAAGCAGAAGGGGGTCGCCCTGGTCCCTACCCTCGCCGCCTCCGAGGCGGTCTCCCGCTATGCCGGCTGGAAGCCGGGGGAGCCCGAGCCGCAGCGCGTCAAGGAGACTCGCGAGATGTTCGCCCGCGCCCTCAAGTCCGGCGTGACCATCGCCAACGGCAGCGACGTCGGCGTCTTCGCCCACGGCAAGAGCGCCCGCGAGGTGGAGCTGATGGTGGCCTACGGCATGTCGCCGGCGCAGGCCCTGCGGGCGGCGACGATCACCGCCGCCGCTGTCCTGCGCAAGGACCAGGACCTGGGGCGGATCGCCCCCGGCTACCTCGCGGACCTGGTGGCGGTGAGAGGGAACCCGCTGTCGGACATTGCGGTCATCGAGCAGCCGGCCGTCGTCCTGAAAGAAGGGCAGATCGCTCTCGATCGGCGCTGACCTTCCGCAGCGGGCTCAATCTTCAACAATCCTTTACGGCTGCCACGTGTCGTTCCGGCTCCCCGAGCCCGAAGTCGGCACGGTGTAGTTGCGGTTCGAGCCGCCTTCCCAGGTCACTGTGGCGCCCTGCTTCATGATGTATTTGTACTGAATGGCGGCGCCCTTGCTGGCGAAGAAGAAGTCGGGGCCGCTCCACTGGCTGCTGCTTACCCAGTTGAGCTTGACCGCCTTCGAGGTGTCCCAACTGCCGAGCTCCGCCACGCTGCCCACCACGTAAAGGTCCTGGCCCGGCGAGGTGGTGAAGCCGTTGACGGTGAAGTCAACCCGGATGGCTTCCGAGGCTGAGCAAGAGCGCGCGGCGAGGACGAGGGTCGAACGGGCCTGGACGCCATAGGTGGTGCCGCCCATCTTCGGCAGCGGCTGGGAATCCCAGACCGAAATCGTGGGGTCGTAGTAGATGTTGCCCGTTCCCTCGGCCCAATCGCCGGTGTCTGCCACCAGCCACCAGCACTTGGAGTTGGGCGCCGTGGGAATGGTGAAAGTCAGGTTGCCGAAGTAGGCGTTGTCGGCCACGTAGAGGTCGGGCGCGTCGGCCGGGCCGCCGGTCTCGGCGCTCGAGCCGTCGATCAGCCAGGCCAGCGAGTGGGAGGTGGAGCTCCAGTCCGGAGTGTCCGGCGTGGTGCCGTGCCAGGTGAGGTCCTTGTAGCCGTCGCCGTCGTGGTCGGCGGCGCCGAAGTCCACCGATCGCCGCAGGCCGGGGTGGGCCTTGCGGAAGGCGATCAGCTTGCGGAAGAAGTCGTAGGTCTTCTGGTTGGTCGTCTTCAGGCTCCAGTCGATCCAGCCGCAGGAGTTGTCCGCCATGTAGCCGTTGTTGTTGCCGCTCTGGGTGCGGCGGAGCTCGTCGCCGGCGAGGAGCATCGGCGGCCCCTGGTCGAGGAGCATCTGGGCGGCGAAATTGCGGATCTGCCGGCGGCGCAGGACCTCGTCGCCGCCGCTGTCCCAACTGTAGTTCGTGTCGTTGCCGCTGCTCGCGTCCGCGCCGGTGGGATTGCAGGGGCCGGTGCCGTTCTGCTTGGTGTTGTAGGAGACGAGGTCGTTCAGGGTGAAGCCGTCATGGGTGGTGACCAGGTTGACGCTCTCCGCCGGCGTCGCGAACCCCGACCAGGTGGCGGTGATCGAGGCGCCGAGATTGCCCACCTGGCTGTTGTCCCCCTTCTCGAACTGCCGCAGGTTGTCGCGATACGAGCCGTTCCATTCCGACCAGCCGACGGGGAACTGGCCGACGCCGAAGCCCGAGGTGTCCCACGGCTCGGCGACGATCTTGAAGCCGTTGGCCGAAGCGGCGCTGGCGATCGAGACCAGGGTCGTGGCGTTGTTGTTGAACGTACGGCCGTCGCTTCCCTCGCGTCCGAGCTCGTAGGCGAGGTCGAAGCGGAAACCGTCGACGTGCATGGTGTTCGCCCAGTAGGTGAGGCTGTCGATGATGAGGTTGCGCACGGCGGTGCGGCTGGCGTTCAGGTTGTTGCCGGTGCCGGTCGAATCCCAGTAGCAGGACTTGTCGTCGGCCAGGGTGTAGTAGGTGGCGTTGTCGATGCCGCGCAGGTTGATGTACCGCACCGGATTGCCCGAGCAGGCGCCGCCCTCCCAGGTATGGTTGAAGACGACGTCGAGCCAGACCTCGACCCCTTGGGCGTGGACGGCTTTGACCATGTCCTTGAACTTGGTGACCTGCTCGCCCGCGACGTAGGAGCAGGAATTCGTGTCCGTGCAGAGGTACTCGCGGTTGGGGGCGAAGAACTGGGTGGTCATGTAGCCCCAGTAGTTGATGCGGTCGGCAGTGGCGCCGCCCACCGGGTCGTCAAACTGCGCGTACTCATGGATCGGCATCAGCTCGGCGGCGGTTACCCCCAGGGTCTTGAAGTAGGAGGCCTTGGAGCCGAAGCCGTCATAGGTTCCCTGCTGCGCGGCCGCGACGCTGGAGTCGTTCTTGGTGAACCCCCGCAGGTGGACCTCGTAGGAGATCGAATCCTTCATCGCGATGTTGGGCTTGACGTCGGTGCCCCAGGAGTAGGTGTCGCTGACGACGATCGACTTCGGCATTGCTCCGGCGCTGTCGACGTAGGCGTAGGTATTCGTGCCGCCCAGGATGGCGGTCGAGTAGTGGCCGCTGACCCGCTGCGGCTCGCCGGTCACCGCCTTGGCGTAGGGGTCGGTGAGCAACTTGTTGGGATTGAAACGGTTGCCGCTGGCATCGACGTGCGAGACGAAGCCGAGGCTGCTGCCCGGCGTCCAGCTCGCGTTGTAGGTCCAGTTGGGACCCCACACCCGATAGCCATAGAGGGTGCCGGCGCCGAGGCCGGAAACGGTGATGGTCCAGATGTGATTGGGGACGTCGGTCTGGGTGAGCGCGTACTTGGCGGTTGGAGTCGACGCCGTGGCGGTGGCGAAGATCCACACCTCGATGCGGGTGGCGTTGGCCGAGAACAGGGCGAACTGCACGCTGCTGCCGACGATGGTGGCTCCGAGCGGGGTCGTCGCCTGGGCCGGCGCGGCCAGCAGGAGCAGCAGAGCAAGGGTGGCGAAGAGGCCGGCGGCAAGGCGCACCGGACGGGAACGGATACTTTGAGGACTCATGATCGGGATCTCCTTGAGGGACGGTGCTGAGGGGCTGGGGCTCGGCGGGACGAAGCGAAGCTCCGCAATAGAGATTGTACTCGTCCTTGGTGACCTTCGGAGGACTCACCGCGGCCATCCGCCCCTTCTCTAGAAAGGACGCTCGCGCCGAGTTTGGCGGGACAGGAGAGACTTCCCCCCAGGAGGTTGAGCGATGAGAAGCGTTTTTTCCGTTTATAGAGAGGAGAGGGACGAGGGTGCCCTTGACAATGTGGCCACCAGAGGCTACATTGCCTCCGATGAGAGAGGTAGGAATCCGTGAGCTCAAGAATCGTCTCAGCGAGTACGTTCGGCTGGTCCGGGAAGGGGAGGTCGTCATGGTGACCGATCGCGGTGAGGTCGTGGCGGAGCTGAGGGCGCCGGAACCCGAGGCGAACGAGCTCCTGCGGGAGTATCCGGGGCTCGTGGACCTGGTGCGGCGAGGGCTTATCCGCCTGCCGAGCCGGGCTCACCGTCCGGGCCTGTACCCGCGTCAGGCTTCGGTGACTCCTCCCGGGACCGCCCAAAGACTGCTCGACGAAGACCGCGAGGACCGCCGATGAAGCTCTATGCGGATTCCAGCGCAGTTCTCGCATGGCTGTTCGAGGAGGCTGCCGCGGATGCGGTCGAGGAAGCGTTCGATGGTGCCAACGGGGTCGTCGCCTCGGACCTGACGCTCGTCGAGTGCGACCGCGCTCTGGTGCGGGCCCGGGTCCTGGGCCTGCTCTCCGAGATGGAGTCCGTGCGCCGGCGGTCGGTGCTGGAAGCGGCGGCCGCCAACTGGATGGTGGTCAAGCTCGACCGCGAGGTGTTGGAGCGGGCCCGGCGGCGGTTCCCGGCCGAGCCGCTGCGGACTCTCGACGCGCTGCACATCGCGAGCGCCCTGGCCGCCCGCTCGGCGATCTCCGACCTCGCCCTGCTGAGCCTGGACGGCCGGATGCGAGAGAACGGGGCGGCGCTCGGCTTCGACGTCCTTCCCGAGAGGTATCCGGGTTCGGCTGGATGACGTCGAGCGGCGCGGCGAGGTCCGGGAAGATCGGTGAGCGGCTATCCTTTCCCTTCATGCTGCGCCGCGATCTCGACTCTCTGCTGGCTTACCTGAGAGAGAACTCGGGACATTTCTCCCTGGAAGCCTTGCGGGCGCAGATGGTGAAGGCCGGGCACAAGCCCGAGGCCGTCGAGCGGGCCCTCCGCGTCTTCCAGGGGACGGAGCCGCCGCCGGACCCTCCCTCCTGGCCCTGGGCGGCGGTGGTGGCGTTCGCCGACTTCCTGCTGGTGGGGCTCTTCGCCTGGCTGTTCACCCATGGCTACAAGCAGGTCGGCTGCTCGATCATCGGCCTGCTGCCCGTGCTCTGCCTGCTGGAGTTCGTGGCCGGCCTGACGCTGCTCGCCTCGCGGGACCGCCAGCGCCTGGGCCGGGCGCTGTTCTTCGGCGTCCTGCTCTTCTTCGGCGTCAGCCTGGCGGTCGTCTCCGTCTGGGGCGCCGCCAAGATGGGCGGCCTTTCCGGCTCTTGAGACGCGGGTGCTCAGGACTGCCCGCGGTGCGGGTTGACGAGGAGGAGAATCTTCTCGATTTCGCGGTGGATGATGTCCAGCCCCTCGCGGACCGCGCGCTGGTAGGGATCGTCGGCTCCGGCGGGACGGGGCACGGTCTCCGCTTCGCGGGCTTTCTCTTCCTCCCGCATGCGCTCGTTGCGGCTCACCAGGATTTCTTCCTCGAGCTTGGCGAGCGTGACCCCGAGACCCTTGGCGAGCTTGGCCGAGAGCTCGTCTCCCGGCAGGCGCCGCCCCTTTTCGTAATGGGTCCAGGCATTGGCGCTGAGGCCGCCCTCCCGGGCGCACTGCGCCTGCGTCCGGCTTCCCCGCAGCCGTTTCAAGGTCCGGGCGACGTCTTCATTCTTGATCACGCCTGGATCATAGAGGATTTTTTTCTCTCCCTGCAATCCAAGTCCAACGTAATCAGTGGGTTACGAAAGACGGCCAGAAATGTTGGAGCGGGGTAATCGGGCCTGAGAAAAGTGACGGCATTCGCTACGAAGATGGACGTGGAACAGAAAGACCGTAGCCATGAGGTGTAAGGAACGGACCGCCGCGATTTGTTTCAGTGTAGGCGCGATCCCACTGTGCCCGAGCAGGACGGAGTGTAGACTAGGCTGCAAAGGAGAGGCCGAGGTGACTGAAGAGGAAGAAATCTTAGAAGAGTTGTGGAAAGTTCTGCGGATCGCCGAACGCGCTGCAGAGGCGATGGGAGTCTACGAAGGCGGCTCGGTTCCACTCGCTGCCGAGCGAAAAGACGAGGTCCAGACGTTTCTCGAGGCGGTGGCGAGCGGTCGCTTTCGCGCGGCTCGTGACCGGGTCCGGCGGCTGGCCGAGGCCGAGGAGATCGTCCAGGAATGACCCGGTCGAAAATGGTGGAGCAGAAGGGATTCGAACCCTCGACCCCCACGTTGCGAACGTGGTGCTCTCCCAGCTGAGCTACTGCCCCACGGTGCGGGAGGGCGGTATTGTACCCGTGGGGGCTGCCCGCGGCAAGGGAGCGAACGTGCCGGCCGGCCCGCACGCCTCGCAGCGGTTCAGCAGGCCGGCCAGGGTGAGGTCGCCCAGGTGCTCGCCCCGGGCCGCCGCCAGGTCGCCGATGATCTCGTCCAGGCGCCGCTCGATCTCCCCGCCCGCCAGCTCCGCGCCCCGTTTCGCCCGGTGGTCGTAGGCCGCCAGCACCTGGTCCACCTCCAACTCGTTCGGATCGGCCGCCAAGCCGTACTCGTCGTCGCCATGAACCTTCAGCAGGTTCTGGACGACCAGCGGGTGGAGGATGCGCTCGAGCTCGCCGTGGGTGAGGCAGAGGCGGTCGGCCAAGGTGCCGCGGGAGAGCGACGTTTCGCCGCGGGCGAAGCGCCGGGCGATGAGCAGGAGGGCCGCGAGCCCCACCCAGCTCGCCTGCACCGGCGGATGGCGGTGCAGGCCCCGGGCGAGCAGAGAGAAATGCTGCGCCGTATAGGCGGCCTCGCCGCCGAACAGGATGATGGTCCACATCAGCTCGAGCGAGATCATGAACAACAGGGCGAAGGCGAAGCTGCCATAGACGATGCTGACGTTGCGGAACACCTCGACGTAGGTGCCGAAGCCCTGGCGCAGGATCTCCAGCAGGATGCCGGCGAGGAGGCCGCCGGCGAGGGCGCTGCGCAGCCGCACGCGCGTGTGGGGGACGACCCAATAGAGCGTCGTCAACCCCAGGACGGTGGCGGCGAAGGGGACGACGTTGAGCAGGAACGAGCGCTCGAAGAGGAGGCGCAGGGCAGGCGCCTGGCGCAGCAGGATGAGGCTGGAGAACGTCGCGCCCAGCAGCAGCGGCCCCCAGAACAGCAGCAGGATGAAGGAGAGCAGCCGCATGCGCAGCGGCCGTCCCTGGGTGACATTCCAGATTTTGTTGAGCGACTCCTCGATGGTCGAGAAGAGGAGCAGCGTGGTGGCAAAGAACATGACGATGCCGAAACCGCGGATGGTCTCCGCCTGGTCGAGGAACTCGGCGATCTTGTCGACGACGCTCTTGTCCGAGTACGGGACGATCTGGACGAAGACCTCCAGGGTGCGCTGGGGATACTGGCTGAAGACGCGGGCGCCGACGAAGGAGAAGGCCGACAACAGCGGCACCAGCGACAGAGCCGTGACCCAGGCCAGCGCCGAGGCGGTGAGCAGGATGGAGTCCTCGTAGCACTGGCGGAACGTCAAATGAAAATACCGGGCGAGCCGGCCCGCCAGCGACGGCCCGCCCTCGTCGCGCCGGCGCGGCCGGCCGACGACCGTCACATCGCCCGAGGTCTCGACGTCTACCAAGGGCCGGAATCTCCAGCCGGAGTGCAACGGCCTGTCACGGCGCTGCAGGCGTAGAAAGTCATACTCGGCATGGCTCCTCCTGGCGGCTGCGAGTGTAGCACCGGAAAAATCCACCCCGGGCGGCACGATTTCTGCTATCAATTTCCGTCGATGCTGCCGGAGACGCCGGCAGACTCTCTTGAATTCCCGCAATCCCCTCTGGGATATGGAGGTAACGATGTCCGACCTCAAGGCTGACCTCAAGGACAATGCCGAAACGGCACGCGAAGCAGTTTCCGACGGCGTGGACGCCGCGCGCCAGCGTTTCCAGAAACTGGGCGACGACGTCCAGGATCGCTTCCAGGACGTCAAGGACCGGTACAAGAAGGTGTCCAACGACGTCCGCCGCGGCGCCGAGCGCGCCCAGAAGGAGATCCGCCGCGGCGCCGAGCGGGCCAAGGACACCTACGACGACCTCTCCAAGACGGCCGAGAAGAGCTATCGCCGCGTGCGCTCGCAGGCCACCACGGTTTCGCGCGAGGTCAGCCTCTACGTGCGCGACAACCCGGGCAAGTCGGTGCTCATCGCCGCCGGCGTCGGCTTCCTTCTCGGCCTGCTGACCCGCCGCGGCAACCGCGACGACGACTAGGAGCCCGCGATCACCCGGCCTCCTTCTCCCACTCTCCTGGCTCAGGGTCGGGAGAGAGGGGGAGAGGAGGCCGGGGATCACAGTTCGGCGAATGGGCTAAGATCGCTTTCGAGGAGAGGGGGCTTTCATGGAAATCATAGAGCGGGATTCCGTCGTCGACGAATTGGTCGACGAGCTCGTGCCGGCGGAGCTGGATTGGGAACGGCTGGTGGTGACCTATCCGCTGCCGGCCCTGGCGCTGGCCGCCCTCGGCGGCTTCTGGCTGGGCCGACGTCACGGCCCCGAGATCCTCAAAGCCGTCTCCACCTTCGCGGCGGCCCAGGTCACGGTGAACGTTCGTGACGTCCTGGGCCGGGAGCTCGGATAAAGCCCTGCGCACCATCCTGCACATCTCCGACGTCCACTTCGGACCGCCGCACCTGCCTCGCGTGTCCGCAGGGGTGCTCGAGCTGATCGATCGCCTCCGCCCCGGCTTCGTCGTCGTCTCCGGCGACTTGACCCAGCGCGCCAAGCCGGCGCAGTTCCGGCAGGCCCGCGCCTTCGTGGACCGCATCCCGGTGCCCAGCCTGGTGGTGCCCGGCAATCACGACGTGCCTCTCTACCGCGTCTGGGAGCGGGTTTTCGCCCCCTACGGCGCCTACAGGAAGTACTTCAGCCCGGAGCTCGAGCCGGTCTACCGCGACGACGAGCTGCTGGTGGTGGGGATCAACACCGCCTTCGGCTGGACGCTCAAGGGGGGACGCATCACCCTGCGCCGCCTGCTGGAGGTGGAGCAGGTCCTGCGCTCCGTGCCGGACGGGACCTTCAAGGTGGTCGTGGCCCATCATCATCTCATCCCGCCGCCCAAATTCGGCACGCAGCAGGTGCTGGCCAACGCCTATGAGGCCATCGACCTGTTCTCCACCGCCGGCGTCGACCTCATTCTCTCCGGCCATCTGCACCAGGCCTACATCGGCAACTCCGAGGAGTTCTATCCCAAGGGCCGGCCGCCGGTGGTCATTTTGCACTCGGGGACGACGACCTCCGACCGGGGCCGCGGCGGCGAGCGGGAGAGCAATACCTGCAACTGGATCCAGGCGGACGCCAAGTCGATGGTGGTCTCCCACTTCCGCTGGCACCACAAGCTCGACCGCTTCGCCGAGCACAGCCGCCATTGGTATCCCCGCCAGGAGCTCGTGCCCTACACTCTCGAGGGCCTCTCCCACGAGACCTGGGCCCCGGCGACCCCGGCGACCCCGGCGAGAGATCCCGTGCCGGCCCATCCACCGGCGGGATAGAGCGCTATGATCTCCATTCAACCTGGGAGGGACCGAATGGCTGAAGAGCCTGAGTGGGAAATCGTCAAGATGGTAGGCACGACCGAGGAGGCCACCATCGTGGTGGGATTCCTCAACAGCAGCGGCATCGATGCCGAAGCCGAGTCGCTTCACGTCAGCGAGCTGCCGACGGATCTGGGAGATCTGTCGGAGATCCGGATTCGGGTTCCTCCCGACCAGGCGCAGGAAGCCCGCGCCCTGCTCGATTCGCGCGAGGACATTGCCACGGGTGACGAAGGGGACGAGGCCGGCGAGCCGCTGGACGACGAGCCGGAAGAAGGTCCTGGCGAGCCGTGAACGCCCTGGAGGGCGGCAGCAGCGTCGGCCGCTACCGCATCGTCAAGTTCCTCGGCGCCGGCGCCATGGGCGAGGTCTACCTCGCGGAAGATCCGCAGATCGACCGCCAGCTCGCCATCAAGACCGTCCGTCTCATCGGCCGGCCGCAGGAGATCGACGACCGCAAGAAGCGCCTGTTGCGCGAGGCCCGCGCCGCCGGCCGCCTCCTCCATCCCAACATCGTCACCCTGTTCGATGCCGGCGAGGCCGAGGGTCTCCTCTATCTCGCCTTCGAATTCGTCGAGGGCACCGACCTCGCCGGCCGCCTCGACTCGCCGTCGCGTTTGAGCCTGCGCGACGCGCTGCGCGTCGCCCGCCAGGCCGCCGAGGCGCTCGAATACGCCCACAGCCAGGGGATCGTCCACCGCGACATCAAACCCAGCAACATCCTGCTCGACCGCGCCGGCCGGGTGAAGGTCGCCGACTTCGGCATCGCCAAGATGGCCGGGCAGAGCACGGAGCTGACGATGGTGGGCTCGGTGATGGGCAGCCCGCAGTACCTGTCGCCCGAGCAGATCAAGGGCGAGGACCTCGACGGCCGCAGCGACGTCTTCTCGCTCGGCGTCGTGATCTACGAGATCCTCTCGGGCAAGCGGCCTTTCGAGGGCGACACCATCACCACCCTCGTCTACCAGATCCTGCACAAGGACCTGCCGCCGATCTCCGAGCTGCGCGCCGTGCCCCCCCGCCTGGAGGCGCTGTTGCGCAGGATGCTGGCCAAGGACCGCAACGACCGCCTGACGGCGGGCGAGGCGGCCCGCGAGCTCGCCGGCATCGAAATGGCATTGTCCGACGAGACGCTCTCCTCCCCTGCCGCCGCGCTGGAGGAGACCTTCGTCCTCCCGCGCAAGGCCTCGACGGGCGCGCCCGTGACGATCCCGCCCATTCCGCCAGTACCGTCCTGGCTCGCGGACGCGCCGCCCACGCGCAGCACGGTGGCGGCGTCGCCGGCCACCACGCCCAGCACGCCAAGGCCGGAGGCGATGGCTGCGATGGCCGCTCCGGCCCCACCCGAGGTGCCGCCGCCGCTGCCGGTCCGGCCCCCCAGCTCGAAGGGGCCGCTGATCTTCGTCGCCGTCTTCCTGCTCCTGATGCTGGCCGCGGTGGCGGCCGGCGGCTGGTACGCCTACGACCGCTGGGTGAAGCCCAACCTGCAGCAGATGGCCCAGTCGACTCCATCTCCGGAGATCACTCCCGCTCCGACGCCAGCGCAGACGCCGCCGGCCGCCTCGATCACGCCTGCGTCGCAGGTCCCATCGCAATCGCCAGCTCCGGTTCAGACGCCGCCGCCGGCCTCTGGACCGAAACCGCGCCCCACTCCCGCCG
This sequence comes from Thermoanaerobaculia bacterium, assembly GCA_049284515.1. GTDB lineage: Bacteria > Acidobacteriota > Thermoanaerobaculia > Multivoradales > UBA5704 > DATARR01. Next base: position 15,038 of record JBAPYB010000665.1, read on the forward strand.
CGAGCCCAGGCCCCGCGACGCCAATGCCGCCGCCGGCCCCGGTGCCGGTGCGGCCGCGTCCGAGTGACAGCGTCCCGGCCGTTCCGCCGCCCGTGGCCCCGGCTCCCGAG
>JBAPYB010000666.1:0-1679 GCA_049284515.1 Thermoanaerobaculia bacterium
GTCGAGACCCAGGAAGTGGTGGCCGTGGCGGCCCTCGGCAGCCAGACCCACGGCACCGGCGCCGTTCCCTATCTCAGCCCCCGGCCCCTGTTGCTGCTCCACGGCATGGACGACGAGGTCCTGCCGGACTCCTGCTCGCGGGAGATCTACGACCGGGCCCGGCAGCCCAAGGACCTGCGCCTCTATCCCGGCTGCGGGCATGACCTCGAAGAGTGCCAGGAGGACGTGGACCGCGACCTCATGGCCTGGCTGGGAGCGGTGCTGAGCTAGGACGAGGGTCTCGAAAGCAGACAGATCGCTCCGGCGGTCTTCGCCCGGGCATAAATGCCAGGGCTATGAGCCCCGCCCCCTGAAGGGGACTTAAAGCCGGATTCATCCGGCGCCTTCAGCTACGGCCCGCCTTCTCCTGGCAGGGCGGAGCGCTGAGCGGCTCGATCTGGCTGCCGAGCGTGCCTGGGGCTTTTCCCCAGGAGTCGTCCGGCCCGGGCAGAGGTAGTCGGGTATACTGAGGACCTTTGCAGAGCGGGGGCGATCCTCATGAAAAAGCCGGTCGTTGCGGGAAAAGAGATTCAGCGGATGGTGCGCCAGATCGTGAGCCGTTTTCATCCGGACAGGATCATCCTTTTCGGTTCACACGCCCGCGGCGACGCGGGTCCTGACAGTGACGTCGATCTGCTCGTCGTGATGCCGTTTTTGGGATCCAAGCTGGAGAAACAGCTTGAAATCCGCCTCGCCCTGAAAGATATCCACGTTCCGAAGGACATCGTGGTTACGACGCCCGAAGATTTCCAATGGCGAAAGGAGATTCCCGGTACCATCGAGCGGCCGGCAGCGCGGGAGGGGAAAGTTCTGTATGCCCGACCGTGAGCAGTTGATCGTCGTATGCAAAGAGTGGTTGTTGAAGGCTGACAATGATCTTGCGAATGCAGCCCATACCCTCAAGCTCGGCGCGAAGTGTCCGACAGATACAGTCTGTTTCCATGCGCAACAGAGCGTTGAAAAGCACCTGAAGGCGGTTCTCGTTTTGGCAGGAATCGACTTTCCCAAGACGCACAATCTCGAAACGCTGATGGCGCTTATTCCCACCGAGTCAAGGCCAGATCTCAGCGAAGAGGAGAGGGGGCGGCTGACTGAGTACGCGATTGGCGCCCGGTATCCCGGTTGGGAAGAGATCTCGCTCGCCGCGGCGCGTCGCGCAGTGGCAGTAGCGCGCAGGGTCCGCAGGTCTGTTCGGCGCGGGCTCCCGAGAAAGGCCCTGCGCCAGCCCCCAAGGAAGCCCACCTGAAAGGCGATGACACCGAGGCGCGCCAGCGCCGTTCGCCCTCGAGAGAACATAGTAGTCTGTACGGACGAACAACGGAACAACGGCGTCGCGAGTAATAGACCAGCCCGGAGGGCGGCAGACCCATAGCCCAGGGCGCGAGCCCTGGGGACCGGCAGACCCAACGCCATTCCCCCGCCCTGCCAAGGACCTCGAAGGCTGCGTCCTGGGCGTCCTCACGGGCGTCGTCTACCTGGAATCCCTGGGGCGTCCCCGGGTGGCCCTCGTCGGCCACTCCTTCGGCGGCGCCATGGCCATCTCCGCCGGCGTCGAGACCCAGGAAGTGGTGGCCGTGGCGGCCCTCGGCAGCCAGACCCACGGCACCGGCGCCGTTCCCTATCTCAGCCCCCGGCCCCTG
>JBAPYB010000667.1:0-2159 GCA_049284515.1 Thermoanaerobaculia bacterium
CCTCCAGGCCCTGGCGCTGGCGGAGAAGGGGACGCCGTTCATCGTCCTGCTCGCCGCCTGGCAGGCCCTCCTCGGGAGGCTGGCCGGCCAGGACGACGTGGCCGTGGGGACGCCCGTCGCCAACCGCATCCGCTCCGAGACGGCGGGGTTGATCGGTTTCTTCGTCAACACCCTGGTGCTGCGGGGCGATCTGTCGGGCGATCCCACCTTCCGCGAGCTGATGGGCCGGCTGCGCGCCGTGGCCCTCGACGCCTTCGCCCACCAGGACCTCCCCTTCGAGCGACTGGTCGAGGAGCTGCGCCTGGAGCGCGATCCCAGCCGCACCCCCTTGTTCCAGGCTCTCCTCGTCCTCCAGAACGCACCCTCGTCCACGCTGGCCGCCGGGGGGCTGGAGATCCGCGACCTCGCGGTCCCCACCGCCACCGCCAAGTTCGACCTCAGCCTCTCGCTGAGCGAGCTGCCGGAAGGCCTTGAAGGCGCCCTGGAGTTCAGCGCCGAGCTGTTCGACGGCGCCACTGCCGCCCGCCTCGCCCGCGCCTTCGAGACCCTGCTCGCCGCGGGCCTGGCCGATCCGGAGCTCCGCCTCTCCGAGCTGCCTTTGCTGACCCCGGGCGCGCGGCACCAGCTCCTCGTCGAATGGAACCCGTTGGGCGGGGAGACGAGCAATCCGGTGAGCCAGGCTCTCCAGGCGCCACCTCCGCCCGGGCATAAATGCCAGGGCTATGAGCTGCGCCCCCTGAAGGGGGCTTTGAAGCCGGATTCATCCGGCGTCGCTAATAGCCCTGGCATTTATGCCCGGGCGGAGGTGAACCCGGCGACCGAACTTTCCAATCCACTTCTTAGTTTCCAGCAGCCCGTTCACCGCCTCTTCGAAACCCAGGTGGACCGCGCGCCGGACGCTCCAGCGGTCACATCCGACGGCGAGACCCTCACCTACGGCGAGCTGGAGGCGCGGGCCAACCGCCTGGCTCATCACCTGCTGGCGACCGGCGTCCGCCCGGGGGACCTCGTGGCCCTCCGCTTCGAGCGCTCGGCCGGTATGGTGGTGGCCATCCTCGCCGCGCTCAAGGCCGGGGCCGCCTACCTGCCGCTCGATCCCGGCTATCCCGAGGAGCGCCTGGCCTTCACCCTGGAGGACAGCGGCGCGACCGTCCTCGTGACGCGCGAGACGCTGGAAGCGGCCGCCGCGTGCAGCGCCGGGCGGCCGGCGGTTCCCGCGGACCCGGAGCTGCCGGCCTACGTCATCTACACTTCGGGCTCCACCGGCCGGCCCAAGGGCGTCGTCATTCCCCACGGCCACGTCACCCGGCTGTTCTCGGCCACCCAAGCGTGGTTTGGCTTCGGCCCGGCCGACGTCTGGACCCTCTTCCACTCCTACGCCTTCGACTTCTCCGTCTGGGAGATCTGGGGCGCGCTCCTCCACGGCGGCCGGCTGGTGGTCGTGTCCCACGGGCTGGCCCGCTCGCCCGAAGCCTTCTACGGCCTGCTGCGCGACGAGCGGGTGACGGTGCTCAACCAGACGCCCTCGGCCTTCCGTCAGCTCCTCTGGGCCGAGGAGTCCGTGCTGGCGGGAGCAGACTCCGACCTCGCCCTGCGCCTGGTGATCTTCGGCGGCGAGGCCCTGGAGCCTGCCGCCCTTGCCCCCTGGTTCGAGCGCCACGGCGACGAGCGTCCCCGCCTCGTCAACATGTACGGCATCACCGAGACGACGGTGCACGTCACCTACCGGCCCGTGCGCCGCGACGACCTGGCCGCCGGCAGCGTCCTCGGCGTGCCGATCCCCGACCTCACGCTCCAGATCGTGGACCGCGGCCTCGAGCCCCAGCCGATCGGCGTGCCCGGCGAGATCGCCGTGGGCGGCGCGGGCGTGGCCACGGGCTACCTCGGGCGGCCGGAGCTGACGGCCGAGCGCTTCGTCCCCGATCCGTGGGGGGCGCCCGGCGCGCGGCTCTATCGCTCGGGGGACCTCGCCCGCCGGCTGCCGGACGGCGATCTCGAATTCCTGGGGCGCATCGACCACCAGGTGAAGGTCCGCGGCTACCGCGTCGAGCTGGGGGAGATCGAGGCCGCCCTGGCCCGCCATCCCGCCGTACGCGAAGCGGTCGTGGGCACGCGGCCCGGTCCCGCGGGCGAGACCCGGCTGGTGGCCTGGGTAGTCG
>JBAPYB010000668.1:0-2668 GCA_049284515.1 Thermoanaerobaculia bacterium
GAGAGCCCGCGAATGGTTGTGGTGATCGGCGCCACGGTCACCGTCCTGAGATGCGGCCGTACAAGCTCACGGGTGAGGATCAACACAGGCCGCGCCTTGTCGAGCTGTGCAACGTGGATGGCCCGCATCAGGCCAGGTCACGCGGCAGGCCGGCCGTGTACTCGGCGAGCCCCGCGAGCTCTGGGTCCGGACCGGTGCGGGCGAGGATCCGGGCATCGCGTTCTGCGAGGTCACGCCGACGCTCGCGCTCGAGCGCCCGGGTTACGACCGCAGCCCGGCTGCGCTCGGTGCCGGAGTCGACGATCTCGTCAACGAAGTCGACAAGCTCCTCCGGAAGTCGAACAGCGATCTGCTTGCTCATCCCAAGATGGTAGCAAAACGGTACCGGTCGGGTTCAGTAGGACGCGAGCGCGAGCTTCTCTCCTGCCCGGCGCGTTGGTCAAGCCGAGCCATTTGGTCGTCGTCGAGGTAGATCTGGGTTCTATGCATGATGTAGGCGTACATCGTGCGATTCGCTTCTGGGGTGGAGGCGACTCCTGATCGTGCGTTGTCCGGACAAGAGCCGTACGCTAATGGCCATGACCGCTCGAGGACAGACATCCAGCGAGTTCGTTCATGAGGCTGAACGCTGTGAGGCTGAGCAGGTGTTCGCCGAGCGTACGAGCGTCGCGCTCAACCCGGACGAGGCCAGCCGCTTCTTGGCAGCGCTCGACGATCCAACTCCCTTCGAGGCTGGCCTCGGTGCTCTGACGGAGCGCCCAAGCGTCCTCATATGGAGAGCCCCTCGTCAAGCGGACAGGATCGAACGGGTCCCTGAGGGACCGCGACCACGGTGTCGCGGCGCTCTCGGGGCGGCACGAGCGGATTCCAGACGCGTCGACTGCATCGTCAGCCTCATATGCGGGGACTGGCTACCCCATGACCGCCGATTCGTCGCGTGGCCTGCAGTCTTGAAGCGGGCGCGGCCGGCGAGAATCCCCGCCGGTTGCCCCAGGACGCAGCGCAGGCCGCCCTGCGGCGACGTGCTGGCCTTCGTTGATCTCGTGCCGCCCCGACAGCGTCGTCGAGGGCGCACTGGTTTCTCCGGTCGCTCAGCCCAGCTGCCCCACCTCCCACACAAAGCAGCCGAGCTCGCGCGCCAGGGCGATCCTGGCCACGTTGGCTGGCTTGCCCCGTTCCATCCGCAGCCGCTGCCAGCGGCGATGCAGGCGGACCTGAGCGCGCCAGCCGATCTCACACGCTCGCGGGTCGACACCTCGCTGGCGGCGCTCCAGCGATCCCGCCACCCGGGGCGCGTGGCGGTAGTGGTGGGCCGCCTCTACCAGCAACCGGCGAGCATGGGCCGAGCCCGCCTTGGTGATCGGGCCACGCCGGCGCTGCTCGCCGGAGGAGTGCTCGGAGGGCACGATGCCGAAATAGGCCATCAACGACGCCGGGCGCTCAAAGCGCCGCAGGTCTCCAGCCTCCCCGCAAAGGCCGAGCGCCGTCAATGTGTCGATGCCGCGCAGGCAGCGCAGCCGTGCGATCGTCTCGGCCCAGGGCGATTCAGGCCAGCCCTCTTCGATCGCCAACTCTGCTGCCCCACGCCTCTGTTCGAGCGCCGTCACGGCGCTCAGGTAGTCGGCGAGCACGGCGCTCGAGGCACCATCGGAGAACCCGATCCCACCCAGCCAGCGCCAGTGGGCCTGAGTCCAGGAGGAACCTGGCCCCTCCCAGCGCAGCTCGCGCCGCAGCAGGAACTTCCCGACTCGGTGGCGGGCGCGCATCAAATCGGCGCGGATCGCCTCCCGGCAACGGGCGAGGTCGCGAAAGCGCTCCTCCTCGGGAGTTGGCACCCGCACGAAGGACAGTTCCCCGGCCAGACACAACCGCGCCAGGCGCTCGGCGTCGCGGCGGTCGGTCTTCACCCGATCGCTCGGCGCTTTGGGGATCGACCCCGGCGCGCAGATGCGCACGTCGAGCCCACGCTCGACGGCCCCGCGAGCGAGGCCATAGCCCGTCGGCCCCGCCTCATAGACGGCAAGGACCGGGAGTTGGAGACCTTCCAGGTAGTCGAGGGCTCGCCGGGGCGGGCCAGCCAAGCGCTTGGAGCAGAGCTCCCCCGTCTCGGGGGAAAGGACACATGCGTGGGTCTGAATGGCGTGGACGTCGAGGCCGACCACGCTTTTAGGCTGGGCCATGTCGGCACCTCCCATGATTGGGGTGTCGGCCGCAGGCCTATCCTGCGGCCCAGTCCCCGCTACGTCATGCGCGGGGTGCCGACCTACCTACCGCTGGAGTCGGTCGACTCTCCATACGGTCTTGTCAGCCTTGGTTTTCGGCGGCTGACTGGGGAACGATGCGAATGTAAGGCCGTGGGGACTCCCAACCCTCAGGGTAGGTCTCCTTCGCTTCGTCATTGGAGACCGAGCCGGCGATGATCACGTCGTCGCCCTGCTGCCACTGGGCCGGGGTCGCGACTTTGTGGTTGGCGGTCAGCTGCAGCGAGTCGATCACGCGCAGGACCTCGTCGAAGTTGCGGCCGGTGGTCATCGGGTAGACGAGGATCAGTTTGATCTTCTTGTCGGGGCCGATGACGAAGACGTTGCGCACGGTCTGGTTGTCGGCGGGCGTGCGGTCAGCGGCGTCGCCGGATACCTCCGCCGGCAACATGCCGTAGAGCTTTGAG
>JBAPYB010000669.1:0-3557 GCA_049284515.1 Thermoanaerobaculia bacterium
GTCCAGCACAGGGCGGGTCGAGCCCCCAACCTGCCGTCCAGACCCGCCCCTACCCTAGGATCCCGCGGCGAAAGCCGAGTCTGTAGAACCGGGAGAGAATCTTGATCGGCGTGCTGCTGGTGGACGACTCGCCGTCGGTGCGGGCGGTGCTGCGCCGCTTCTTTTCGAAGACCCGCGACATCCGGGTGGTGGGCGAGGCGACGGACGGCGCCCAGGCCGTGCAGATGGTGATCGACCTCCAGCCGCAGGTCGTGGTGATGGACCTCCAGATGCCGGTGCTGGACGGCTATGCGGCCACCGAGCGGATCATGGCCGTGCGGCCGACGCCCATCGTGGTGCTCACCTCGCGGGCCAACCGCAACCAGATGCAGACCGCCTTCGAGGCCATGCGCCGGGGAGCGCTGGAGGTGCTGCCCAAGCCGGAGGATACGCCGAGCTGGCAGCAGCTCGCCGAGAGCCTCCCCGAGACCGTGCGCACCGTGGCCCTGGCCCAGACGGCGCCGCGCCTGCCGCGGACGCCGCGGCGGGAGCGGACCGTGCCGCCCGAGACCCTGGTGGATTCGCCGCGCGAGCTGCGCTGGGTGGCGATCGGCGCCTCCACCGGGGGACCCGCGGCCATCCGCGAGCTGCTGGAAGAGGTTCCCGCCGATCCGCCGGTGGGCTTCCTCATCGTCCAGCACATCGCTTCCGGCTTCGAGCTGGGCTTCGCCGACTGGCTCAACAAGGAGTTTCCCTTCGACGTCCGCCTCGCCCAGGACGGCGAGGAATTGCGCCGCGGCATGGTGCGGCTGGCCCCCGGCGGCTCCCACCTGCGCCTGGAGGCCGGCGGCGTGCTGCGCCTGGATTCCCGGACTCCGGCCCGCCGCGGCCACCGGCCGTCGGTCGACGACCTGTTCCAGTCCTGCGCCGAGAGCTGCCCGCACCAGGTGGCCGGCGTGCTGCTCACGGGCATGGGAGCGGACGGCGTCGAAGGGCTCCTCGCCCTGCGCCAGGCCGGCGGCATCACCCTGGTGCAGGACGAGGCGAGCTGCGTCGTCTTCGGCATGCCGCGCGTGGCCCTGGAGAAGGGTGCGGCCGAGGTGGCCCTGCCGCCGCGGGCCCTGGCCCAGACCCTCATCCGCCTGTGGGCGAAGGGGGGCCCGGCGTGAACCGGCGGGTCCTGGTGGTGGACGACAGCGAGGTGACCCGGGCCATCCTCGCCCGCACCCTGCGCACCTCCGGTTTCGAGGTGCTGGAAGCCGGCGACGGCGCCGAAGGGGCGATGGCGGCCCTGCGCGAGCAGCCGGCCGTGGTGGTCACCGACCTCGAGATGCCCACCATGGACGGCTTCCCGCTGCTGCGGCTGCTCAAGGCGGACCCGGCGAGCGCCCACATCCCCGTCCTCATCCTCACCAGCCACAACGAGGCGGCCTCCCGCTACTGGAGCCTGCGCACCGGGGCGGACGCCTACCTCACCAAGGATCACGATCCGCAGGAGCTGGTCGCGACCGTCGCCCGCCTGGTGGAGAAGTCCGCCACCTTGCAGGGCGAGCCGGGTCCCGCCGCGGCTGAAGATCGCCATGCCATCGGGCCTGTCGAGGTGCTGGCCCGGGTGGCGCGCCATCTGGACGCCTCGCTGCTCCAGGCGACGGTGGTCAACTCGCTGCTGGAGCAGGGCATGGAGGCCAACGATTTCCACGCCGCGGCCGAAGGCGCGCTGGAGATCCTCAGCCAGGTGGTGGACGCTCCCTTCCTGGCCCTGGCGGTGGCGGAGATGGACTCGGCGCTGGTCCAGATCCAGCTCCAGGACCCCATCCGGGCGGCGGACGTGGAGACGCTGGCGGACCTGCTGGCGGGAGCCCTGAGCCTGCCGCCGGACGTGCCGGTGGAGATCCGCTATGCCGGCGAGCGCCGGGGCGACCTCACCGTGGAGCTCGACCGCGCCCTCTGGCTGCCGCTTTCCCTGCGCGACGCCGAGGGCGTCCTCGCCGTGATGCCGCGCGATCCGCACGGCTTCGAACCGGCCACGGAAGCCCTGGTCGAGTCGCTCACCCGCCACCTGGCCCTGGTGCTGGACAACGCCCGGCTCTCCCAGCGCCTGCACGAGCTGTCGACCATCGACGGCCTCACCCGCCAGCTCAACCACCGGGTGATCTACGACCGCCTCAGCGAGGAGCTGGAGCGGGCCCGGCGCTACCGCTACCCCCTGAGCGTCGTGCTCTGCGACCTCGACCACTTCAAGGAAGTCAACGACACCTTCGGCCACCTCGCGGGAGACGCCGTGCTGCGCGAGGGCGCGGCGGTGCTGCGCCGCTGCCTGCGCAGCACCGACATCCTGGGGCGCTACGGCGGCGAGGAGTTCCTGGCCGTGCTGCCGCAGGTGGACCTGGACTCGGCGCGCCAGGCCGCCGAGCGGCTGCGGCTGGGATTGGAGGGCGCCCGCGTGCGCCTGCCCACGGGGAGCGAGCTGCGCATCACCGCCTCTTTCGGGGTGGCCTCGCGCGACGATCTGCCCGGCCTCCTGACCACCGATCTGCTGGTGTCGCTCGCGGACCGCCGGCTCTACGAGGCCAAGGCCGCCGGCCGGAACTGTGTCCGCCCATGAGCCCGCCGCAGACCGAGGAGTCGTCGCCCGTGCTGAAGCTCGTCACCCTCATCCGGGAGATCACGGGCAACGTCATTCCGCCCGCCCGCATGGCATTCCTGGAGGAGGTGGCCGAGCGGCGGGCCCAGGCCCGCCGCCTCGGCGGCGTGGAGGCCTACGTGCGCGCCCTGGCGGCCCGCGAGCTGCCGGACGAGTGGGAGAGCCTCATCCCCCTGGTCACCATCAAGGAGTCCTACTTCTTCCGTGCGCCGCAGCAGTTCGACGTCATCCGGCAGCGCATCCTGCCGGCGCTGGTGAAGGCCCGCTCCGCCAGCCGCCAGCTCCGCATCTGGTCCGCGGCCTGCGCCCGCGGCGAAGAGCCGGCGACTCTGGCCATGCTGCTGGCCGACGAGCCCGCCCTGGCCGGCTGGAGCTGGACGATCGTCGCCACCGACCTCGACGAGGAGGCCCTGGCGGGCGCCCGCCTCGGCCTTTACGGCGAGCGCGCCGTCTCCCAGGTGCCGCCGGACTTCCTGGCGCGTTGGTTCTCCCGCCGCGGCAAGCTCTACGAGCTCGACGCCGGGCTGCGCTCGCGCATCGTCTACCAGAGCCTGAACCTCGCCCACGCGCCGTTCGTCCTGCCCTACGACGAGCTCGACCTGGTGCTGATGCGCAACGTGCTCATCTACTTCCGCCGCCCCTTGCAGCGCTGGGTCATCTCCCAGGTGGCCCGGTTGCTGACCCCCGAGGGCTACCTCTTCCTGGGCGCCTCCGAGACCCTGTGGCAGATTCAGGACGCGCTGGAGTCGGTCGATCTCGGCCCCTGCTTCGCCTACCGCCATCGGCGGGCCCTGCCTGCCGCGGAGGAGAGTGCGGAGGCCCCGGTGAAGCGCCCCGAGCGCCCGCGGATGATCCGGCCGGCACCCCTCCCAGCATCATCGCCGGCGCCCCAACCTCCCCAACCCGCGCCGCCGCGGCCTGCACAGTCCCGGCC
>JBAPYB010000670.1:0-8395 GCA_049284515.1 Thermoanaerobaculia bacterium
CCTGGGCGCCGCGCAGACCGCGGCCCCGGCACCGCCAATATCGCCGCCACCGGCCGGCGACCGCGGCGCCACGCTCTACCGGGTCCTCTGCTCGCAGTGTCACGGCGTGCAGGGCAACGGCAAGGGGATCAACGCTCCCTCCCTGTTCGTCAGCCCGCGGGATCACTCCTCGTTCGACGAGATGAGCGCCCTCACCGACGAGCGGATCTTCGCCGCCATCAAGCGCGGCGGCGCCTCGGTGGGCAAGTCGACCCTGATGCCCTCCTGGGGAGGCGTGCTCGGCGACGACGACATCCATCTGCTGGTGGACTATCTGCGCCGGCTGAGCAAGACCGAGGCGCACTGACGGTGGAGACGGGAGACCATGCGGAGGCGCAGTGAGAAGCGGGTCGTGATCACCGGCCTCGGTCCCGTCACGCCGGCCGGCCTCGGACGGCACGAATTCTGGCGCCGGGTGCGCAGCGGAGCCAGCGCCACCCGCTCCCTGGAGGAGCTGCCGGGGGGCTTCCCCGTCGACACCCTGCGCTCCCGGGTCGTGGCGCGGGTGACGGAGCCGGTCGCCGGCCCGCCGCCAGTCTCCCCGGGCGACCGGCGGCGCCTGCTGGGGGAGCTGGCGCTCCGTTTCGCCCTCGACGACGCAGGCCTCGAGGCGGGAGAGCTGCGGCAGGCGGCGATGGTCCTGGGCAACGCCGTCGGCGCGCCCCTGGCGGTGGAGACCCTCTTCCGCGGCCTGGAAGCCACCGGTTGGGCGCCCGATGGCCCCGATGTCGCGGCCGCCGAGCTGCTGCGCCAGATGTCCTTCCACAGCCTCGCTCACGAGCTCGCGACGGCCCACGGCTGCCGGGGAGAGGTGCTCACCCTCTCGACCGGCTGTACGGCAGGGATCGACGCCGTCGGCACCGCCTTCGAAATGGTGCGGGACGGGCAGACCCGGCTCGCCATTGCCGGCGCGGCCGAGGCGCCGCTGACGCCGATCGTCTACGCCGCCTTCGACCTCATCGGCGCCCTGTCGCGCCGCAACGACGATCCGGAACACGCCTCGCGGCCGTTCGACGCCGAGCGGGACGGCTTCGTGCTGGCCGAGGGCGCGGCGTTCCTGGTGCTCGAGGAGCGGGAGCGAGCGCGCGCCCGCGGCGCTCACGTCTATGCCGAGATCGGCGGCTACGCCTCGGTGAGCAATTCCTACCACATGACCAACCTGCCGGCGGACGGCAGCGACCTGGCGCACTGCGTCACCGCCGCGCTCGCCGACGCCGGCCTGGCGCCGGACGCCATCGATTTCGTCAATGCGCACGGCAGCTCCACCCCGCAGAACGACCTCTGCGAGATCAACGCGCTGAAGCAGGCGCTGGGCCGGCGCGCCGGATCGATCGCGGTCAATTCGTTGAAGGGGATGATCGGCCACGCGCTGGGAGCCGCCAACGCCATCGAGATCGCGGCCTGCGCGCTGGCGCTCGACGAGCAATTCCTGTTCCCCACGATCAATCTCGATCGCCCGGGCGCAGGCTGCGATCTCGACTACGTGGCCAACGTCGGCCGCCCCGCCGACCTGACCCACCTGGCCAAGCTGAGCAGCGGATTTTCCGGCATCCACTCGGTCCTGGTGATGACCGCGGCGGAGGTGGTCTAGAGATGACGATCCGTGGCGGGTTTCGCCGCGCGTGCGCGCTGCTGGCGGTCGTGCTCCCCTCGTTGCTCTCCGCTGCGCAGACGGCTCCTGAGACGGCGCCGGCCCGCCAGGACTTCGACGTCCTCCACCTGATGCAGACCGTGAAGCCCGGCCAGGAGCAGGGCCGGACCGTCTGGTCCTACGAGCTGGTGGTGCGCGACGGGGAGCTGCGGCTCGCCGACGGCACGGGCTACAAGGTCTGGGGCTATAGCGGGCAGGTGCCCGGGCCGACCCTGCTGGCGCGGGAGGGAGACTGGGTGCGCATCCGGCTGATCAACGAGACCTCGGTCCCCCACACCGTCCACTCGCACGGGCTGTTCGTGCCGAACCGCATGGACGGCGTGCCGCACGCCCTGGGCATGGAGGCCCACGATGCCTCCCACGGGCATGGCGGGGCCGCGCTGCCGGACTGGACGCAGCCGGTGCAGCCGGGCGAGAGCTACGTCTACGAATACATCGCCCGGCCGGCCGGCACCCACTTCTATCACTGCCATATGAACACCAACGAGCACCTCGCCCGGGGGATGAGCGGCGCCCTCATCGTGCTCCCCCGCGGCGGCGAGCCCGCCGTCCAGCAGGACCGCGTCCTTCTCCTGGATGAATGGAACAGCCGCTACGCCCGCGGCGGCACCCCCGGCGCCCCCCGCGAGCTCAACGACGAAGACTTCTTCACCCTCAATGGCAAGTCCTTCCCCGAGACCGAGCCCATCCTGGCGGCGATCGGCGACGTGGTGCGCCTGCGGCTGATCAACGCCGGCTCGCAGAGCCACTCCATGCACCTCCACGGCCACACCTTCCTGGTGACCCACAAGGATGGACGGCCGCTTGCCGAGCCGGTCGAAATGGACACCGTCCCGATCGCTCCGGGCGAGCGGATCGACCTGCTGATCGTCGCCGACAACCCCGGCACCTGGTGTTTCCATTGCCACACGCCTGCCCATGTGACGAACGCCGGCCGCTACCCCGGCGGCATGCTGATGCATCTGCAAGTCGGCCCCGATCCATTCCCCGAGCGGGGGGACGGCCCGGTGCGCAGGGCGGTGACCCTGGAGACTCTCCGCGAGACCTGGAAGCGCTCGCGGCAGGAGACGATTTCTTCCCAGAGATGAAAATCCGGCATGAAAATGGCCACATCCGGATCTGCTGAGCTATGATCCTCGACGCAGCCTTCGCGACCTTGCTGCCGGTCTTTCGAAGCCGAGAGGAGGGACCCCTTGGGCCTGGAAGGGCTCTGCCACCTACGCTATCGCGGCCGCACGGTCGAAGGCAAAGCCCACCTGGCCAGCGAAGCCCTCGAGTTCCTGGGGGAGACCCGGCTCGTCATCCCCTTCAAGGAGATTGCCGCGGTCGAGGCGAAGGCGGGGCAGCTCAGGGTGCGCTTTGGCGGCGAGGATGCGGTCCTCGACCTCGGCCCGCAGTCCGAGAAGTGGGCGCTCAAGATCCGCTACCCCAAGGGGCGCCTCGACAAGCTGGGAATCAAGCCGGGCTCGAAAGTCTGCCTGTTGGGCATTCAGGACGAAGCGTTCCGGGCCGAGCTCGCGGAGCGGACCTGCAACGTCTTCGAGAAGCCGCGGGAGGGGGCCGATTTCATCCTGTTCCACGTCGACACGCAGGAATCTCTCCAGGCTCTCGCCACGCTGCAGAGCTACATTCAGCGCGACGGTGCCATCTGGGTGATTTGGCCGAAAGGACAGAAGCAGATCACGCGCGACCACATCTTCGCCGCCAGTCACGCGGCCGGCTTGGTGGACATCAAGATCTGCGCCTTCTCCGATACCCTGAGCGGCCTGAAGGTCGTCATTCCTCGCGACCGGCGCTGAGGCTGGCGTCCCGTCCGAGACCGAAGGAGGGAACCATGAAGAAGTGGATTCTGATCGCCATCGCGGCGATCCTGGGGCTGGTGTTGCTGGTCTTCGCCGTCGGTGCCGCCATGCCCAGGGAGCACGAGGTCGCGCGCACCATCACTCTGCATCAGCCGGCAGAGCCCATCTGGAACGTGATCACCAACTATCCCGAATCCCCTCGTTGGCGGCCGGACGTGGCGCGGGTCGAGCACCTGCCCGACCACGACGGGCACCCGGTCTGGCGGGAGATCGACAAGCACGGCAAGGGGGTCCCCTACGAGACCATCCAGAGCGACGCGCCCCGCACGCTGGGCCGGCGGATCGCCGATCCGCGATTGCCCTTCGGCGGCACCTGGACGTTCGAGCTCACGCCGAGTGGCGAAGGCACCGCCGTCAGGATCACAGAGCGCGGCTATGTGGACAACCCCGCGTTTCGTTTCATCTCGGTCGTCGTGATCGGACAGACGACGTTCATGGATACCTACCTGAAGGCGTTGGGCAAGAGGTTCGGCGAGGACGTCCAGCCGGCGACCGCCGGCGGCAAGACCTGAGGCCGGCAAGAGATCGTGGCGATCGACGTCATCGATGGCACCCGCGGCGAGACGGGTCTCCCGGCCGGGCCGGAGGCGCTCAGCCGCTGTGACCTCCTGCTCGATCCGCGGCACACCGGGGTCAACAACCTCAGCGAATTCCTCTTCCTGATGCAACTCGGCGCCATCCAGTGGCAGCAGATCGCCCGCTTCGCCGGAGTGCGCCTGCGCGACTTCCGCAGCGACTTCGGAAATCCCGTGTACGCGAGCTTCTACTACATCCGGGAGACCTTCCCGGTGGAGCGGCCGCTCTCCTCCTACGCCCTGGACGACCGGCTGACCATCCTGTCGAAAGTGCGTCTCTGCGGCAGCACGGTGATCGACGGCCGGCATCTCCTCTGCGGCGAGGAGACCCCCGAGGAGCAGTGCCGGTCGGCCGACGGCGAAGGCCTGGAGCCGTGCGACTGGCTGCCGTCGGTCCGCATGTCGAACGTCTTCGTGCAGAAGCAGTCGGGGCCCGAGCACCTGAAGGTCGTCTTTCCGGCCAACGTCGACCTCGACCGCTTCCCCCGGGTCGAGTCGCGGCCGGAGACCTACGAGCTGGCGCAGCGCGCCAGGGTGGACCGGCGCTTCCCGCGACCGGCGGCGGCCGGCTTCAGCCCCTTCGGCCCCGCCGCCTTCTCGTTCCGCTACGAGATCAACCCCGACTGCGACATCAACGGCGTCGGGCTGGTCTACTTCGCGAACTACGTCGCCTTCCTGGACATGGCGGAGAGGGATCTCCTGCGGCGGGCCGGGACTCCGGAGGAGCGCATCGACGGGCGCTCGCTGGTCGAAAGGGAGATCGCATACTTCGGCAACGCGAGGTCCACCGACGTCCTCCACATCGACGTCGAAGCGCATCGCCTCGAAGGCCATGGCGCGATGCCGGTGGGCACGGCCGCGGTCCATTTCGACTATCGCGTGCGGCGGGAATCGGATGGCCGGCTGATCTGTGTGAGCCGGGCGACGAAGATCCTCCCCGAGTAGCTCTGGGCGCTGGAGCAGGAGGGAGTGAAAACCTGTCCAGCGCCCGTAAAAAGGCCGGGGTGACGAGGGGCGGCCTTACCTGCTCAGATACCGCTGCAGCCCTTCGAGCGCCACCCGCCACTGCGCGCGTCTCTGCTCGACCTGCTCGGGGCTGGCGAGGTTCGAGTTGTCGGCCACCACGCTCGCTCCCTTGGGCTTGCCGGTGATGCGGATCTCGACCTTGCCGCCGTCCCAGGGGAAGCGCAGCCAGGCGTAGTCGCTCCCCTTGGTCTTCACCTCGCGTGGCTTGTCGCCCAGGAAGGCGGCGTCGAGCGCCTGAATGAGCCCGGGGTCCGCCCCTTCGAGCCACTCGGCCCGCTGGCCGGCGCTCGCGAGGGCCTCGATCACCGTGGCCACGTTGGCGGGCACCGTCTTCGAGACGTTCACCTGGAACGTGCCACTGCACGACTGGTTCATCTCCCGCAGCCCCCGCGCACGCTCGTAGGCCACGGTGATTCCCTGGGCGTGCCAGCCGGGCACTCCGTGCTGCTCGTAGAGATGGGTTGCCGCCGCGGTGTGGCCCTTGGCCGCCGCGCCGAAATCATCCAGCACGGCGAACCAGTGATCGAGACCATGGCCGGTCTTCTTGCGCGCCGCCTCGTCGCTGACCGAGCCCCGGACGGCCTTGGCGCTGGAGGAGGGAGCGGGAACCGGCGGCGCCTCGGCAGCGGCCACCGGTGCCGGCGGCTCGGCGGGCTCCGCCTCTTTGTCGCGCGCGAGCAGAACCTGCCGGCGCGCCGCGGTATAGCTCTCACCGGTCTTTTGAGACCGCGAGCGAATGGACTTCTTGAGCTTCTTGAGTTGGGTCATGCGCATCGTCTCCCGGAGACACGACACCAGCCCCCGCCTGCCATCGGCTCCAGAGAAACGAGTCACACGACCCGAGGTTTGAAGACCCCTTTGCCCCGGCCGAGGGTCTCGCGGGGGGAGACCGAGCGGGGTTGGGCGGTAGGTCGGCGCCCGATGGAAAATCATCGCAGGAACCGCGGAGGGCGTCAAGGGCGCACCGCCCTGCCACCAACCTTCAGCGAAGGCGGTAGAGACGTTCCCAGGTCCTGAACGATATCCCCTCGGAGGCCACGGGGACGGCGGGACGTCTCCGGGTCGGGCACCTCGGTTCCAATCGACACCAACGTGCCGCGGGGCGATACCGCAGAGGGCTCTATGCGTTTGGGCCGCCTGGCGCGTCCCGGACATCGTTCCCGCCGTGGGGCCTCGCGGGTTGGAAAGGTTTACCCAGCCGCGGAGACGACCCGCAGTCCCCGTGATAGGCGAAGGGATATCGTTCAGGACCTGGGTCGTCTCTACTGCCTTCGGCGAAAGGGTGACGCGCGAGCGTCACGCAACACGAATGGCGTCCTTCTCGACATAGGGACGGACGGCCTCCCGGAGACCGGATTCGGTGACGAGGTCGACTTTGGCGCCAAGGAGGTCTTCGAGGAAGATGCGTAGTTTCATGAAACTGGAGAAGGTTGGCTTCCCCCGGAAGCTGACGAGAAGGTCCACGTCGCTGTCCGCCGAGGCCTCCTCACGCGCCACGGAGCCGAACAGGCGCAGAGACTGGACGCCGAAGCCCTCCAGGTCGGACCGATGTGCCGTTAAAACCGAGAGAACGTCGTTGCGCCCCATGAGGCTGACTTTACCATCGCCTGGCACTTGCCGCCGCGAAACACCCTCCTACACCCGCGGCGCCGCGACCGCCGCCGCCGTGGTTCCTTCGAGCGCGGGCGCCACGACTTCTTCCAGGAACTCGTCGACCTGCTGGGCGGAGCGGCCGGTGAAGGCTTGCGGGTCGAGCCAGGGTTCGACCTCGTCCTGGGTCAGCCGGAAGTCGGGATCGTTCACGATCAGGCTGATGAGGGGGTTGTCTCCCCCGGTCTCGACTTGGGCCTGGGCCTGGAGGCTGTAGCCGCGAATCCTTTCGTGCAGCTCCTGCCGGTCGCCGCCGCGCAGGGCCGCTTCCATCAGCAAGGTCTCCGTGGCCATGAAGGGGAGCTCGCGGGCGATGCGGGCGGCGAGGGTGGACTCGCGCACGACGAGGCCCGCCGCGATGTGGGAGGCGAGGCCCAGGATGGCGTCGGCGGTGAAGAAGGAATCGCCCAGCACCAGGCGGCGGTTGGCCGAGTCGTCGAGGCTGCGCTCCAGCCACTGCGTGGCGGTGTTGAGGGGGCCGTTCAGGCTGTCGGTGATCAGGCGGCGGGCGAGGCCGCACATCCTTTCGGCACGCACCGGGTTGCGCTTGTAGGCCATGGCCGAGGAGCCCACCTGCTCGGCGTCGAAGGGCTCGGAAAGCTCGCCCACGCCCTGGAGCAAGCGCAGATCGGTGCCGAATTTGTGACAGCTCTCCGCGATGCCGGCGAGGGTCTGGAGCACCTGGCTGTCCTGCTTTCTCGTATAGGTCTGGCCGGTGACGGGGAAGCTCTCCTGAAAGCCGAGGCGGCGCGCGAGGCGGCGGTCGAGCTCCCGCACCTTGGCGCCGTCGCCTTGGAACAGGGTGAGGAAGCTCGCCTGGGTGCCCGTCGTTCCCTTGACCCCACGGCAGCGCAGGTTCGCGAGGCGGTGGCGGACCTCGAAAAGATCCAGGACGAAGTCCTGCGTCCAGAGGCAGGCTCGCTTGCCGACGGTGGTGAGCTGGGCCGGCTGGAAGTGCGTGTAGGCGAGAGTCGGGACCGCCCGGGTCCGGCGCGCGAATCGGCCAAGCTCGCGGATGGTGGCGGCCAGGCGGCCGGCCAGCAGCTCCAGGGCCTCGCGGATCAGCAGCACGTCCGTGTTGTCCGTGACGTAGGCGCTGGTGGCGCCCAGGTGGAGGATGCCCCCGGCTCCCTCGTGGATGCGGTCCGCCTGCTCGGCGTAGTGGCGCAGGTGGGCCACCACGTCGTGGCGGGTGCGGCGCTCGAGCTCGGCGACGCGGTCCAGATCCACGTCTCCAGCGGTCCGCTTCAGCGCGTCGATCTGCTCCGCGGTGATCGGCAAGCCCAGCTCCCGCTCGCACTCGGCGAGGGCGATCCACAGCTCCCGCCAGGTGCGAAAGCGGTGAGAGGCGGAGAAGATCCGCACCATCTCCGGCGAGGCGTAGCGTTCGTAGAGCGGGTTCTGCGGCGTCTCGGGGAGCATGGCGGAGGGATTGTAGCAGCGGGGGAACCACGCACTTCGGCCCCCCAATGCTTCGTGTAGGGGCGGGTCTGGGCGGCAGGTTGGGGGCTCGACCCGCCCTGATTTCGACGATTTCGCCGCTGCAGGGCGGGTCGCGCCCCCTCCCGACCCTCCAGACCCGCCCCTACACG
>JBAPYB010000671.1:0-1964 GCA_049284515.1 Thermoanaerobaculia bacterium
GTCTTGGCCCCGAAGGACTGCTGCACCTGCGGCGCCGGGTAGAAGTTCGCATCCCCGGCCTGGTCGGCGTCGATCACGCACGTCCCGTTGCCGATGAACGAGACCGTCGAGCCGGAAATCGAGCACACCGTGCTCGCCGAGGCGTCGATGGTGAAGGTCACCGCCAGACCCGACGTCGCGGTCGCCGTCACGGTGTACGTCGCCCCGCCTACCGTCGGAGTGGCTGGCGGCGACGACGTGAAGCTGATGGTTTGTGCGGTCTTGACCCCGAAAGACTGCTGCACCTGCGGCGCCGGGTCGAAGTTGGCATCCCCGGCCTGGTCGGCGTCGATCACGCACGTCCCGTTGCCGATGAATGAGACCGTCGAACCGGAAATCGAGCACACCGCGGTGGCCGACGGATCGATCGTGAACGTGACCGGCAGGCCGGACGACGCCGTGGCCGTCACGTTGTAGGCCGCGCCTCCCACGGCGGCGTTTGCCGGTGGCGTCGAGGTAAAGGTGATGGTCTGCGGAGAGGTGAACACAAGGCTGGCATCGATGCGGAAGTACACTCGGCCCGTGCCGTCGTCGCGCATGGCCCAGAGCGCCGAGATGTCGGAGCCGTTGTCCACCGCGTTCTGATCGAACGCCAGCCGAGAGCTCGCGGCCCACTCGCCCGTCGTCTGGCCGTTGAGGTCGCTGGCCGCCGCCCAGACGACTCCCACCATCCCCAGTAGCAGCAGTACGACCAGCAGTCCACGTGCCCTTCGCGACCGCAGCCGCGTCACCGCCGCCAGGGCCACCAACATCACCAACAGGAGCAGTCCCCACTGCGAAAGCGTCGGGACTTCCGCGATGCTGCCGAATTGGAACACGATCGGCGGGCCCGACGGAGTTCCATCGGTCGTCAACAACTGGCCTTGGCCCCCGTTGTCGTTCTCCGAGAGAACCCGGAGACGGATCTGCTGCAGTGGATCGACTGTCGAGTCTCTCTTCCAGAAAGTCTCCACCACGTTGAGGTCGTTTTCGCCGTTGCCCAACCCTACGGTATGGGGATCGGTGTCGACGAAGGTCTGGGCGTTGCTGCAGTCGAATCCCTCGATCCGGATGACCATCGCCGAGGGCGAGGGAATCGTCGCCGTATCCACGGTAGTCACCACCCGCTCTTCCACCCCCGAGTAGCCCGACATCGAGCAGCCTGTCGCCGGGTTGTTGTCCAGGTCGAGCAGGATGGTGAATTGCGACTGCACCGCGGAGGCGGCGGGCGCGAAGCCGATCGTCAGCAGCAGAAGGGCAAGAGCGATTCTGACTCTGGCGGGGATGCTAAAGCTCATGGGGTCATCTCCTCGGCAATGGCGCCCTGGGCGCACCTCCAGGCGGAGGACGGGCCACGGGCAGTGCTCAGATCAGTGCAGGACGGCATGGGTAGACTTTGTTCCGTTCGACTCACCCGGATTCGTTTCGAGCGCCACCCTTCGAGGGATTGGATGCACTACTCGCAGGTACCCTGAAAAACCTGAACCGCGGGTGTCGACTAAAGGTACCACAGCCGGAGCCCGGAACGACAGGGAAACCGGCGATTCATGCTACCTGCAAGTGCGGCAACGCTTTGGTTTGGAGGATTCTGCGGGGGGTTGCGGCCGCCCGGGATCGAGCTCCCGGGCGGCAAGGCGGGGTTGCTGCTAGTGGACTTCCTGGGCAGTGCCGCTTTGCAGGGCGTGCTCGATCAAGGTCTTGAATTCCTTCTCCGCCTTGCGCGAAGCTGCTTCCTGCTGGCGGCCGAGTTCCTCCTGTTGCCGGCCCAGAGGCTCCTGCTGGCGACCCAGCTCCTCCTGTTGCCGGCCCAACTCCTCCTGCTGGCGCCCCAGCTCTCTCATCTTCTTGTCGATCTCCGCTTCCTTCTTCTCGAGGTCGCGGTCGCCGGCGTCGGAGCCGCGGCGGGCGCGGTCGGCGGCGATCGCTCCCAGCTCGGCCCCCAGGGC
>JBAPYB010000672.1:0-27480 GCA_049284515.1 Thermoanaerobaculia bacterium
CGGTGGAGGTCCTGCGCTGGCTGGCCCGTCACGCCGGCGTCGAGCGGGGAGTGTGCGCCGTGGTCGACCCGGAAGGCGGCCGGCTGACGGGGCTGGCGGGCTTGAGCGTGCCGTCCGCGGTCGTCGACGCCTTCAGCCTGGACCTCTCCGACCGCACGCACCCGCTGGTGGTGGCCCTCGCCGGCAGCGAGCCGGTCGCCTTCCACGACTCCGGGCAGATCCTGCCGCGGCCCTTCGAGACCCCTCTCGGCAACGCCTCCTTCCACGCCGTGCAGCTCGGCAGCTCGCCGCAGGAGATGGGCCCCGGCCTGCTGCTGCTGACCGGCGAGGGCGACGGCCCGGTGAGCGACGACGTGCTCTGGGCCGCCGATCTGCTGGGGATGCGGCTGGCCTCCCTGGGCTACCGCCGCATCCAGGCCGACGAGCGCCGGCACAAGCGGGAGCGCAGCTTGCTGCTGGCGGTCACCAACGCCGTCACCGACCCCATTCTGCTCACCGACGCCGGCGGGCGCATACTGATCGCCAACGCCGGGGCCGAGACGCTGCTCACCGCCGACGAGGAGAAGCGGGAGGGGTGGCGGCGCGCTGTGGCCCTCAACAACATGCTCTTCTCGGCCTCGCTGTTCACCGCCGAGAGCGGCCCGACGCGGCGCGAGCTGCTGCTGGTCGATCCCTCGGAGGGCAAGGAGCTGCTGTTCGAGGTGCTGAGCTCGCCGGTCGCCATCCGCTCCGGCGAGAACGGCATCGTCTCGGTGCTGCGCAACGTCACCGACCTGCGGCGGGCCACCGAGGAGATCGAGGAGAACTACCGCCGGCTGCGGCTGGCCGAGGCCGCGACCCGCGCCGAGCGCGACCGGCTGGACCTCATCCTCAACTCCGTGCTGGAGCCCATCCTGGTCACCGATCCCTCGGGCAACATCGTGCGCATGAACCCGCCGGCGGAGCGCATGTTCACCCTGCCGGGCCGCCGCGAGGGCCGGGGCAGCGAGATGGAGCGCCGGGTGCAGGCCAACGACGCGGTGTTCACCTCTTTCGTCTCCAACCTCTACGCCGGCCAGTCGCTGCGCTGGCGGGGCGAGCTCAACCTGATCGATCCCAAGACGGGCGCCGCCATCCCCGTGGAGGCGATCTCCGGCCGCCTGGTGTCCAAGCACGGCGAGGAGACGGCGGTGGTCACCATCCTGCACGACCTGACGGAGGCAATGGAGAAGGCGCGGCTCTACGAGCAGGTCAAGCGCCACTCCGAGGAGCTGCGGGAGAAGGTGCGGGAGGCCACCGCCGAGCTCGCCGGGCAGAACGAGCTGCTGCGCCGCCAGGCCCTGGAGCTGGAGCAGGCGTCGGCCCTCAAGTCGCAGTTCCTCGCCAATGTCTCCCACGAGCTGCGCACGCCGCTCAACGCCATCATGGGCTACACCCACCTGCTGCTCGAAGGCGTGTCGGGCACCCTCAGCGCCGCCCAGCAGGACAAGCTCTCCCGCGTCGACGCCAACGCCCGCCACCTGCTGGCGGTGATCAACGACCTGCTCGACATCACCCGCATCGAGTCCGGCAAGATGCCCGTCCAGGCCGAGCGCATCCTGCTCGCCGAGCTGATCGACGAGGTGATGACCGAGGTCGAGCCGGTGATCGCCGGCACCCGCCTGGCGGTGACCCGCAGCCTCTCGCCGGACCTGCCGGAGATCGAGACCGACCGCCAGAAGGTCAAGCAGATCGTGATCAACCTGCTGTCGAACGCCCTGAAGTTCACTCCCGAGGGGTCGGTCGCCATCCACCTGGAGCACCACGCGCCGGCCGCCGAGATCTCCATCGCCGTCTCCGATACCGGCATCGGCATCTCCGAGGAGAACCAGAAGACCATCTTCGAGGCCTTTGCGCAGGCCAACAGCTCCTATGCGCGCCGCCAGGGGGGCACCGGCCTGGGGCTGACCATCTGCCGGCGCCTCGCGTCCCTCCTCGACGGCCGCATCGCGCTGGCGAGCCGGCCGGGCGAGGGGTCGACGTTCACGCTCTTCCTTCCCGCGAAATCGAGGGCTGCATGACCTCCGACAAGACTCAAGCTCCGCTCGTCCTGGTGGTCGACGACGTCGACCACGGGCGCGAGATCTTTGCCGAATACCTCGAATTCCGGGGCTTTCGCGTGGCCACCGCCGCCGACGGCCTGGAGGCCATCGAGAAGACGCACGAACTGCGGCCGGACGTCGTGCTGATGGACCTCTCGTTGCCGGGCATCGACGGCTGGGAGGCCACCCGGCGCCTGAAGCAGGACCCGCGCACGCAGGACATCCCCATCATCGCCTTGACCGCTCACGCCCTGGCGAGCGCCCACGACAAAGCGCGCGCCGTGGGTTGCAACGCGGTGGTGACCAAGCCGTGCCTGCCCAAGGACCTCGAGCAGGAGGTCCGGCGGCAGCTCGCGGCCCGACCCGCGGAGGGAGACGCAGCGCCATGAGACCCGCAGGGAAGAAAGCCGCCGCCAAGAAGCCGGTGAAGAAAGCCGCGAAGAAGGCGCCGGCGCAGAAGCCGGCGCCCGCCAAGAAGGCCGCTCCGGCCCGCAAGGCCGAGGCCGCGAAGCCGGCACGGCGCCCGGCGGAGCTGATGCCGCTGCCGGAGGCGCCCCGCAGCGGCAAGTACGTCTACTGCATCATCCAGACGACCGAGCCCCGCCGCTTCGGCCCCATCGGCATCGGCAGCGACCCGACGGCCGTGCACACGGTGAGCTACCAGGACATCGCCGCCGTGGTCTCCGACACGCCGCTGGAGGTCTACGACCCGACGCGCGAGAACGTCCTCGCCCACGAGCGGGTCAACGAGGTCGTGATGCGCGACTACACGGTCATCCCCATGTCGTTCAGCACCGTGTTCAAGACCTCCGACGACATCGTCGAGCTGCTGCGCAGTGCCTACGACGCCTTCCGCGACGTGCTGGTGAAGATGCAGGACAAGCTGGAGTTCGGCCTCAAGGTGCTGTGGGAGCCGGAGACCGTCATCCGCGAGATCGAGAAGGAGGACGAGAACCTCCGCCTGCTGCGCCAGGAGATCTCCAACCAGAAGGGCTCCACCTACTTCGCCCGCATGCAGTACGGGCGGCTCGTCGACTCGCTCCTCCAGGAGCGCTCCGAGAAGCTGGTGGCGGAGATCTTCGACACCCTGGGCGGCGTCTCCGTGGCCTCGCGCACCAACAAGCCGATCGGCGACAAGATGATCCTCAACGCCGCCTTCCTCGTCGCCCGCGACCGCGAAGCCGACTTCGACGCCAAGGTCAAGGAGATCGACGCGCGCTACGAGAACCTGATCCTCAAGTACACCGGCCCGTGGCCGCCGTACAACTTCGTCAACATCCGGCTGAAGCTGGAGCGGGCGACGGACGCCGAATGAAAACCGCGGAATGAAATGTTCATCCTCGACCGCCTCCTGATCGGAGGCCTGGGCTTCGTCTTCGACAAGATCGCCTCGGCGGCCGACGCCGAGCGCGACGACGCGGCCTCGCTCAAGGAGGAGATCCTCGCCCTGCAGATGCGGCTGGAGCTGGGCGAGATCAGCGACGAGGACTTCGCCGCGGAGGAGCGCGACCTGCTGGACCGCCTGCGGGCCCTCCGCGCCACGCGCGAAGGCGGCCGGCCGGCCGGCGCCGTCTCCCTCGAACGCGGCGGCTTCGACGTCGACGTCACCTTCGAGGGCGACGAGCCCTTCTCCGACCGTCGATGAAGCTCCGCATCTTCGGCGGCAAGGGCGGGGTGGGCAAGACCACCTGCGCCGCCGCCGCGGCGCTCGCCGCGGCCGAAGAGGGCCCGCGCGGACATCGCGTCCTGGTCGTCTCCACCGATCCAGCCCACTCCTTGGGGGATGCGTTCGCGAAACGCCTGGCAATCGATCCCATTCAAGAGCCCACCAGCATCCCCACACGGCGCGGCGAGTTGTGGGCCGCCGAGCTCGCCGCCGGCCCCGCCCTCGCCCGCTGGACGGCGGATCACCGGCAGGCCGTGCGCACCCTCGCCGAGCGCGGCACCTATCTCGACGGCGAGGACGTGGACCGCGTGCTCGACCTGACGCCTCCCGGCGGCGACGAGCTGATCGCCTGGCTGGAGATCGACCGCCTCGCCCGCGAGTCCAACTGCGAGGAGGTGGTGGTCGACACCGCCCCCACCGCCCACACCCTGCGCCTGCTCGC
Source organism: Thermoanaerobaculia bacterium (assembly GCA_049284515.1). GTDB lineage: Bacteria > Acidobacteriota > Thermoanaerobaculia > Multivoradales > UBA5704 > DATARR01. Next base: position 4,169 of record JBAPYB010000672.1, read on the forward strand.
CAGCCCGGGCACCCTCCGCCGCTTCGCCGCCCTCCTCGACCGCCTGGAAGGGCGCCACCGGGAGATCGCCGCGCACTTCGGCGCCTGGCAGCCGGACGCCGCCGACGCGTTGATCGCCGATCTCGAAGCCGAGGGGCAGGACCTGGAGGAGCGCCTGCGCGACCCGGAAACCACCACCCTCGTCTGGGTGCTGCTCCCCGAGGCCCTCGCCGTCGCCGAAACCCGGGACGCCCTCGCCGCCTTGGACCAAGCAGGGATCGTGGTGCGCGAGCTGATCGTCAACCGCGTGGCGCCGGCCGGAGGCGGGAAGGAGCGAAGGAAGGCGGAGCAGGAGGCGATCCGCGAGATTCGTAGGAGGTTCGCGGGCCGCGAGATCCGGTTCCTGCCGGAGGCGGAGAAGGAGCCGCGGGGGAAGGCGGCGTTGCGGAAGATTGCTGCCTCTGCCTCAGGGCGCCCCCGCCCGAGGACTTCTCCCGGTGAGGGAGGTGGGAGGGGGCGGGAGAACAGGGCCGGGGTGATGAGGGTCTTGGGTGGGGGGGCCTGGCTCGACACCCTCGCCCCGCCCACCCTCCGCCTCCTCTTCTTCGGCGGCAAGGGCGGCGTCGGCAAGACCACCTGCTCGGCTGCGGTCGCGCTGGCGCTGGCGCGGCGTCGCAAAAACGCCCGCATCCTCCTGCTCTCGACCGACCCGGCCCACTCCCTGGGCGACGTACTGAAAACACCCCTCGGCGACGACGAACGGTCGCTCCCAGGGGGATTGGCCGTCCGCGAGCTCGACGCCCGCGGCGAATTCGCCCGCTGGCGGGAGCGGCACGGCGGCGAGGTGGATCGGGCGGTCGGCGCCTTCGCGGCCGAGGGCTCCGGCGTCGAGGACCTCCTGGACTTCACGCCCCCGGGGCTCGACGAGCTGATCGCCGTCTCCTCCCTGCTCGACGAGATCGAAGCGTCCCGCAACCTGGTGATCGTGGACACCGCTCCCACCGGTCACGCCCTGCGCTTGCTGGAGATGCCGGAGCTCGCCCTTTCCTGGGACCGGTTCCTCCTTTCCCTGCTGCTCAAGTACCGCGAAGCCGTGGGCTTAAGCGATCTCGCGGCCGGGCTCGTGGACCTCTCCCGCAGCCTCAAGCGCCTGCAAGCCCTGCTGCGCGATCCCGATCAAACCCGCTTCGTCGTGGTGACCCGCGCCGGAGAGCTTCCCCGCCGCGAGACGGAGCGCCTCCTCGCCTCCCTGAAGCGGCTGGGGATCGCGGTGCCGGCGGTGATCGTCAATGCCGTGATGCCGTCCGGCGGAGCGCCCCAACGTCCGACCCGGAAGCGCTGCGCTATCATCGAGGCTCCCGCCACGTTCCCGCCGCCCCGTGGCGCGCGGGCGCTGGCAGCCTGGGTCCGGGACTGGGTGATGACGGGGACCTCATGAGCGACGCCACCTACCTCTATTGCCTCGTGCGCGACTCCGCCCCTCCCTCCCTGGCGGGAGCGCCGCCCGGCCTGCCCGGCCTGCCCGGCCTGACAGCGCCCCGCGCCCTGGAAGTGGCCGGCGGGCTCTGGCTGGTGGCGGCCAGCGCTCCCCTGCCCGAGTTCGGCGGCGAGCGCATCGAGGAGCGGCTCGCCGACCTCGACTGGGTCTCCGCCTGCGCTCTCGCCCATGAGGCCGTGATCGAGCACTTCCGCGACGCTCCCGCCCTCCTGCCGCTCAAGCTCTTCACCCTCTTCGCCTCAGACGAGCGCGCCCTCGCCCACCTGCGCGAGAGGCGCGAGCCGCTCGACCGCGTGCTCGACCGCGTGGCCGGCCGCGTCGAATGGGGAGTGCGCGTCCGCCTCGACGAGGTCCGCGCCCGCGAAGGCCTTGCCGAGGAGACCGCCGAGAGCCGCCAAGCCACCGCCCCGGGCGGCTCCGGCACCAGCTTCCTGCTGCGCAAGAAGCAGGAGCAGGAAGCTTCGAGGGATCTCGCCGGCCGCCTGCGCGCCGAGGTGGACGCGGGATGGGACGACCTCGCCGCCCAGGCGGACGAGGCGATCCGCCGGCAGCCGGCGGCGACGCCGGAGCAGGGGGGCAAGGTGTTCCTCGACGCCGCCCTGCTCGTCCCCGCCGGACGCGCCGCCGAGCTCGAGGCCGCCGTCGGCCGCTTCGCCTCCCGCGTAGGCCCGAAAGGCGGCGAAGTGACCCTCACCGGCCCCTGGCCCCCCTATCACTTCGTGGAGGAAGCCTCGTGAGCGAGGCGAGGGGGAGCGACGGCCTGGAGGTCCTCGACACGAGCGACGTCTCGCTCCTCGACACCGTGGACAACCTGCTCAACAGGGGCGTGGTGCTGAGGGGCGAGGTCGTGCTCGGCCTGGCTGGCATCGACCTCATCTACCTCCAACTCTCCGCCATCCTCGGCGCCGCGGACCGCATCCTGCCCAAAGAGGAGCCCGAGAAGTGACGGACGTCCTCTACCTCTACGCCGTGGTCTTCGCGGACGCCGAGCCGCCGGGCCCGCTGGGCCTGGGGATCGGGGACGAGCCCCTCAGGCTCATTCCCGCGGGAGGGCTCGTGGCCGTGGCAAGCTGCCTGCCGGGCCGCCCTCCAGCGGACGTCGAGACCCTGAAGCGGCAGGACGCGGTCGTCCGCCGGCTCGCCGGGCTCTTCGCCGCCATCCTTCCCGTCCGCTTCGGCGAGAGCGCGGCGGACGAAGCCGCCCTGATCGCACGGATCGCCCCGCGCGAGAGCGAGCTGGCGGCAGCCCTGGAGCTGGTGCGCGGCTGCGTGCAGATGACCCTGCGCGTCTTCGGCGAGCCGGACCCGACGACGGAACCGGAGGAGCCGGAGCCCGCGAAAATGGGCGGACCGGGCGCGCGCTATCTCGAAGCCCGGCGCCGCGAGCAGGAGAGGCTGCGGAGCCTGCCCGAGATCGGACCCCTGAACGCTGCCCTGCGCCCCCTGCTGCGCGCCGAGCGGATCGAGCGGCACGCCGCCGGCCCCCTCCTCGGCACCGCCTACCATCTCGTTCCCAGGGAAGGGACCGCCGCCTACCTTGCGGCCGTGGACGAGGCGCGCGGCCGGATCGGCGGGCGGCGGATTGCCGCCACCGGCCCCTGGCCGCCCTACGCCTTCGCGCCGGAAGGGACGCCATGAGCCAGCAGGACGCCGTCCGCCTGGAGATCGAGGAGCTCGACGCCCTGCGTGCCGAGATCGAGCGCCGCACGGCCGCCGAGGCGCCGCGCTGGAACGCCGATCCCGAGGACGTGCAGCGCTCCGTGGCGCGCCTCCTCCTGGCCATCACCGAGTTCCTGCGCAAGCTGATGGAGAGACAGGCCATCCGCCGCATGGAGGCCGGCACCCTCACGGACGAGGAAGTGGAGAAGCTCGGACTCGCCCTCATGCGCCTGGAAGAAACCCTGCACGAAATGGCCGCGCGCTTCGGCCTGGCTCCCGAAGATCTGAACCTGGACCTTGGGCCCCTCGGGAGGCTGATCTGAAGGCCGCCTGGCTCCTTCTTCCGCTGTTCCTGGTCGCCGCCGCGGCGCAGGGCCACAACATGGGCAAGGTCCAGGTCTACGCCTCCTTCCTGAAGGACGGCACCTACAGGATCGACTTGAACCTCGATTCTGAGCACCTGGCACCTGGAGATTTCGGCGGTCCGGCGGGCAAAACCCGCCTCGGCCCGATCGCCGGTTTGACCCCCAAGGTGGACAGCGACTACGGGAAGCTCCTGCGCCACTTCGTAGACGGCGCCACGATTTCCTTCGACGGCCGGCCGGTCGAGCCGGAGGTCGTCGAGATCGTGCCGCCGGACAACGACACACCGCCGGGGCGGACGACGATGCGCCTTCGCGGCCCCATTCCCGGGGGCGCCCATACCTTCACCTGGCGGGAGACAATGGAGCTTGGCTCCTATCCTCTGGTGCTGCAGAACGAAGGAGACGAAAGCGCCGAGTGGGGGTGGCTCTCCGGAGGCGCCGCGAGCCCGCCCTTCGCCCTCTCCAAGGCCGTGGTGCCGCCGGCGCGCTGGGCCGTGGCGAAGCGCTACCTGCGGCTCGGCTTCACCCACTTCGTGCCCGAAGGACCGGACCCCATCCTCTTCGTGCTCGGCCTCTTCCTGCTCTCCCGGCGCCTCAAGGCGGTCCTCGGGCAGGTGATCGTCTTCACCGTGGCGCACACGCTGACCCTGATCCTCGCCAGCTACGGCGTGATCTCGTTGCGGCCGTCCTTCGTGGCGCCGCTGATCGCCCTCTCGATCGTCTTCGTGGCGGTGGGAAACATCCTGGTTCCCGAGTTGAAGCCCTGGCGCCTCGTCGCCGTCTTCGCCTTCGGCCTCCTGCACGGCCTGGGCTTCGCAGGCGTCCTCACGCAGCTCGGCCTGCCCCAAGCGGACCGCCTCACCGCCCTCCTCTCCTTCAACCTGGGAGTCGAAGGCGGCCAACTCGCCGTCCTCGCCGGAGCCTTCCTGCTCGTGGGCCTGCCCTTCCGCGACCAGGCCTGGTACCGCCAGCGCGTCATCGTGCCCGCCTCCTGCCTCATCGCGGCGGTGGGGCTGTACTGGTCGATGGAGCGGATGTTGTTTTAGAGAGTCAGCTCTGCCGAGGAAACCGCAGGAAGCTCGAGCTGGGCTCGGGTATTCAATTTGCAATGTCGTCGCGCTGTCGATGAGCCGGCCCCCGGATCGTCCGGATCTTTGGCGCGTGGCTCAAAGGAGCCGGCACCGATGACCAAGGGCGACTTCAAGGAGTTCCCGCGCGCCGCCACCGGCGTCGAGGGGCTGGACTATATTCTGGGCGGCGGCTTTCCCATCAACCGGATGTACCTGTTGGAAGGGGACCCGGGAGCCGGCAAGACGACGCTGGCTTTGCAATTTCTACTCACCGGCGCCCGTGCCGGCGAGCCGGGCGTCTACGCCACGCTCTCCGAGACCGACGAGGAGCTGCGGGACGTCGCCGCCTCCCACGGCTGGTCGCTGGACGGGATCACGGTCTGCGAGCTGCAGACGGCCGAGGAGAGCCTCAAGGCCGACTCGCAATACACCCTGTTCCACCCGTCGGAGGTCGAGCTGTCGGAGACCACCCGCGCGGTGCTGGATACGGTGGAGCGGGTCAAGCCGATGCGCATCGTCTTCGACTCGCTCTCCGAGATGCGCCTGCTGGCCCGCGACTCGCTGCGCTACCGCCGGCAGATCCTGGCGCTCAAGCACTACTTCCGGGGCCAGAGCTGCACCGTGCTGCTGCTCGACTACACCGGCGCCACCACCGGCGACTTCCAGCTCCAGAGCCTCACCCATGGCGTGATTTCGCTCGAACAGCTCGCGCCCGGCTATGGCGGCCAGCGGCGGCGGCTGCGGGTACAGAAGATCCGCGGCATCTCCTTCCGCGACGGCTATCACGACTACGCCATCCGCACCGGCGGCCTCCAGGTCTTCCCGCGGCTGGTGGCGGCGGACCATCCGCACGAGCACCCCTCCAAGCCCCTGGAGAGCGGCCTCGCCGAGCTCGACACCATCCTGGGGGGCGGCCTCGACCATGGCACCAGCGTCATGCTGCTCGGCCCCTCCGGGGTGGGCAAGTCGACGCTCGCCGCCCAGTACGTTTCGGCGGCCGCCCGGCGCGGCGACCAGGCCGCCGTCTACACCTTCGACGAAAGCCCGGACAACTGGGTGCGGCGCGCCGAGCGGCTGGGCCTCGCCCTGCGGCGGCCGCTGGCGGAGGGGCGGATCGCCATCCGCCAGATCGATCCCGCCGAGCTCTCCCCCGGCGAGTTCGCCGAGCAGGTGCGCCGGTCCGCCGAGGGCGGCGCGCGCGTGGTGGTCATCGACAGCCTGAACGGCTACCAGCACGCCATGGCGGACGAGCGCTTCCTGGTGCTCCATCTCCACGAGCTGCTCTCCTACCTCAGCCAGCAGGGCGTGCTGACGATCCTGGTGATGGCCCAGGCAGGCATCCTGGGCGAGACGATCCAGTCGCCGGTGGACCTCTCCTACCTCGCCGACACGGTGGTGCTGCTGCGCTACTTCGAGGCCTTCGGCGAGGTGCGCAAGGCCCTGTCGGTGGTCAAGCGGCGCACCGGCAGTCACGAGCGCAATGTGCGGGAGCTGCGCATCGCCGAAGACCGCCTGCTCGTCGGCCGCGAGCTGCGGGAGTTCCAGGGCGTCCTCACCGGGCGCCTGGAGTACCTCGGCGAGGTCGAGCCGCTGCTGCACGCCGTCGAGGACCTCGACGCCGGCGATCTCGTGCCGGCGGGCGCAGGGGCGAAGGGGGGCGTCCGTGCCTGAGCGCTCGCTCCGCGAGAAGCGTGTCCTGGTGCTGGCGCCCACCGGCCGCGACGCCGTCCTCGCCTGCCAGCTCCTGAGCACGTTGGACGTGCCGAGCCAGGCCTGCGCCGGCGCCGACGAGCTGTTCCGCGAGATCGGGGCCGGCGCGGGCGCCGTCGTCGTCGCCGACGAGGCGCTTCAGCCCCGCACCACGCCGGGCCTGCTGGACGCCCTGTCCGGCCAGCCCCCCTGGTCGGACCTGCCGCTGCTCGTCTTCACTCGCGGCGAGAGCAGCGAGCACATCCTCGAGCTCCTGGCTCCCCTGGGCAACGCCACGGTGCTCGAAAGGCCGGTGCGCCTCTCCACCCTGGCCAGCGCCGTCAAGGCCGCCCTGCGTGCCCGCCGCCGCCAATACGAGGTGCGCGACCTGCTGGAGCGCCAGGCCGAGGCCGACCGGCGCAAGGACGAGTTCCTGGCCATGCTCGGCCACGAGCTGAGAAACCCCATGGCCGCCATCCGCAACGCCCTCTGGGTGCTGGACCAGGTGGGCTCGAAGGACGAGCGCGCCATCCGCCAGCGGGAGACCATCCAGCGCCAGACCCGCCACCTGGTGCGCATGGTGGACGACCTGCTGGACGTCTCCCGCGTCACCCTCGGCAAGATCATCCTCAAGCGCCACGCCGTCGACCTGCGCGAGGTGGCCGACCGCTGCCTGGCCGACCTCGGCATGGCGGCGCTCGCCGCCGGCAAGGAGCTCGCCCTCACCACCCACCTCGAATCCGTCATCGTGCTCGGCGACCCCGTCCGCCTGGAGCAGGTGCTGTGCAATCTCATGCAGAACGCAATCAAATATACGGCCCAGGGCGGCAGCCTGTCGCTCACCGTGCGGACCGAGGACGAAGAGGGCGTGGTGCGGGTGAAGGACACGGGGATCGGCCTCTCTCCCGAGATGCTGCAGACCATCTTCGAGCCCTTTGCCCAGGTGGAGAGCTCGCGCCAGCGCTCGGAAGGGGGTCTCGGGCTCGGCCTGCCCCTGGTGCGCAGCCTCGTGGCCCTGCACGGCGGCCGGGTGGAGGCGGTCAGCGACGGTCCCGCCCAGGGCAGCGAGTTCATCATCCATTTTCCCCTGCTGCGGGTGGAGGAGAAGCCCCGCTCCCTCCGCAGGCCCACCGTGCGGGCCTTCCAGGAGCCCGCGGCCGGCATGCACGTCCTGGTGGTGGAGGACAACCACGACGGCCGCGAATCGCTGCGCGACCTGCTGGAGATCTGGGGGCACGAGGTCACCCTGGCCGAGGACGGCCTCGAAGGGGTGGACAAGGCGCTCTCCGTCCACCCCGACGTGGCCCTCATCGACATCGGCCTGCCCGGTCTCGACGGCAACGAGGTGGCCCGCCGCATCCGTTCCGCCGTGGGGCGCGACGAGATCTCGCTGATCGCCATGACGGGCTACGGCCAGCCGGAGGACCGCCGCCGCGCCCTCCAGGCGGGCTTCGACCGTTACCTGGTCAAGCCGGTGGACCCGGCGATCCTGGCGCAGCTCCTCGCGGAGATGAGCGTCCGCGACGAGCTCCGCAGCGGCGAGGCGTCGGTCGCCTGAAGCTGCGTTTGCTGCATTTTGAGCGGCACCGCGCAGCTCAGCGTGCTGTATACTGCGGGCTATGAGGGACCGGTCCCGCTACCAGCAGGAAACGGCCCGGCTGGCCGCCCTCCTGCGGGAGGAGATCCGGCGGCGAGGCGTTTCCATCCGTTCGTTGGAGCAGAAGATGGGGGTGGGCAACTCCATCTTCCAGAAGGTCCTCACCGGCCGCATCAAGATGACGCTGGAGCACCTGCTGGCCTTAGCGGACGCCCTGGACCTCGACTGGCCTGCCTGGTTCTCCCTCGCCTACCCCGGCACGTCCGAAGCCAGGCTCCAGAAGCCTGCGGACGAGTTGGAGGAGAAGATCCTCGCCGTGCTCCGCCGCTACGGCATCGTACCGGGGCCTCCTCCCGACCCAGGTCCTGAACGATAGCGCCGCATAGGCCACGGGGACCGCGGGTCGTCTCCGAAGGGGCAAGGTCGCCTCGAACCAGCAAGGTCCTCAAGGGGCGCACCCCCAGGGTTCAGGGGCCTTTTTCCTCGAAATGCTTGAGCCACAGAGGTTTTGCGGATAATCTTTTGTCCGTAGTCGGGCTGTAAATCCTGGGTTCGGAGGAGCGGATGTTTTCGATTGAAGAGATCGTGGCGCGGGAGATCCTCGATTCGCGGGGTAATCCGACGCTGGAGGTGGACTGCATTCTGGATGGCGGCGTGGGCGGCCGGGCGGCGGTGCCGTCGGGCGCTTCGACGGGCAGCCGCGAGGCCCTGGAGCTGCGCGATGGCGGCAAACGCTACGGCGGCAAGGGCGTCCGCAAGGCCGTCAAGCACGTGCAGGACGAGATCGCGCACCGTTTGCACGGCATGGACGCCCGCGATCAGGCCCGCATCGACCGGGTGCTCTGCGACCTCGACGGCACCCCGGACAAGAGCCGGCTGGGCGCCAACGCCCTGCTCGGCGCCTCGCTGGCCGTGGCCCGCTCCGCGGCCGAGGCGAGCGGCCTCCCTCTCTATGCCTATGTCGGTGGACCCGCGGCCACCGTGCTGCCCGTCCCCCTGCTCAACGTGCTCAACGGCGGCGCCCATGCCGACAACTCGGTGGACATCCAGGAGTTCATGCTGGTGCCGATCGGCTTCGACCGCTTCGGCGAGGCGCTGCGGGCCTGCGTCGAGACCTATCACGCCCTCAAGGGAGTGCTGAAGTCCTCCGGGATGGTCACGGCGGTGGGCGACGAAGGCGGCTTCGCACCCAACCTCAAGAGCAATCGCGAGGCTTTGGACCTGCTGGTCAAGGCCATCGAGAAGGCCGGCTACACGCCGGGCAAAGAGATCGCCCTCGCCCTCGACGTCGCCGCCAGCGAGCTGGTGGAGAAGCCGGAGAAGAAGAAAGGGAAGGGGAAGGAGAAAGACCCGGTGCGCTATGCCCTGGCCGGCGAGGGCCGCTCCGGTCTCACGGCCTCGGACCTCATCGCCCTGTATCGCGACTGGCTCGGCGCCTATCCCCTGGTCTCCATCGAGGACGGGCTCGCCGAGGACGACCGCGACGGCTGGAAGGAGCTGACGGTGGAGCTGGGGAACCGGGTGCAGCTCATCGGCGACGACCTGTTCGTCACCAACCCGGCGATCCTCGCCCAGGGGATCGCCGGCGGTCTCGCCAACGCCCTGCTCGTCAAGGTCAACCAGATCGGCACCCTGACCGAGACGCTGGAGGCGGTGGAGATGGCCAAGACGCACGCCTACGCCAACGTCATCAGCCACCGCTCGGGCGAGACCGAGGACACCACCATCGCCGACCTGGCCGTCGCCACCCGCGCCGGCCAGATCAAGACGGGCGCGCCGTGCCGCAGCGACCGCGTCGCCAAGTACAACCGTCTGTTGCGCATCGAAGAGGAGCTGGAGGGCGTGGCAACCTATCCGGGCGCCAGGGCCTTCCCCCGTTGGACCTCGTGACCCGCGCGGAAGCACCCGTACGGACCGATTCGTTCCGCCCGGTATTGGGAGCGGCTGTCGTCCTGTTCCTGGCGCTGCTCGCCATCGCGGCGCTCAAGAGCTATCGCGATCTCGCCTCGGCGCGGGCCCATCAGCACCTGCTGGAGCGACAGATCAAGGAGACGGTCGCGCGCAGCGAGTGGCTGCGGTCGCGGATCGACCGCCTGCACCACGATCCCGGCATGCTCGAGCGGCTGGCCCGTGAGGACCTGGGGATGGTGCGCTCGGGCGACGTGGTCATCGAGCTGCCGGAGGGAGCGGTGGCGCCGCTGGCGTCCCGGGCGCCGAAACCCGTGACCGCAGGCCTGGTCATTCCGCCCGCGGACTTCGTGGGTCCGCCGATGCCCCCGGCGCCTCCGCAACCGGCTGTGGCCGTGCCCGTTTCCGGCCCGCCACGGCCCTCCGGCGCCCCCGGCTGAGAGTCGCTTTCAGGGCCGGCGGAGTGATGAGGGTGGTGACGATCACCATCACCACCACGGCCGCGAAGACCGGCGGTGGAATCACCCGCCGGCCGTGGAGCACGAGCTGGGCGCCGATCCCCGCGAAGATCAGCCCCACCTCTCCCCGCGGTACCATCCCCACCGCCACGGAGACGCGGTCGAGCCCCCGCTCCAGCACTCCGGCCGCGCAGAGCATCTTGCCCAGGATGGCGGCGAGCGACAGCAGGGCCGCGAAGCCCAGCACCTCCACGCGGCCGAAGCTCGCGAGGTCAACCCGCAGACCCATCAGCACGAAGAACACGGGCACCAGAAAGCCGGCGATGGGGTGGATCAGCTCCTCGATGGTGTGCTTGGTGCGCTCGCCGAGGTCCTGGTACGCCACGCCGTCGAGGATGAGACCGGCGGCGAAGGCGCCGACGATGGTGGCGAGGCCGATGCGGTCGGCCAGGTAGGAAAGGAGAAAGCAGGCGCCGAGCGCCAGGGCGAGGAGGAGCCCCTGGATCCGCAGGTTGCTCGCCAGGCGGAAGACGTGACGGGAGAGCCAGCCGCCGGCGAGCAGCGCTCCCACCAGGAAGGCGATGGCCTTGCCGACGAGGCCCGCCGCGGCCAGCCCATGAAGGCTGCCGCCCGTGTTGGCGGCGGTGATCGTCCCCGCCACCACCGAGAGGATCACGAGACCGAGGACGTCGTCGATCACCGCGGCGCCGAGGATGATCTTCGACTCCCGCGTGGAGGTCTTGCCGAGGTCCTTGAGGACGCGGGCCGTGATGCCGACGCTGGTGGCGCAGAGCGTGGCGCCGATGAAGAGGTGGGCCAGGGTCTCCTCTTTCGGCAGCAGCCAGGCCGAAACTCCCCAGCCGAGGAAGAACGGCGCGATCACTCCCAACACCGCGACCAGCAGGCTGGACCCGCCCACCGACATCATCTCCTCGACGTTCGACTCCAGCCCGACCTGGAACAGCAGCAGGATGACGCCGAGCTGGGCCAGGATCTCCAGCCCCGGGTCCGTGGCGAGGAAGCGGAAGCCCCCGTAGCCCACGAGCGACAGGTTGCCCAGGACCATGCCGAAGAGGAGCTCGCCCAGCACGGCCGGCTGGCCGAGGCGCTCGAAGAGCTCGCCGCCCAGCTTCGCCGCGCCGAGGACGATCACCAGCCCGAGCAGGACGGGAACCACGGGACCGCCGTGGCCGGGATCGCCTGCGGCCGTCTGGGCTCCGGGCGCGCACTGGGCATGGAAGACGACGAACAGTCCGAGGAGGGCGAGAGCGGCGACGGCGCGGCGCATGGCCGCGATGGTAGCAGCCTACAAACAACGAAGCCCCACCGAGAACGGTGGGGCGCGATGATCGACAGCAGCAGGGGAACAGCAGCTCAGGAGATCTTGACGACGTTTTTGGCCTGCAGGCCCTTGGGTCCTTCCACGACATCGAAAGAAACCCGGTCCCCCTCGCTCAGGGTGCGGAATCCCTCGGCGATGATCGAGGCATGATGGACGAAGACGTCCGCGCCCCGCTCCCGCACGATGAAGCCATACCCTTTGGCGTCGTTGAACCACTTTACCGTACCTTGCTCAGCCATGCTCTTGCTCCTTGCAACAAAGAAACAGGTTGTTGTTCGCCGCGTGAAAAGCGGCCCTCCTCCGTACCCCGCGAAGTGGGGCGAAAACATATAAGGGGCGTCGCAGCCGGCGCTCGGTGAACTGCAAGGAGCTACGCGAAAAGTCGCGCGCTCGGCTCGAAGCCTCCTGGATCTCCTAGGCCCTCTCTCGCCTCCCTCTATACCTGGTGATCCTCATATTTAGCAAAACTAAGGAATTCATGCGTTGAGCGGGATACTGCGTGGAGGAGTCCGGGCGGGGGATGTGTCTCGTAAAGCCGTTGCCAACCGTATTTCTGCGCTTGCTCTGAATTTTGGCGAACTATGACACTTCTCGGGAGAAAAATCAAGGGGGTGACTCGGGAAAGATTCGGTAAGATCGTCTGCCATGTCGACGCGTATCCCAAGGCAGCTCGATCCGGTGGAGATCCGGGTCCTCGGCTCACTGCTCGAAAAGGAGCAGACGAACCCCGAGGCCGTCCCCCTGTCCGTCAACGCCATCCTCCTGGCGTGCAACCAGAAGACGAACCGCGAGCCGGTGATGCAGCTCAGCGAAGGGCAGGTGGTCGACGCCCTCGACCGCCTGCGTCAGGACGTGCTGGTGTGGCGCACCGAGGGCGCCCGCACGGAGCGCTGGCAGCAGAGCGTCGTCCGCCGCTGGGGGCTCGACCGAGCGGGCAAGGCCCTGATGACGCTGCTGCTCCTGCGCGGACCCCAGACTCCGGGGGAGATGCGCACCCGCAGCGAGCGGATGCACGCCTTCGCTTCCCTGGAAGAGGTGGAAGAGGCTCTGCGCCAGCTCGCCGCCATGGACGAGCCCCTGGTCCGCGATCTGCCGCGCCGGCCTGGCCAGAAGGAGATCCGCTGGATCCACCTGGTGGGAGAGCTGGCCCCCGAGCCCGAGCCGAGGGAGGTCGCCGAGCCCCCCGAGGCGCTCCTCGCCGCCGGCCGCCCGGCCCTGGCCTCCCGGGTGGAGCGCCTGGAGGAGATGGTGGAGAGGCTGAGCGCGGATCTCGAAGAGCTGAAGCGCCAGCTCGGGAGCTGAAAGAACACGGACGGGCACGGACGAACAGGGACTGGCAAGGACGGCCACAGGAGGTCCGTGTTCGTCCTTGCCAGTCCGTGTTCGTCCGTGTTCTTCCTCCCCCCTACACCACCTCGATCCTTGCCGGCCCCGCGAGCACCTCGCCGATCTCGGCGGCGCGGTGGCCGCCGGCGAGAAGGGCCGCCAGCAGGGCGGCGGCGTTCTCGGGCGGAGTTGCGAGCAGCAGCCCCCCCGAAGTCTGGGGATCGAAGAGCACCTCGCGCTGCAGCTTGTCCAGGCCGGCGCGATCGTCGAGGAGCCCGCTGACGTTGTCCGCGTTGGCCACCGTGCAGCCGGTGGTGACTCCCGCCTTGGCCAACCGGTAGAAGTCGTCGTGCACGGGCAGCCGCTCGAAGACGATGCGGATCGCGACACCCGAGGCCTTCGCCATGCCCATCGCATGGCCGGCCAGGGCGAAGCCGGTGACGTCCGTGGCGGCCCGCACTCCGTGCTCCAGGGCGAGCCGGCCGGCCACGTTGTTGAGCCGCTCCATCTCCTGCAGAGCCGGCTCCAGCCCTGCCTCGTCGATCTTGTCCGCCTTGAAGGCGTTGACCAGCACGCCCGTGCCCAGCGGCTTGGTGAGGATCAGACGGTCGCCCGCCTGGGCGCCGGCGTTGGTGAGCAGCCGGTTGGGATCGGCCAGGCCGACGACGGAGAGGCCGTATTTGAGCTCCTCGTCGCGCACCGAGTGGCCGCCCAGCAGCACGGCGCCGGCCGAGGCCAGGGCCTCGGCGCCGCCCTGGAGGACGCCGCCCAGGGCGGCGGCGCCCTCTCCCTCCAGCTCCGGGAAGCAGCAGAGGTTGAGGGCGAAGAGCGGCCGGCCGCCCATGGCGTAGACGTCCGACAGCGAATTGGCGGCAGCCACCCGGCCGAAGCGGCGGGGATCGTCGCACACCGGGGTGATGAAGTCCGCCGTGGCGACCAGGGCCTGGCCGTCGAGGAGGAAGACGCCGGCGTCGTCGCCCGTTTCCGGACCGACGAGGATCCTCTCATCCCCTCCGGCGAGCCGGACGAGCGGAGCGATCATCGTCGAAAGGTCCCCCGGACCTATCTTGGCCGCTCAGCCACCGGTGGTGGCGCAGGCGGTGAGGCGGAATTTCCGCCGGAACAGTGCCATGGCGGGGGATTGTATAGAATCCCTCTCCATGGCGAACGAGACCTTGACAGCGGGACAGACGGCCTTGGTGACGGGGGCTTCGGGCGGCATCGGCCTCGAGCTGGCACGCCAGTTCGCGGCCGGCGGCTATGGCCTGGTGCTGGTGGCGCGCAGCGGCGGCAAGCTGGAGGAGCTGGCGGGTGAGCTACGGAACCGGTATGGAGTTGCGGCGCGGGCGATGGCGGCGGACCTCTCCCGCCCCGAGTCGCCGGCGGAGCTCGCCCGCGAGTTGGAGCAGGCGGGTGTGGCCGTGGACGTTCTGGTCAACAACGCCGGCTTCGGCACTTACGGGCCGTTCGCCGAGAACGACCTCCACGCCGTGCTCGAAGAGCTGCAGCTCAACGTGGTGGCGCTGACCCACCTGACCCGGCAGCTCCTGCCGGGGATGCTCGCCCGGCGGCGCGGCGGCGTCCTCAACGTCGCCTCGACGGCCGCCTTCCAGCCGGGACCGCTGATGGCCGTCTACTACGCCACCAAGGCCTACGTCCTCTCCTTCTCCGAGGCTCTGGCCGAAGAGCTGCGGGGCCTGGGGCTGACGGTCTCGGCGCTCTGCCCGGGCCCCACCGTGACGGGCTTCCAGAAGCGGGCCGACATGGAGGGCTCCGGGCTCTTCTCGGGGCCGATCCGGGTGATGGATGCCGCCACCGTCGCCCGTGCCGGCTATGAAGGCTTCCGCGCGGGCCGGCGGATCGTCATTCCGGGCCTGGTCAACAAGCTCGTCATCCAATCGCTCCGCATCTCGCCCCGCGGACTGGTCACCCGGATCGTCCGCGGCCTTCAGGCACGCCGCAACTGACCGGGTGCTGCTCCCGGGGACGGCTGCGCTAAACTTGGCGCCGCCAATTCGGCCATCTATCATTCATTTGAAGGAGGCTTGCATGTATCACAAGCTATCGACGTCGTTGCTCGCCGAGCTCATCGGCACGTTCGCGCTGATCTTCATCGGCGCGGGCGCCGTCGCTGTGGGCCAGGCCGGCTTGGTGGGAGTGGCCTTCGCCCACGGCCTGGTGATCGTCAGCTTCGCCTACGCCTACGGCCACATCTCGGGCACGCACATCAACCCGGCGGTCACCCTGGGCGTCTGGGCGGCCGGGAAGATCGACACCGGCCGCGCCCTGTCCTACATCGTCTTCCAGATCGCCGGCGGCATCCTCGCCGCGCTCGCGCTCTCCTGGGTGCTGGGCGGCACGGGAACCGGCCTCGGCGTCACGGCCCTGGCCCACGGCCTTCAGGTGAAGGACGTGACGATCAACGTCACGCCGGCCATCGGCGTGGTTCTCGAGGCGATCCTGACCTTCTTCCTGGTCAATGCCGTGATGAACGCCGGCATCAGCGGCAAGGCTTCCGTCCCCGGCGGACTGGCCATCGGCCTGACGTTGACCCTCTGCATCCTGATGGGCGGCCCGCTCACCGGCGCCAGCCTCAACCCGGCGCGCAGCATCGGCCCGGCGGTGGCCACCGGCAACTTCGCCGACCTCTGGGTCTACCTCGTGGGACCCGCCCTCGGCGGCGTGGCGGCCGGCCTGCTCTACAAGTACGTGTACGAGGAGCACCCGCGGAAGAAGTGACGCGGGCTCCCGCCACCGGCCGCCTCTCGACTTTTTTTCGCGAGGCGGCTCGCTTTTCCCCCCCCTCCTGCACACTGATCTGTAGAGCGCCACCACAGGACCGGGACCTGGCTCGAGCCAGGGAGGCTCCCGGTGAGGTGTGTGTCGAGCCGTTCTTTGGATTCGGTCGCCCCGGGGAGGGCACGCGCCCTCCCATGACCATCGCCACAGGGCCTCGACTCTCATGGGGAGAGCCTCCAGCCCTTTGGCACCACTGTTAGTTTCTGGAGGATGCATTTCATGAGTATCAGAGGCTTGAAGTATGCGTTCGTCGCTCTTGGATGCGGTCTCATGGCCGTTGCCGCGAACGCCCAGAACGAGGGGAAACAGCCGCGCATCATCTTCACTCCGACGAAAGACGCCATCGTGGCCAAGGCCGGGAACCTGATCAACCATGGCGGCCCCGTGATCGTCTCCGCCAAGGTCGTCTTCATCTTCTGGGGACCGAGCTTCAACAACGCCGCCTCTCCCGATTTCGCGTATGCCCGCACGTTGCAGGCCTTCCGCAACCAGTTCGGCACGAACGGCGAGTACAACACCATCACGCAGTACAGCGGCAGCAATGGCACGATCGCGCTGACCAACCTCGGCTCGGGCACCGCCGACCTGTTCGACACCTCGACGCCGCCGACCAACGTCACCGACTCCACCGTGCGCTCCAAGGTCACGTCCTATACGTCGAGCCATGGCGGCAACAACACCAGCACGATCTACGAGGTCGTCATTCCGAGCACGTCGTACTCCTCCGACGGCTCCAGCACCTCCTGCGGCGGCCCGCACCTGGCCTACTGCGCCTACCATAGCTGGATCGGCAGCGGCACCTCGGCCACCAAGTACTCCATCCAGCCGTATCCGAGCTGCAGCGGCTGCAAGGTCTCCGGCTGGTCGGACGTGCAGAACCAGGAGCACTTCGTCTGCCACGAGACCCGCGAGGCCGTGACCGACCCGACCGGCTCCACCTGGTATGACTCCTCCGGCGCCGAGGCCGACGACAAGTGCGCCTGGTCGCCCACGCCGTTCCTTTCCGGCGGCTACGGCTATCAGTACGAGTGGTCGAACGCGAACGGCGGCTGCATCAAGACGCGGTAACGTACGCAGAGCCCGTTCGTCGCAGGAGAAACCCCGGCGGCTGCGCCGGGGTTTTTCCTTTTCAGGAGCGCGGCAGCACGTCGGGCCACCAGCCGCCCGGGACGTTCATGGGCCAGGGGCAGGTCTGCTGGATGCTCAGCTCGCGGAACATGGGGCTGTCGTATTTGAGATTGAAATTGAAGCTGTCCTCTGGCTTGTGGCCGGCGCAGCGGTAATACGGTGTGCCGAACGCGATGGCGATAAGGAACACAACCTCGGCGACGAGGTAGGTGCGGGTCCAGCGCAGCGTGCGCGCGGCGAGGCGGGTGCGGGCGAGAGGGCCGGCCCAGAGCACCACGGGCAGGATGGCGGCGTGGAAGAGGATCACTCCCTGCCACATCATCACCGTCGTGGGGGAGAGGGAGAACACGATCACGCCCGCCACGAAGCAGATCCGCACGTACCCTTTCACCCAGGAGCGGCCGGAGGTGCCGGGCACGAGCCGGCGGCGCCAGACGGCCAGGCCCCACGCCCGCAGCCCTGAGGTTCGCCACGTACGCCGCATCCGCCACAACCGCAGGTTGGCAAGGAGTGGGAAGAGGACCGTGAGCCCCAGGACCGTGGTGGCCAAAAGGTGGAGACCCGGCCCCAGCCAGCGGTCGGAGCCGCCGAGGATCTCGGAAAAGTTGAAGTCGTCCATCCGCCATGAAACGGACAGCGAGGCGTAGCGCAACCAGTAGCTGATCCCCCGCGGCAGCCCGTGGAGCAGGCCGCGACCCAGGAATCCCTTCCTGGCCGCCGTCACGATGGCGGGGTGGGACGTCACCTCGAGGGCCCACGGGACCAGGGGGAGCGCGGCCGCGATTCCACCGGCGATCAGGCCGGGCCAGTGGACCCGGAAGAAGCGCCGCAGCCAGAGCAGGCCCGAGGCCACCACCAGCAGCAGGCACGAGGGGTGGATCTGCAGGGCCGTCACCAGGCCCGCGGCGTGCAGGAACGAGGGCCAGAACCGGGCCTGCTCGCGCTGCGCCAGGGCGCTCCAGAGATGGAGCGAGCCGAAGAGGAAGAGGTAGTTCGGGTTCCAGAGGAACGTGGCGAAGAAGAGCTGCCAGGGGCTCAGCCAGTAGAGCAGGGCGAGCAGCACGCGCTCGCCGGGCGCGAGGTGGCGCTTGAGGGAGGCGTCCAGCAGCCCATAGGCGGCGACGTGGAAGAGCAGGACGAGGACGGTGGGCGCCCGGTGGTCCCGCCAGAGCATCAGCGGCAGGCCCACAAGCAGGCTGGTGATCCCTCCCGGCGCCTTGCCCCCCGTGGACATGGGGTTGCCGTAGGGAATGAATTGGCCGCGCGCGGCCAGCAGCCAGCCCCGCGCCAGGAGATTGAGCTGGTCGCCCCCCACCTGGCTGCGGATCACCATGAGGACGGCGATGCCCAGGCCGAGGAGGAAAAGCAACCCCACAGCACGGGCGGCGGCCGCCGGTGAAAGCCGGGATGGGGGCGGAGAGGGCATGAATGGAGACAGCTCGGAGCGGAGGGCTGAACTATACTCTGCCGTCCGTGGACGAGGAAAGGACTTCTGCTCCGGCTCGCAAGCCGTGGTCGCTCCCCCTGGTGTGGACGGCCGTCGCCTGCCTCTACACGGCCATCACCTTCGTCTACTTCTGGCCGCTGCCCCGGCTCTGGCAGGATCATCTCGGTCCCGAGCTGGGAGATCCCCTGTTCGTCCTCTACATCCTCAAGTGGGGCGTCCACCAGATCCGGCTGGGTCTGCCGGATTTCTGGAATGCCAATCTGTACTTCCCCACCCGGGGCGCGCTGGCCCTCTCGGACCACCTGCTGGGGCCGGCGGCCGAGCTCGCCCTGTTCGAAACGGTGATCCCCAACGCCATCGCCGGCTACAACTTCCTCTTCCTCAGCTCCTTCGTGGCGAGCGCTCTGGCGACCTGCTGGGTGCTGCGCCGCTGCGGGCTCTCATGGCCGGCGGCCGTGCTGGGCGGCTGGATGTTCTCCTACTCGCCGTACCGCATCGACCAGACCACCCATCTCCAGATGCTGATCGCCCAGTGGATCCCCCTCACCCTCTGGTTCTGGGACCGGCTACTGGTAGAGCGGACGGTGAAGAACGCCGCCCTCTTCCTCCTCTTCTACCTGTTGAACCTCTCCGGCGGCTGCTACCTCGCCTACATGATCCACTTTCCGCTGGCGGCGATCCTGGCGAGCCGCGCCCTGGAGCAGCGGCGGGCGCTCCTCTCCTGGCCCGCGCTGCGGCTCTTCGTACCCATCGCCCTGGCGGCGGGCGCGGCCGGCGCCGCGCTGTTCCTGCCGTACGTCCGGATCGGCCAGGCGCTCGGCCTCACCCGGACGCACGCCGAGATCCAGGCGTACGGCGCGAACCTGGTGAGCTACTTCAGCCCCAGCTACGAGAGCTGGTACTTCGGCAAGCCGACCCGGCAATTCCTCCGCTCCATCCTCGGCGGGATCGCCGATCTCCTCTTCCGCTCCGAGAACGCCCTCTTTGCCGGGTTCCTGCCCACGGTCCTCTTCTGGGTGGGGGCCGTCGCCGCCTGGCGGAGCCGGCGGGAGGGGCCGCGGGACGTCTGGGCGCGCGGGCTCGCCCTCTCGGGGCTGGTCTGCTTAGCCCTCTCCCTTTCCGTGGTCTACGAGCCGCTGATGCGGGTGATCCCCGGTATTTCGGGAATGCGGGTGCCGGCCCGCTTCGGCGCCTTCGTCTCGTTCACCGTCGTGTATTTTGCCGCCCGCGGGATCGACGCGCTGCTGCGCCGCCTGCCCGGACCCCGCCTGCGCGCGGCCGTCGTGGGAGGTCTCGTAGCTGTCCTCGCCGTGGAGCTCGCTCCCCGGGCCAGCGATTGGGAGCCGCTGACGAAAGAGGAGGATATGCCGGAGGTCTACTCCTGGATCCGGGACCAGCCCACGGTCCACTCGCTCATCGAGCTCCCCATTCACCAGGACATCCGGGAGAACCAGGTCCTCTATGCCTCCACGGTGCACTGGAAGCCGGTCGCCAACGGCTACAGCGGCTACGTCCCGGCGAGCCACCAGGCCCTGTTCAAGCGCATCCATTTCCTGCCCGGTCCGGGCGGCCTCGATCTGCTGCGCAGTCTGTGGATCACCCACATGCTGATTCATGCCCGGCGAGCGGATCGTGCCGAGGAGGTGCGAGACTGGGAGGCGAGGTTCGCCACCGGTCCGAACCCGCAGGTGGAGCGGGTCTACGCGGCCGACGGATTTTACGTCTACCGCGTGCTCGCCGCTCCGCCGGGAAACGGACCGTGAGCCGGCCCGAGGAAGAGGCGGCCTCGCTGCGGCCGGCGCTGGCGTGGACGGCGGTCGCCTGCCTCTACACGGCTCTCACCCTCCTCTACTTCTGGCCCTTGCCGCGCCTGTGGGGGGACCACATCGGCCCCGGGTTGGGGGACTCCCTGTTCAATCTCTACGTCCTCAAGTGGGGGGTGCACCAGATCCGGCTGGGGCTGCCCGACCTGTGGGACGCCAACATCTTCTATCCCGCGCGGGGAGCGCTCGCCTTCTCGGACCACCTGCTGGGGCCGGCGGCGCAGCTCGCGCTGTTCGAAACGGTGATCCCCAACGCCATCGCCGGCTTCAACTTCCTGTTCGTCACCGCGTTCGCGGCCACCGCTTTCACCACCTGCTGGGTGATGCGCCGCAGCAGGCTCTCCTGGGTGGCGGCTCTCCTCGCCGGGTGGATGTACGTGTTCTCGCCCTTCCGGGTGATGCAGATGCCCCACATCCAGATGCTGATCGCCCAGTGGATCCCCCTCACGCTTTGGTTCTGGGACCGGCTGTTGGCCGAGCGCACGGTGAAGAACGCGGCGCTCTTCCTCCTGTTCTACCTGCTGAACCTCGCGGGCGGCTGCTATCTCGCCTACATGATCCACTTCCCGCTGGCGGCGATCCTGGCCAGCCGCGCCCTCTCTGAGAAACGCGAGCTGATCTCGCTGCGCTCGTTGCGGGTGCTGGTACCCGTGGCGTTGGTGGCGGGCGCGGCCGTCCTCGCCCTCTTCCTGCCGTACGTCCGGATCTCCCACTCGCTGGGATTGTCCCGTGGATATGCCGAGATCGAGGCGTTCGGGGCCAGGCCCGCGAGCTACTTCAGCCCGGCGTTCGAGAACCTCTACTTCCGCGCGCCGGTCCGGGATCTGCTCGTCCGCGCCCTGGGTTCGCGGGCCGAGCTTTTCTTCCGCCAGGAGAACGCCCTGTTCGCCGGCTTCCTGCCCACGATCTTTTTCTGCGTGGGGGCGCTCGCCGCCTGGCGCGGCCGGCGGGAGGGCGAGCGGGACGTCTGGGCGCGCGGGCTCGCCCTGGCGGGCTTCGTCTGCTTCGCGCTCTCGCTCACCAAGGTCTACTGGCCGTTGATGCATGTCATCCCGGGCCTCTCCGGGATGCGGGTGCCGGCCCGCTTCTACGCCTTCGTCTCGCTGACCCTGGTGTACTTCGCCGGCCGCGGGGTGGACGTGCTGCTGCGCCGCCTGCCGGGACCGCGGGCGCGGGTGGCCGCGGCCGCGGCCCTCGCCGTCGTCCTCGCCGTGGAGCTCTGGCCCGGACCCGTGGACTGGGAGCGCCTGCCGCGAGAGAAGGAGATGCCCGCGGTCTATCGCTGGGTGCGGGACGAGCCCACGGTCCACGCGTTGATCGAGCTCCCCATCCGCTCGGACGTCGACGAGGCCGACTACCTCTACGCCGCCACCGTCCACTGGAAGCCCATCGCCAACGGCTACAGCGGCTATGCCCCGCCCATCCACGAGGAGCTGGCGGCGCGCATCCACTACCTGCCCGGCCGGGGCAGCCTGGAACTGCTGCGCAGTCTGGGGATCTCCCACCTCCTCGTCCATGCGCAGCGGCCGGAGCGCGCGAAGGCGCTGCGGGGCTGGGAGAGACGCTTCGGCGCCGGGCCGGAGCGCCAGGTGGAGCGGGTGTACGAGGCGGACGGACTCTACGTCTACCGCCTGCTCGCGGCTCCCGAGGCTCCGGCGCGGGACGGCTCATGAACGCGATGGTTCCGAAGGAGCTGGTTCCGAAGGAGCCAGGCGATTCGCTGCCGCTGCCGTCTTGAAGGAGCCAGGCAATTCGCTGCCGCGCACGGAGTCGTGCCCCATGTCCTTTGGGAGGCTTCCTAACTCACTGCAAAAGAGAGACTTACAAGCCCTTGTAAGATGAGGACGAGTTTTTCCGTCTTTTATCTGGTATGGCCAGAAAACTTCGCTTCATACCGCACGCCCGGACCCTCATCTTCATCACCTGCCGCACCGTCCAGGGACGCTTCCTGTTGCGGCCCGGCCCCCATCTCAACGACCTCGTCCTCGGTGTCCTCGGACGAGCCCAGCGCCGTTACGAGACCACGATTTCAGCCGTCTTCGTAATGTCGAGCCATGTGCACCTCCTCCTGATCGTCGACGACGCCAAGCAGCCTTCAGCCTTCATGCGGTACTTCAAGTCGAAGCTCGCCAGGGAGGTCAACCGCTTGACCGGCTGGCGGGGGCCCCTCTTCGACCGGCGTTACGAAATGACTGTTGTCACCGACGAAAACGCCGCCCAGATCGAGAGACTGCGGTACGTGCTCGGTCAGGCCGTGGAAGCCAACCTGGTCGAGCGGGTGTGCCAGTGGCCTGGGGTGCACTCCGCGGGAGCGCTGATCGACGGCACGCCCCTGGAAGGCCACTGGTTCGACCGGACCCAGGAATTCGCCGCCCGCCTCCGTCGTGAGGCCATCAACCCGATGAGTTACGCCACCGTCGAAACGGTCACCTTTTCGCCCATCCCTTGCTGGGCGCATCTGCCGCCGGAGCTTTATCGGGCGCGCATCGCGGCTCTGGTCGAGACCATCGAGACCGAAGGCGCCCGCGAGCGAAAGCGCACCGGAGCCTCCGTGCTCGGTGTCAAAGCGATTCTGTCACGCGATCCGCAATACCGCCCGACCTCGCTCGCCCGATCGCCGGCGCCGCGCGTCCACGCCGTCACCAAGGCCGCGAGGAAGGCGTTCTACGAGATCTATGCCGCCTTCGTCAGCGCCTTCCGGGAAGCGTCCGAAAGGCTGCGGCTCGGCGACCGCAACGCGCCCTTCCCCCTCGGCAGCTTTCCGCCGGCCCTGCCCTTCGTGGCTGGATAACGGCCAAGCAAGCGCTCTTTGACAGCCGCACCGCCCGCCCAAGGGTCATTCTCCCGAGCCCGAGGCTCGCATAAGGAGACGTGTGCCTGGGCCGAGCCTGCAAAATCCTCCCGCGAGGGTTGCGAGCGTGCGGTCTGCCGCCACGAGGCTCTCAAACTCGGCAGACTAGGGAAGATTCCAAAAAGAGCTTGGCTCCTTATTCTGGCGCCGCGCGTCCACGCCGCCACCAAGGCCGCGAGGAAAGCGTTCTACGAGATCTATGCCGCCTTCGTCAGTGCCTTCCGGGAAGCGTCCAAAAGGCTGCGGCGCGGCGACCGCAACGCGCCCTTCCCCCTCGGCAGCTTTCCGCCGGCCCTGCCCTTCGTGGCTGGATAACGGCCAAGCAAGCGCTCTTTGACAGCCGCACCGCCCGCCCAAGGGTCATTCTCCCGAG
>JBAPYB010000673.1:0-24306 GCA_049284515.1 Thermoanaerobaculia bacterium
CTGAGCCTTACAGAGCGACTCCTGAAGCTTACGGAGGGGCTCCTGAACCCTCAGGAGTCACTCCTGAACCCTATGGAATGACTCCTTGACCTTAAGGAGCGATTTCTGAACCTTACGGAGCGACTCCCGAAGCCTACAGAAGGACTCCTGAATCTTCAGGAGTCATTCCTGAGCCTTATGGAATGACTCCTTGACCTTCAGGAGCGGCTCCTGAACCTTCAGGACTCGAAGCGTTGGACGCCTTCAAAGACCTGGACACCACCCCAAGGGCCGGAACTCTTCCCCCCCGGGTCGGGGCCCTTGACCCATGGGTCGCGCCAGAAGAGCGATGTCGGGTAGGTCTTTCACGCGCGAGCTCGGTCGCGTGCGCGGCATCGTGTATGCGTGGAGCTTTTCCGCGATGTGCGTCTCGATCGGGTAGAGCCGGAGAATCGGAGGTGCGATGCCTGCGAAGGAGAGGACATCCTCAGCCACGACGACCTCAGGGTCGCCAAGAATTGGATCGCCGAAGGCGACGTCGACGCCAAAGCGCTGCCCGTAGAGCTTCCCGGCGAGCTTGCCCTCGGCACGGAAGCGGAGCCCGTTGTACTGCATGCCGTCGTTCTGAATCTCGGGATTGCCCTCGTCGGGGCCGACCTCGAAGATCATGAAGTCGCCGAGCTCGCGGCGCCCAGCTTCCTGTAGCTGCGCGAGAATGTTGTAGGGCGAGCCCATCATGCGCAGATCGACATCCTTGGTGGTACGTGCGCGTTCGAGCCGGTGCTCGAGCGCGAGCCCTCCCTTGAGCATCGCTGCATCGCCAAGCACGGCGACAATGCGCGCGAGGAAGCGATCGAATACGAGGAGCTGCCGCCGGCGCGCCATCTCGGCGCCGGTTTTCTCTGAGGTACGAAGCCGTTGCTCGAGAGCTTGCTTGAACGCCTCCGGAGACGAATACGTGCGAGCCGTTCTCCTGCCGGCCTGACCTCCGGGAAGGCGCCGCCGTCCGAAAGGCGGATGTCACGGTCGCCAAGAACTACCTGCGCGAGGAAGAGATCTCCGAGCTCAACCGGATCGTGGTCATGTGGCTCGACTACGCCGAGGACCAGGCGAAGCGCCGGAAGCAGCAGGTCTTCCTTCGGGACTGGGAGAGGAAGCTGAACGACTTCCTGGCCTTCAACGAGCGTCGAGTCCTGCCCAACGCCGGCAGGATCAGCAAAGAAGACGCCGATGACCGGGCCGACGCCGAGTACGAAGAGTTTGCCGCCCGCCGCCGGGCGTTTCTCGAAGTCGAGGCAGAGAGCTCGGCCTTCGGGAGCTTGGCGGAACAGGCCGGGAAGGTGACTAGGCAAGTCAGGAGAACGTCCGGGAAAAGGCCCGCATAAGCGGACAGGTCCGGCCGGTTACCCGCCCCCCGGATGCGGCAGTTCTTCGTCGCCTACAAGAAAGACGAATAGGTGTCAGCACTGCTGGCACAATTGCCGTGGTCCCGCCTCATCCTGGGCCAGTCCAAGCATCCGGAAGAATGGGAATTCTACCTACGCCTGGCCATCCTAACGGGCGGTCCTCAGCCCGGCAAAAGTGTCACCACTGGTGGCACAAACATCCCGAAGCGTTGGACGCCTTCAAAGACTCCTATGTGGTCGAGTTCCTGGAGCTGCCAGGGACACTCCGAGAAGCGGCCTGCTAGTCCAGGCACTATACCTCCGTATGAGGTGCCTCACTCCCGACTCCACGTGCGGCCTCCCGAAGTTGTACTACCCATTGCTTGTTCTTGTGCTTGGGTTGGCGCAGATTTTTCTTAAGCCTATCTAATAACCACGATGCAACGAGGCGTTTAGATTCACCTGCTAGTTCGCTAAGTAGTCTGGGCACCTCCTGGTCGGCATTGTGCATGCCGATCCTCTTCACGCGAGCCTCCCAGGAAACAGGCAGCTGTATCGCGTCTCCACCAGGCTTTATCCCTGTAATACCCCAGACCATCAAATCCAGTTGGTTTTGGTTAATTCCAAGACGCATATCTACCCACGTAAAGGCTCGCAAGAAGATCGGAAGCTCCGGCTTTTCTGGAGCCCCGGGCAAGAGCACTGGGATGACTGGCACTCTTCGTCGCACAAACTCCTCAAGGAAGGCTCGCACCTCGCGATCCTCCCATGGTCCCAGCCCATCCTGTCCTATCAGCACTGAGGCCGTTCGAATCGTACCGATCACCGTCTCCAATCCCTCTTGCCAAGGCCGCCCCGGAACCAACTCCTCTTCATCAAGCCAAGGGCGAAGGCCACGCTTTCGTAAGTCTCTATATATCTCCCGTACGGCGGACCTGTCTCGGCTGTTGTAACTGAGGAAAATATCGAATGGCTCATTCAATGTGAGGTCCCCTCTGCTTCCAATAGTTCTGGTCACCGCCCCTTCTCTACAGCCACTCCTCGATCTCGCGAATCACAGCCAGGCGCTCTCTGATCCGTACTCGCTTCACGTGAAGCTTGTCTGAACCTCGAGATCCTCTGCCAGAGTCTATAGCGAATTTCGTCCGCTCTGGTGCCCAGCAGAGATTGTAGACCGTATCGTGCTACCGACGAAGAGCCCGGCACCTTTCCCTGGGGGTCGTCCGCGGTGACTCCCGCGACCGAGCAGCCTTCAAGCCAACCCGAGCTTTTCGAGTTCTTGGCGAACTTCCTGCTCCTGGGTGGCAGGTAAGGAGCCAAGGCATTTTGCGGCGTGGACGCGGGGTACCGGCGATCGGGTGAGGGGGACGGGTGCTCGAAGCCACACCGCCCGTCCACAAGGGCCATCGTCGCGAGCCCTAAGCTCACGGAGGGGGAAGGTGTGTCTAGTCAGGACACGAGAAGTCCTCTGCAAGGGCAAAAAACGGGCGCCTATGGCTCTCAATCCCGTCAACCCGGGCAATCTTCTCAGGCGTGCCGGACGTCGACATCTTCCAGGGTACGAGGGCCTTCTCGATCAGCCACTTCGGGTAGGCTGGCGCGTTACTCACGTGTGGTCTCCTTCGCGTCCATCAGCCCTCGCGCCAGACGAATCGCATCATGGAGCTTCTCTTCCAACAACTTGCGGGGGATCTGCTCGAGCCATTAGGATGCCACACGGATGCCGCTCTTTTCCAGCTCCAGCAGCGCGACGAGGCGCCGAAGCCCGCGATGATAGAAGAGCAGGTCGAGGTAGTAGTCGTCTCCGTCGACGGTGATGCGCTTCTGCCGCGCGACGAAGGTGAATCCGACGCCGAGCTCCAGGATGAAGCTCTCCAGCTCCCGGATCGGCTGCGAAGGAACGCAATGGCCACCACTCGCATCGCCACACCCAAGGAATACAAGGCCGCCCTCACCCTGCTCGCGGACGAGATGCCGCCCAAACATCGCCTCCTGCTGGAGGTCCACTATCGGGCTCCCGGAAGGCGGCTGACGGCGAGAAAGCTGGCGGAGAAGGTTGGCTACGCGAGCTTCGGCGCCGTCAACCTTCAATACGGAACGCTGGCCCGAAAGATCTGCGACATCCTGGGGATCCGGCTCGAGTATCACGTCCTGGTTCTGGCCAAGTTCATGACGCCAAAGACCGGCTGGGACCGCGAGGTGCTCTGGATCATGCGGCCCGAGCTGGCCCGGGCGCTCGAAGAGCTGCGCTGGGTGTGAGGGCCAGAAAACAGGCGTAAGACCCAGGCCGCTCCCTCGCCATCATGTCAGGAACTCTCCTCCCGCAGCGCCGATGATCAGGCGCGCCGGTGGGACCGAATCTTCTCCCCCGGTATCGGCGACGAAATAGAAAGAGATTCCGATGCCCCAGACCACGGTGTGGGGCTTCTCCAGAGGAAAGGTATTTTCCGCGTCCAGTTTCACGCGGTGATCGCCCTGGAGGAGGAGGTCGTTGAATTCCTGGGGTCTGGACGAACCGTCGTAGACATGGACGCTGCGGATGCTCCCCCATTCGCTCTTGAACAGGAGGAACACGCGATGCAGGCTGGAGCGGACGTCGTTGACGATGACGGGCGTCGGCAGCGGAATGTGAAACCAGCTCGCCTGCCCGGGATGGATCAGCATGTCAGCGCCCCATCCATAGTGACCCTCGCGCGCCAGGTTCTCCGGCGACTGGACGGTGACGGCGTTGCCGTGGACCCAACTGGTGTTCTTACCCATGATTTCTCCTCAAATCACCCGTTCATTACCGCCGTCGACAGGCAGCCAGGCACCGGTCGTCTTGGCGAAGCGGGGGCCGCACATCTCGGCGGCGAGCTCGGCCACGTCGCGGCTCGAAACCTCCACCCGCAGCACGTTGTTTTTCCTGTACTCCTCGACGGTGAGGCCGTAGGCGGCAGCGCGGGAAGCGAGCACTTCCTCCGTCCAGACGCCGGTGTCGAAGACGGCGTTGGGGTGAAGGGTGTTGATGCGAATGCCCTCCGCTCCCCACTCCAGGGCCGCCACCCGGGCGAGCTGCTGAAGGGCCGCCTTCGAAGCCGAGTAGGCCGCGGCGCCGGGACCGGGCGCGGGCACGTTCTTCGAGCCGATCACCACCACCCGGCCGCCGGCCGGAGCGAGCCGCAGCAGCGGATGGCAGCGGCGCAGGAAGAGGAGATTGGCGTCGAGATTCACCCGCATCACGCGGTCCCACTCCGCGAGCGGGAGATCGGCGATGCGGCGCGACGGCGGGAAGATGCCGGCGTTGAGGATCAGCAGGTCCACGCCGCCGAACGCCGCCACGGCTGCGGCCACGGCGCTCTCAACCTGATCCTCCGCCGCTACGTCGCATCGCAAACCCAGGAAGCCCGGCCGGGCGAGGAGCGTCTCGATCTTGGGATCGAGGTCCAGCCCCACCACCGCGGCGCCGCGGGCGAGAAAAGCGTCGACGCAGGCGCGGCCGATGCCGGAGGCGGCGCCGGTGATCAACGCCACCTCGCCGGCGAAGACAGGGGGCGTACCCACCTTGGCGAGCTTGGCCTGCTCCAGGTCCCAATATTCCATGTCGAAGAGATGGCGGGAGGATAGCGCCCGGTAGCCGCCCAGCCGCTCGGCCCGCTCGATGACGTCCATGGTGTGCTCGTAGATCTCGGCGGCGATGGCGGCGTCCTTCGCCGTCCGTCCCGCCGCGAGCAGGCCCCACTCGGGATCGAGGATCACCCGCGGCGCCGGATCGAGGATGGTCTTGGGCGCGCTGGCGTGGGGGGCGTGCGCGGCAAAGTAATCCCGATACTCACGGGCGTAGGCCTCCACGTCCCGGCCCAGCAGGGGAAGGCGCTTGGTGCGGATGACGTGGTCCGGCGTGGCCGGCCCCTGCTGCGACACGGACGCCGCGTCCGGCCGGCGGGCGAAGGCCAGGCTGCGGGCGTTGCGCCGGGCAGAAAGCAGCATGGGGAAAGCCGCAGTCTTCGAGACCTCCCATCGTAGCCGGGCGAGATCCAGAGTATCCGGATCCCCGTTAGATGTCTCCGAAAAGGGCCCGAGCTCCCAGGCGCCCTGCCGTTGCAGATACTCCTCCGCGAGGCCCACGAGATGGATCATCCGGTCGTAGGACTCGCGCGCGGTGGCCCCGAAAGAAAAGATCCCGTGATTGAGGAGCACCATGCCGGTCGTGTCCGGTCCGGCCTCGGCGGGGAAGCGCTCGGCGCAAGCCCGAGCGAGATCGAAGCCCGGCATCACGTAGGGAATGACGACGACGGACGAGCCGTAGATCTCACGCACCCGCGCCTCGCCGTCCGCGGTGTTGGTGAGGGTCACCACGGCGTCGGCGTGGGTGTGGTCCACGTACTTGAAAGGCAGCACGGCGTGGAGGATGGCTTCCACGGACGGCGTCGGCGCGGACGCCTGGGTCATGCTCGTCCGCAGCTCGTTGACCATCTGCGGATCGGAGAGGCGCGGCAGCGAAGCGAGGCGAACGGCCGGCGCCAGGCGCACGGGAGCGAATCCCGCGGCCTCGATCGTCTCCAGGTCCCATCCGGAGCCCTTGACATAGAGGACTTCCTCCTCCTCGCCGAAGAGGTTCGGCTGCCGCACCTTGACCGACGTATTGCCGCCGCCGTGCAGCACCAGGCTCTTGTCGCGGCCCAAAAGGCGCGACGTGTAGACGCGCAGTCCGAGATCCCCCGGGTACGTGGCGGCTTCGGAGTCGCTCCAGAGGTTGGCCGGCATGGGGGAAGCATAGAAGATCTTGGGGCCAAGCCCTCACCTCCCCGCAAGCTGCCGCCTCCGCCCCGCCACTCCGGCCAGGCCCAGCGCCACGGTGGCGGCCAGCCAGGCGAGGGGAATCCCCGTCTTCACCGCCGCCGGCACGGCGCCCATGAAGTCGAGCGGGCGCACCTGGTTCAGGGGGCCAATGTACCAGAGGAAGAGGTAGACCACCTCGAAGAGCTTGCTGCTGCCGCTCCAGACTCCCAGCGCCAGGGCGAAGGTGGGGATAAACAGCGCGCCGATCAGCCAGGCTCCCGCCGCCGGCCAGTTGCCAGTGAACGCGAGACGCAGGCCGACGCCGCCGCCGGTCGCCAGCGCCAAGAGGAAGCCGGCGAGCCAGGTGGCAGGAAGCTGGCGCCGCAGAGGCCAGGCGGCCGAGAAGACCAGCCCGTCCGTGGCGAAGCGGGCCTCGCGCGTCCCCAGCGAGGACCAGAGCAGGACGGGCCAGATCCAGGTGAGCGGCAGCACGATCTTGCGCCCCTCCTCCGGCACGAGAAGACCAGCCACGAAGAGTCCCGCGGCGACGGCATACCACCACCAGCGCTGACCCTTCAGCAGCAGGCGCATCTCAGCGCGCAGCATGGCGAGAAAGCGGAAGCGGCGGCTTCCCGCGGGCAAGGGATGGAGATGGACGGCCACCGGCGCCGGCTCGGAAGCCTCCCGGTCCCCGGCAGCGACCAGCGCCCCAGCGGCTACGGCCGCAAGCTCCCTCCGAGAAGACCGCCGCCGGCCCCAGCTCCGCGAACCGTCGAAGCGATCGAAAAACAGAGCCGCCAGCAGCGCGATGGCGAGCGCGAGCACCAAGAGGGTCAGCCGGGAGAGGAGGATCTCCCGCGTCCAATCCATTCCCTCCCAGCGGATGGTTCGCGCTTGCCGTTCATTGTTGATGGCGCCGAGGACGAAGCTGTCCGTGGCGGTTCCAAAGGACTTCAGGACAGCCGCCTTCAATTGGATCTTCACCAATCCCAAACCCATCGGATCGTGGGTCCCCTTGATCGCCAGCGGCATCGAGGCCATAAAGAGAAAAAACCAGGCGACGTTGCCGAAGCCACCCTGGAGAAATGGGATGGTTTCGAAGAGCACCGCGAAGGCCGCTACCAGGGCCATGGCCGGCACGCAGAAGACCAGGAAAGGCGCCAACAGGGGCCAGAGATGGACGTGCGTATCCTCCCCTGCCATCCACTGGGCGACGACCGCCATGCCCGCGAGGACCGCCACCATGGCGAGCAGCACAGCCAGATTGGAAAGGGTTTTGCCCAGGGTGTAAAGCGCCTTGGACATGGGAGTGGTGGCGAGGATCTGTCCGACGCCCGTGCGCCGGTCGCGTTCCAGGGCGTTTTTCACCACGTAGAAGCCGGCCAGCGACACGAAGGCGTTCACCACCATCGCCATCAGGAGGCCCACCCAGGCCGAGTTGTAGATACCGCGCGTGTCGCTGACCCAGAGCTTGAGCTTGCCCGTGCTCACCGCCCAGCCCAACCACGCGGCGAGCCCGAGCGTGACGAGGAAGCTGTAGCGCCGCACCCGCTCCAGGAAATCGGCGCGCATCAGGTGATAGAGGGCGCGGGACTGACTCATGCCGCTATCCCCACGGTCCTCACGCGGCTCCCCTCCAGGACGGCCAGATAGGCGTCCTCGAGGCTCGGCGGAACGGATTTGGCATCCGCCACCGGCGGCCGCTCGGAGACCACGCGGGCGTGAACGCCGTCGCCGCGGCGAATGGCGTTGCTGATCTTCCACTTTTCGCGGGCCGCCGGCAGCTCGGCGCTGGGCATCACCCACTCCCAGACCTTCCCCTCCACGCGGCGCAGCAGCTCCTCGGGCGCGGCATAGGCCAGCAGGCGGCCCTGGTCGATCAAGGCGATGCCGGTGGCCGTGGCCTCCACGTCCGACACGATGTGCGTGGAAAGGATGACGATGCGCTCGCCGCCGAGATCCGAGAGGAGATTGCGGAAGCGCACCCGCTCCTCCGGATCGAGCCCCACGGTGGGCTCGTCCACGATGAGAAGCTGCGGATCGTTGAGCAGCGCCTGGGCGATGCCGATGCGCTGCTTCATGCCCCCGGAATAGCCGCCCAGCGGGCGTTTGCGCGCCTCGGTGAGGTTGACCAGAACTAGCAGCTCGTCGATCCGCCGGCGCGCCGCCGCAGCGTCCAGCCCCTTGACGGCGGCCATGTATTCCAGGAACTCGACGGCATTGAGGTTCGGATAGACCCCGAAATCCTGGGGCAGATATCCAAGCCCGCTGCGCAGCTCATTGGGCGAGCGGGAGATATCCGTGCCATTCCACAGCGCCCGCCCCTCGGTAGGTTGGGTGATCGTGGCGAGGATCCGCATGAGCGTCGACTTCCCCGCCCCGTTGGGCCCCAGCAGGCCGAGCACCCCCGGCCCCAGCTCCAGGGAGAACTCCCGCAGCCCCCAGAAGTTCCCCTTGTACCGCTTCCCCACTCCCTCGATCGTGAGCTTCATGGCCTCGTCTCCTCGACAAGTGTCTACGTGGAAGGTGGGAGGAAGTTACGGCGAAGTCTTGGACTCCTGGCTGAAAGGCGGTACCCTTGGAGGGGTGGACTTCGAATGGGACCCGAAGAAGGCAGCCCGAAATCTCCAAAGGCACCGTGTTTCCTTCACCGAGGCGACCACCGTTTTTGGCGATCCTCTGGGTATCACGGTCCCCGATCCTGGCCATTCAACGGCAGAAAATCGCCAGCTCACCATTGGGCGATCGGTTCGTGGGCGGCTCTTGATCGTGGCCAACACAGAACGCGGAGCTCGGCTCCGAATCATCAACGCTCGCGAGCTGACGCGCCATGAAAGAGAAGCTTATGAAGAGACCATCACCGGACGAAATGAATGACGACCTCCAACCCGAGTACGACCTCAAGACTCTGCTCCAAGGCGGTGTCAGAGGCAAGTACGTGGAGCGCTACCGTCAAGGCACCAACCTGGTACTGCTTGAGCCCGATGTCGCGAAAGCCTTCCCCGACGGGAAAGGCGTCAACGAGGCTCTGCGCCTAGTGCTCGAGCTGACCAAGATTCCCAGCTCTAAGAAACTGA
Organism: Thermoanaerobaculia bacterium; assembly: GCA_049284515.1. Classification (GTDB taxonomy): domain Bacteria; phylum Acidobacteriota; class Thermoanaerobaculia; order Multivoradales; family UBA5704; genus DATARR01. The sequence goes on from JBAPYB010000673.1 coordinate 9,203, forward strand.
AGTCCGCCAAGCCGTAGCGGGTTGCCATCACCGAATCAGGGAGCGTTTCCGAGCGGCCCATGTTCAAAGTCGACCAGATCGATCACGTCGAGCTCTTCGTTCCCGACCGCCACGAAGCCGCCCGCTGGTACGAGCGGACCCTGGGCCTCGCCGCCCTCCCCCAGCACGAAGACTGGGCCGCAGATCCCCACGGCCCGCTCATGATTTCCAGTAACGAGGGCGGCACGATGCTGGCGCTATTCCGAGGCGAGCCCCGCCGAGCCAGGCCCAGACTGGCGACTACCCGGGAACGCCGAATCTAAGAGCCCCAAGAACTTGATGGTTGCTTGCGGGCATCTCGCCTGCTATACTGATGGAATCAGGCTGTAATTTAGTACGCTCACGGCAGATTTGAGGGATTACTGTGGGGCGGCTCATCTGGCCACCCATACGAGAATTTTCATAGCCAGACTGATGGAACACAAAACCTGTGTGAGTTGGCACAGGTGGGAGGAGAACGTGTGCAGGATTTAGTGACGGACGAGAAGGAGTTTCCATGTGGCTATGCCCCGCGAACGGTACAGTACAACCTATGCAGCGATACTCTTTTTATCGGGTGCAAGGACGGCACGATCACGGTCGTAGGACCTCTGGCCGGAGAGCATCTTCGGGGCAAAAGCCTGGCTGAAATCCTCAAGCATCACAGGATCGGAGCGCAGGTGCCGGACGCAGAGAAACGGCGCGCGGCGGTCCGAGCTCTGTGCGAGTGGTCTCCGGGATGGCTGCTCATTGGAAGGGACGACGGCCAGATCCATCTGGTGAATTGGCGTGAAGCCATCCAGCCTGGACACACACCTGCCTTCCACACCGTTTGGAAGCCATCGGAGCCGCGCCCCGGTGAGGAAGCAGACCGTGTCACCTATCTCGAATGGCTGAATCGCGAGTTTCTGCTCGTCTCCTTCCGCAGGGCCGGGAGCTGGGTGGTGCGCTACAGCGAACCCCCGGCTAGAGCACAGGTTCCAGAGTGGGCGAAGAGCGACTTCGAGACCGCGCAGGATCGCGCCGCGGACCTGCCGGACCTCAAGGGACTCATGTGCTCCGTCCCGATCGACGTGGAGGGCCAATGGCTTCAGATCTCCCAGAGTGGGACGGTCTGGAAGACCTGGATGGAGAGGAACCGCTTCAAAGCAGAGAAGCTCAAGCCGAAATGGCAAGAGAAGCCTGGCTTTGTCTCCGACTTCGCATTCGTCAAGCCTCCTTATGAGCCTGGGCGAGATACAGGCATCTTCGACTACCGGGACGAGAAGAGCAAGAACCTTTACATTTCCACCGACAGCGGCATCTACCTCTTGGCTTGGACGACGACGCCAGATAACATCCGGCCGCACCGCATCGCCCTCCCCGGTGTCGGCCGGATGTGCATTGCGATCACCTACTTCGCCGACAAGAAGAATAGCTATCTGTGGATCTCAGACTCCGCCGGCGACGCCCACCTTTTCTGGGCTAAGCCGGCGGGGTCTGAGAGGACGCCAGGCAAACCTCCGGATTGGCAGCGTTCTGGAATCCGGCACGATGCCTCTCAGGTCATTCTGGGCTTCTCCTCCTGGAGGACCTTTGCAGACCACTTCGTCGTCGGCCAAGCGCGCAGGGGAAATGACCTCGTCGTCATCAGCCGCTACCGGGGCCGGACGGCCGGCGGCCCGAAGATCGAGAAGGCGCAAGTCGCTTCTGATCCGCAGCTTCTGCTCCGCTATGGCACGGCCAAGAATCTCCGTAAATTCGTCCGCGACCACGGCGAGGATGCTGCTAAGTGGAAACCCGAGGCTCTGCTCGCGGAGTTCTTGGAGTACATCGGGGAAACTCCTGAGAACACGAAGATCTTGCGTGAGTTCCTGCGAAATCCGAGCAAGAATCTCGCCGAGAGCGTCCTAGCCGAGGTGCAGGACCCGAACCGTTCCGCCCAAGCCGTGGAACTCTGGACCCACACTCTGCTAGGTATCATCCACCGGTACAAAAGCAACACCAGCGACAAGGAATCGCTCTACCTGGGAATCATGCGTTGGCTGGGAGAGCTCTCCGACGCGAACCTGGCGAGCGCCCAGAAGGAGGCCGTGCGCGAGAGCGTCGAGGTCCAGATCCGGTTCACTCGCAAGTGGGGGCTCTTCGGGGTCTCCTACGAGCAGCGGCGCAGCGCAGCGGTACCCTGGAGGGTGCTAAGTCATCAGGTAAACTCCGACCTGCTCGATCGCTACGTCTACCAGAGTCTCCTCTTCCAACGCCAAGTGGACCTCGAGTATGAGGACAAGCGAGGGGAAAGGCCAGGCCGAACCGCCTGGGACCTGCGGACCTTGACGGTCGGAGACAAGCTCCTCGTCGCGGTCTCCTGGCTCTGGGGGGGCGTCGAGCTCTATCAGATCGTGAAGAGTGGAGAGCTGGAGGGCGGCTACAGCCTTGATCTTTGTGTTGTCTTCCGACCTACAGGAAATAGTCCTCATCGCCTGACTGCGGAAGACATCGGCATTGACAAGAGGAAGACCCAGCCGCCAGACAGAGACCGGACCGACCCGGATTACGGGCACAGCCGCGCCATCGTCCTGGGGACTTTTCCCGGCGAGGGCCAGGGTCACTATCTCCTCGCCGCGCCGGCACAGCCTCCAGGCAAAGGCAAAAGCAACCAGTTCGAGCTCTGGAGGCTCGACACTTCGAAAGAGCGGGTCCGGGTCGAAAAGGAAGGATTCACCGACATCAGAATCCCTCTAAATCTAAAAGGCCCGACTCTCAAGGATGAATCCGTCTACAGCCTGCTCGAGGCGGAACCCGGCCTGCTCGTCGTCGGCCTCCGGGGGCACTATGGCATCGCCCAGGTCACGCTGGTCGAGATCGAGGGCCAAGAGCTGCGCTGCTCCAAATCATCCCATCATCAGCTCCCCGCCCGCTCACCCGAGGGCAAGTCGATCGCGCGCAACAATGTTTGGGTCCTCGACATGGAACGGTCCTCGCCAGACGCAGCCCATCACGTCGTCTTCGCCGGCTGCGGCGACGGTCAGGTTTGGAGGCTGAAGGTCCCGCGCCTCAGTAATGTGGGGCGCGAAGAGATCAAGGAAACTATGGTGGAACGACTCGGGGCTCCCGTCTGGGCGCTGACTTGCCGGACGATCTCGTCAGGCTCCCAGCGAGTCTTCGCCGGCGGGGCCGACGGGACGATCGTCGCCTGGCAACAGTTGCCTCCCGTAGAGAACCAGAAGGATCCACGCTTCACGTCGGTGTGGGCCACCTGGGAGGACGACGGACCGATCGCGAGGATCCATTGTCTCCATCATAATTCTCCCCACCATGGCAACGTACCAATGGTCATGGCAGTTACGCAGCAGGGCCGCGCCGTGCTCTTCGCCGACCGAGAGGACGTGGAGAGCACCGAAAAAAAACCGACTCTTCGTCGCCTGCGGGTGCCCGGCGAGCGCTACGGCCGCCCCTCCCTGCAGGACTCGTCCTTTGCATCCAAGTTGGTGGAGATCCCGGAACAGTTCCTCGTCGACGAGACTGAGCCCCCGACTGAGCGTCCGGTCGCACGCCTGATCAGCGCCACCAGCGACGGTCGGCTGCAGATCCATACATTGCGGTATCCCTTCTATCTGACGGAGCGGCGTGAGTATTATAGGCAGCTCGTCGAGACCTGGCTGGAAAGGGTCTGCGGCCCGCCGCCGTTCAACGCCTACAGGCAGCACCTTCTACGCATCGCGGAAGCCGCCTACCAGGCGTCCCCGGTCGCTCCCCAGGTGCTCGTCCGCGGTCTTTTGGAGTATCCCGAGCACTCTGAACATCCCGAGCACTCTGAGCACTCCGAGGCCTGGCTGCCCGCGCCGCCGCGCAGCACGCTTCACCGCCAATGGCTCCCCCGCCACCTACGCCCGCTCTTCGATCTCGATCATGCCTGGAATGAGGAGGACCCGGAAGGAGTGAAAAAATCTCTTGAGCTTGCCTTGGAAAGGGCCTGGAAGAGGGATGACCGCGAGCTGTTCGTGGAGATCGTCACCGTCGTCCTCAATCGGAGCAACCATTGGCTGTTCGACAAAGTCGGCCAACAGGGCTCCGACCTCGAGAAGATCCGGGACGTCTACCACGTATTGCTCGAAGGATTGGAGAGAAGTCTGAAGCACTGGCTGGGATCGCCCCGCAAGGCTGAGATCCGGTCCCGTATCAGCTTCGCCAAACAGCTCACGGATGGAGATACCCTGTGGCGCATCGGGCAACGGCAAGACAATCCGAAGGAGGTGCAGGAGATCCTTCGGGCGCGCCTTTCGGCTCTCCAGAGGCTTCTGGTGACCGGTGATCCTCTCCTCGCCCTAGAAACCCTTCGGGCTGCGAATCTCGCGCTCATCCGCGTTTGCCGGCGGCTCGTTGACGACGGTGGACGCCAGCAGTGGACTCCGAACGATCCTAAGCAGGAGCTCCCCTGGAACGCCCTGGAGGCTTATGTCGAATCAGTCAGCGACTTCGCAGCCGGCGCCTTCCACCTCACGCAGAGAGTGAACGACTCCCTAGCGCACGAGATCGCCCGCGCCTTTGCCCTCGCCGTGTGCTGCTGTCCTTCGTCTGCGATCCGGATCGGCCACTGGATGTCCGAGGCGGACCTCGTCTCCGCGAGTGCTCGCGACGATCAGGCGGAAGCAGTCCTCAATCAGTTCAAGTTGCTCAAGCAACTCGGAGTAGAAGTCCCGGAGGGCGCCGTCAGGGCTTTTGAATGGGCCTGCCGCGGCGGCGACACGTTGCAGAGCGTCCAGGGCAGGCACAACGACGAGATCCTCCAAACTGTGCGACCTTTCGAAAGAACACTGAAGTGGCTGTCAGACCTCGCGGAGCAGCTCTCCAGCGATGCCAAAGGGATCGATCTCTGGGCTGCTGGAGAGCATCACCGCGAGTTGGAAAGCTCCAGCCTGGAGGACGACGCATTCCACCATTCGCGGAGTTTCTGGAAGGGAGCGCTGCAAGACTTCTCCGACAAGGTTGCTGGAGGCGATCTTAAATCCAGGCATCCGACACGCCATGTTCGGCCGGAGATCGTGCTCGTCAGCCGGGATATTCGAAGCTGGTGCGAGCGGACGATAGCAAAGCTCAACGACCAACTTCGCCTCCACAAGATCTTTCAGCCCCAGCATGCGTCCTATATGGAGATCCTTCGTCAACTAGAGAAAGCGGCGGACGAATTTCCGAAGAGCGCCGCGATCCAGACGAACATCGTCCTTGGAATCCTCGGGCATGGCCTTCTCGAAGCCCTAGACGAGCACGTGCTTGAGCTCGAGGAGATTGCGCAGGCCTTGGACCCCGTGCTCGTCTGGCAGCACCGTGACAAAGGATGGGGCGACCCGCCGAGGTCGGCAAATGCAAGCTCCCAAGCTGAGGATTTTGCCAAGCATCTGCTGGAGCGCTCGCGGGACGCGGAGAGCATTCCCAAGAACCTGCGTACTCTCCAGGGACTACTCGACCAGGGCCTGCTCGACTCAAAAGTGTCTGACCATCCAAGAAACTGCATGCAGAAATTGATTCGTGACGTCTGGGAGTACAGTGATAACTTCATCGGAGACATACCGCTTGAGGCGCGGGAGTTACGGTTCCTGCGGCTGACCTTCAAGGAGCTCGACCAGAACGATCGAAACTATGGTCCCCCCAGTTCACAGCCCCGGCCTAAGCCAACAATCTCTGGGGACGACAAGGTCCGCCTCGAGTTCCCGCTACTCGTGCCGAGCAAGACTAATGACAAGGAGAGGCGCGCGCGGGCGGCCGAAAATCTGCGGCGACTCAAGTTGCTCAAGAGAAGGGGATTGCAGGGACTGATCCGACCGCGGGAGACTGAGGGCGTGGCCTCACACGGAACCGGCCTTTATCTCGCTAACCTGGCGGCCTCTGTAGTGGGCTGGCACCTAGAAATTTCACAGATCTCACGCGAAGAAGGGTGGTTCTCCTTCTTGCTTCAGCGGGTTCACCGGGAGGCGAATGATGAGCGGACGTGATCGGGTTCAACTCGTGGTCATCGATGATTCGGTGCGCTTCGCATTCCACGTCTGGCGCTATCTGGGACGCAGCATCGGCATCGGCGGCACGGACCAACAACTTGCGAGCAACTTCTCAAAGCTCGACAAGCCACACCCGATGGACACAGCGGATGGCCGCGCTACGATCTGGTGGGTGCGGGGCGACAGCAAACTGCCAGCGAACCTTGACAAGGTTCTCGCGGCTCTGGAACCAGGACCTCGCTTTTTCCTCATCGACATGCGGGGGGAGCCGACGGGATCGACCTCACCAGGCACCGCAACTAAAGGAGAGCAGGTCGACCCCGGCGGCGACGACAACTGGCTTGGGATGACGGCGCTGCAACTGCTTTGCGATCGATGCCAAAAGGAGCCCGCCGATAGCTGGGTGATGATGGTCAGTTCCTACGAGACGGGGGTCCTCCCCGACCCCTGGCCGTTGCGCATTTGGCCGAAGTCACCGGATACCTTCGCCCAGCTCGCCAAGAACGAAATATTTCCAAAAACGGACCAATACAAGGGAGGACAGGGAGGCAAAAGCCTCCTTCACATCTTGGTGACTGGGGCAGGATTCGAAATCCAAAGTGAGCCTACCGGAGGCTTCGGTTTGCCGTCAACTAAAAAGCTCCTGTCTGACATGGGTCTTCCATTCGGAGTGGGCGAGCTCGCGTTCAAACCCGAGAGAAAGCTACTCGAAAAGGGCGAGCCCGCGCTTGGACATAAGAGGGAGCCACCACTACTACTGCCCTGCCTCCGCCTCAAGACCAAAACGGAAATTAAAGCATTCCAGGCTCTCTGCAGGGATAAAGACAAGGGCCTGGACGCCTGGTGGGATTACCTTCTCGATCGGGAGCTCCGGAACCGCGTCACCAGCCCGTCGAATCCCGATGACCGCGGTAAGATGAAGATGCTAGCAAGCGTAGGGGAGCGCAATTTGCGTGAAGCTTTCCGCCGGATCATACTGAGTTATGATTGGGGACACCTGAACCATACCGTCGGAGCGGCAAGGGAGCCTTGGCACGCTTGGTTGACAACGAATTACACGCGTTTCGCCGATCGGGCCATCGCGCTGGTCGAAGCCCGGGAGGGAAAAAACGTCGCAGCAGGAGACTGGCAGATCATTTCCACCTCGATCGAAGCTCTCTCCCTCTCCCGCGAGATCCTTCACGGGGGTGGCAGATCGCTGGATAATGGCCCGATCCGTTACCTCTTCAAGCTTCACGGTGACGTCGCCCACCTGCAGACAATGGCCACCGCCGGTCAGGACAAGGATTTCTTCAGCTCTCTCAGCTTGCCCGTGGACAGCCTTCACCAAGTCTATTCCGCCGCGGAAACCCGGCTCGAACACACAGTCGGCAACGCAAAGGACAGCCGGCTGGTCTGGCACATCGTCGGCCATGACCTGCAAGATTCGCTCCTCCTCGATCTGATCGCCCGGGTCTCCACAGCGCATGCGAACCCCGAATCCACGGACTTCATAGTGGTCAAGCGCAAGCCCCCAGAAGCCTGCGAAACGCTGAGGAAGTTCCTCAAGAAGAAAGCCTACGGAGACCGAATTACAGGCTATAGCGCAACCGCTGAGGAGTACTTGGCGCGTATCGCGCGGACGGGCGGTCTTCCTGAGACATTCGAGGACGACTTGGCTAAGAAATGGCTGGAAAAACTGGGGGAAACCCGTACCGGGCTCTCTCAGAGAAAGTCCCCGGTGCCCGAGTAAAACGCCATGGAGGAATCATGAACGAACCGCATCCGGGCTTCAAAGTAGACCAGATCGATCACGTCGAGCTCTTCGTTCCCGACCGCCACGAAGCCGCCCGCTGGTACGAGCGGACCCTGGGGCTCGCCGCTCTTCCCCAGCACGAAGACTGGGCCGCAGATCCCCACGGCCCGCTCATGATTTCCAGTAATATCTCCAACAACAGCGGCACGATGTTGGCTCTGTTCACCGGCGAGCCCCGCGGGGAGAGGCCCACCGCGGGCTTCCACCGCGTGGCCTTCCGGGTGGACGGTCCCAACTTTCTCGCCTTCCTGGAGCACGTCAAGACGAACCCGGTCCACAACGACGCGGGCGACGAGATCCACTCCCTTACTCCGAACGATTACCGTAAGGCTTTCTCCGTCTACTTCAACGATCCCTGGGGGCACCGGCTGGAAGTGACGACGTATGAGGCGGAGTGGGTGCGGGAGCTGCTTGGCAACCCGTCCCGGATTTGACGGACACGAGCAACCGGCATAGGATTGCAACTCTCGCGGAATGAGCGAGATGTGGAAGCGGAGACACGTCAGGAGACAGAGCCGTGGATCAACCGAGCGCAGTTCACAGCGACCCCGAAATCCTTGAGGGCACACCCGTCTTTGTCGGCACGCGAGTTCCGTTCCAGACCCTGATCGACTACCTCGAGGAAGGCCAGTCGTTAGCCGAGTTCCTCGCCGACTTCCCCACCGTTGGCCGACACCAGGCCGTCGCGGCGCTGGAAGAGGCCAAGGCGGCCGTCCTCGCGCATACCTGACGAGCGCGGACTATCGTCGCTTACCGTTGCATTGGATGGGCATCACAGAGGTACTTATGCCAAATCGCCAGCTTACCGCAGATGAGCTTGAGAAGCTCTTCACACCTCTCATCATGGAGGTCAGGCTCCGCCTCAAAGATCTGAGCGCCGACGACGATAATCTGCACTGGGCGCTTCGGCGAAAGTTATCCAAAGAGCTTACCTATGACGAGCGTGGCAAACCCATGCAGAGAAGAAAGCTCAAAGAGCTTAAGCGCGCGGAACAAGACAACAAATGCCAATTGTGCAAATCTTCCCTCCCTGCAAAATATGTCGTGCTTGACCGGATTGAGGCGATGAGCGGTTATACTCCAGAAAATACTCGCTTGCTCTGCCAGGCCTGTGACACCAAAGTGCAGATCGAGCGTGATTACAAGTAGGGCCAATCAACGCTAATGAAGGCGAAGCTCTACTTGGAGACCTCGATTGTCAGCTACCTGACCGCGAGGCCGAGCCATGACCTGATCCGTGCCGCCCACCAGCAGATCACTCGGGACTGGTGGGAGACTCGGTCCTCGTTTGACCTTTACATCTCGCAGTTCGTCATCGACGAAGCGAAGGCGGGTAATGCTGAGGCGGCGGGGCGCAGGCTCTCTGTCTTGAGCGACGCGTTGCTACTCAATACGACGCCCGAGACAGGAATGCTTGCCCGCGACATCCTCGACCTAGGTGGCATGCCTGAAAAGGCCTATGTCGACGCTGTCCATGTCGCGCTGGCGGCTGTCCACGGCTTGGACTACCTGCTGACGTGGAACTGCGCTCACATCGCCAACGCCACAATGCGTGGTAAGATAGAGGCGATCTGCCGTGCGGCCGGCTTCGAGCCCCCCATTATCTGTACGCCGGTCGAATTGGTGAAGGAGCTCTAACATGTCTCACAAGGATCCCATCATCGAGGAAATCCACGCCGTCCGGGAGGAAATCGCGCGGCAGGCAGGGTACGATCTTGAGAAGATTCTGGAAGAGGCGCGAGTGCGGCAGGCAGCCAGTGGTCGGCCGGCGGTGACGCTACAACCCAGAAAGGCCGAGCCCATCAAGAAGGCATCCTGAGAAGTGCTCAGTCCTGCTGACCGCGAAGGCTCCCGGCTTCGTATAGTGCCGGCACGAACATGCGCTCTCCCTCCCCGGAGGGTGTTCGACATCCTAATAAACCGCACGAACATGCTCTGACGGCCCACGCCGGCCGCCGATAGGCCCCCGGCGGGCGGCTCGCCAACGTCGGCGTCCACGGCAAGCCGGTGGAGCTCCACGTCGAGAAGCTTTGGGACCGCAACATCGCCCTGACGACGCGGCTGGTCGACACGTCGACGACGCCGATGCTGCTCAAGATCGTGCAGTCCGGCAAGCTCCAGCCCGCCAAGCTGGCGACGCACCGGTTCGCGCTGCACGACGTCATGAAGGGCCTACGACACGTTCGGAAACGCCGCCAAAGAGGGCGCCCTCAAGGTGATCCTCAAGGGCTGAGCGCGAACAAGGGAGCGGGCCCTCGGCCGCCGATTCGGATTCTGATCGCGGCACCGCTCCCGGAGAAGGAGAGGAGGTGCTACAAGCAAGGGTCCATCGCCGAGCAAACGCAGCTCGTGCAGGAGGCGACTTCGGTCGGGCCGCACTGCTGCGGGCAGCTCGTCGAGCCGCAGGTCTTGGTGGCCCCGCCCGCCGCCGTCAGCTCCCTCGCTTCGAGCCTCCTCAAGGTTTCACGGTTGAGCGTGAGCCTGCGCTTCGTCATTTTCATTTCGATCTCCTTTCAGATGCCAGATCTCCAATCACGCCGATTGCGAACCGGCGGTCAGGCGGGCGCGGACGCGGCGGAGCAATCCCTTCGCAAGCCTTTTCACACCTCGCCGGATCTTTCGTCCCTCCAGCACCGAGTGCAAGTGGGCGTTGTCGTCGCGCAACTGCCGGACGTAGGGATACGGCTCGGTGGGTACGGAGCCTGCGACGACAGGAAAATGATTGCCCGTCAGAATGCTCTGCGTACGGCCGTCCATGTAGCAGACCGTAAAAGCGCGGCGCGGTATGGACGTCGGGTTCACCCCGGAGCGATGGATCAGCCAGTTGTGGAGCAGGACGGCATGGCCCTCCGCGACTTCGAGCGGATGAACGCGCTCGGCAGGACAGTGGCGCTCCACGTCCTCCGGCCTCACAGTGCTGCCAAACGTGCTCAGCAGACCCAGGCGGTGAGACCCTGGGATCACTTCGAGACAGCCGTTGGCCTGCGTTGCGGAGTCGAGGGCAACCCAGACGGTGACCAGCGGATCGCGGTCGAGAGCCCAGACCGCGCCGCCGTCCTGGTGCCAGGGGAGAACGGTGCCCTGCCCTGCCGGCTTGTTCATGACCATGGCGCGAAAAATCGAGATGGGGGCGTGCGCACCGTACTCATGCGCACAGATCTCCAGGCATAGAGGGTGCCGGACCAGGCGCGAGAAGTGCTCATCCGTCTCCAGCCCCTGGATCTTACGGTAGAGCCGCGTGCCGCCTGCGAAGCCGCGGGTGGCCGCCGGCAGCTCCTCGTAGACCCCGCCGGTGTCGAGCTGCATCTGCACCTCCGGGTTCCACACGACGCCCATCGCGAGGTCGTCGGCCCGTTGCCGCAAGACTTCCAGCTCTTCCGGCTCCAAGATCTTCCCGAGGTGCAGAAAACCGTCGCGCGCATATTGGTTCCACTGCTGTTCGGTCACCGCTGCGTTTCCCGCCATAATCCTATTTCCTTTGTTAACCTCGCCAGCGAGGCCGGTCAGCCAACCGAGCGACGGCATATCGGGCTCTTCGCGGGGCTCCACGGGCCAACCGAGCCGCGCTCCCAGCAGCCGCCAGCGCTGCGCCTCCTGAGACGCGAGCCGCGCGCGGGCCTGGCACATCGTCGTCCTCACCTCGTCGCGCCTCTGCCAAAGGTGGCGGCAACCCGCCAGCAGCCGCCCCTCGTCGGCGGCCGTCGCCGACAGGCACCAAGCCTCCATGCCGACATGAGTGAGGGCCCCCCGCAACTTGATCCGGGTGTAGGCGTCGCGATAGAGCCCCAGGCAGGGGACAGCGGCAGCCGTGCCGAATACCAACGGGTGATACCGAGACGAGACGACCAAGGCCGCCCTCTGGGTTACCCAGACGGTTGCCGCCAGCGGCATCACGGGAAGCAGCATACACCCGACACCCTCGGCCCGCAGGAGCCGGCGCAGCGCGATCCCCGCCAGACCATCCTCGTCCCCCACGCTGCCGAGCGGCCCGACATGCGGCAGGAACACGGGGTGCAAGCCGCTTTCGGACGCGATTCCGGCAAGCTGAGCTGCAAGCCGGGCAAGGCCGGCACGGGAGCTCGGCAAGCCGAACGAGCCATCCAGGGTTATGGCCAGAAACGGCAGCTCCGGATCGAAACCAGGGGCCTCCTTCCGGGCCGGCGGGCGCCCCGCGAGGAAGAATGCATCGTCGGGCTGGTAGCTGAGCCGCTCCGGAGGCACGCCGAGCTCCAGTGCCAGCGCCGCCGAAGGCCGCTCGCGGACTCCCAGATGGTCGACCTTGGCCAGCGTTTCGGCCAGCGAGGATCGCTCGGCCGTGGTGAGATCAGGGCCAATCGTCTGGCCGCCTGTGACGACCGGCAGGCCCCGTCGCCGGGCCTCGCTCATCCACAGGACCCGCTGACGGACGAGATCGGGCCAGGACGAGCTGAGGTTGCCGCCGCCGGAAATGAACAGCCCTCCGGCCTGGTCGAGAACCGCGGCGACCTCCCGCTCTCCGAATGCGCTCTCAGCGCGCCCAATGACGGTGACATGGATGGCGGAGTCGTGCCGGCGCAAGATCTCGAGGTTCGCCGCGAGCATCGCCTCGTCGCCGACGTGGTATTTTCCGGAGCCTACATCGCCCACGATCACGAGCGAGGGATGTGACGGGGGCTGCGGCACGGGGGGCCAAGTCTACAGGAGAAGAATCCGGACACCGCGTTCAGTCCTGATCCGCGGGACTGGGAGCTGCCGCCGGCGCGCTGCTCTTGGCCACGAATTCGAGGGTCTGCGTGGGGAACGGCAGGGTGATGCCGGCGGCGTCATAGGCCTTCTTGAGCTTCTCGATAGCCTCGCTTTGCGCCGCGAGGAAGTCTGCCTGCCGGGCCTCGAAGGCGATCCAGAAACGGGCCACGAGGTCGATGGTGCTGTCGCCGAGCTTTTCGAAGAACATCTCGACGTTCGTGTCCGGCTGGCGAGTGGAGATCTCCTCCAGGACCTTCAAGGTCACCTGCCGCACCTTGGCCAGGTCGTCACCATAGGAGACGCCCAGCTTGACGTCGACTCGCCGCTTCCCCGGAGTCGTGTAGTTGGTGATCGGGTTCTCGAAAACCTGCTTGTTGGGGACGAGCACCACCTGCCCCTGGGGTATGGCGATCTCCGTCCAGCGCAGGTGGACTTTCTGGACGACGCCGAGGAAGTCCTTGGTCTGGATCAGGTGGCCGACGCGAAAGGGGCGCTCGATGGAGAGATAGATGCCGGCCATGAAGTTGGCGGCGATGTCCTGGAAGGCGAAGCCGAGGGCGAGCCCCAGGATGCCGGCGCCGGCGAGCAGCGAGGCCACGGTCTTCTGCAGCCCGACGATGCCGAGCGAAACGAAGAAACCCGCGGCGAGAAAGGCCAGGTACACCGTCTGGGCGAGCAGCCGCGTCACCTGCTCGCTGTGGGAGACGCGGCTCAGGAGGCGCAGGATGAGGCCGCGAACCAGCTTGGCGACGAGCCAGAAGCCCACCAGCACGAGCACCGCCACCGCCAGGTTGGGAAGCAGGAGGATGAAGTCCCGCGTCCACCCCAGCAGCTTCGCCACCAGCAGGTTCCAGGTCTTTTCGATCCCCATCACCGGAAGAGAATGCTGCAACCCCTGGGCCAGGGGGCCAGGGGCTCTGATTTGTCGATGGGCGCGTGCAGGAGTAGGATGAACGGCCTCATGGCCCGCCGACCCCGGAGGCTCCAATGGCCCATTCCCCCAAGGTCCTGCTCGTCTATCCCACTTTCCCCCTTTCCTACTGGGGCTTTCAGTACGCCATCGAGCTGGCCGGCAAGCGCGCCTCGATGCCGCCGCTCGGCCTGATCACGGTGGCGGCGATGTTCCCCGGCCACTACCAGTTGCGCCTGGTGGACATGAACGTCGAGCCGTTGACCGACGAGGACCTGGACTGGGCCGACCTGGTGCTGACGTCGACCATGGTGGTGCAGGCGCAGTCGCTGCGCGACGTCATCGCCCGCTGCAACTCACGCCACCGCCCGGTGGCGGTCGGCGGCCCCCACCCGACCTCCTTCGCCGACGAGATCGCCGGCGCCGACCATTACCTCCTCGACGAGGTCGAGGAGATCTTCCCCCGCTTCCTGGCCGACTGGGAGGCGGGGCTGGCCGCGCGGGTCTACCGTCCCGAGGGCAAGCCGTCGATTCACGCCACCCCGGTGCCGCGCTTCGATTTGCTCGACCTCGACGCCTACGCCTCGATGGCGGTCCAATTCTCGCGCGGCTGTCCGTTCGACTGCGAGTTCTGCGACATCACCAAGCTGTTCGGACGCACTCCGCGCACGAAGTCCAACCCGCAGATGCTCGCCGAGCTCGACCGTCTCCACGCGCTCGGCTGGCGCGGCTCGGTCTTCCTCGTCGACGACAACTTCATCGGCAACAAAAAGGAGGCCCTGCGCCTGCTGCCCGCGCTCGCCGAGTGGCAGCGCGAGCACGGTCAGCCGTTCGACTTCTACACCGAGGCGAGCGTCAACCTGGCCCGGTTGGAGCCGCTGCTCGACGCCATGGTCGCGGCCGGCTTCACCATGACCTTCCTCGGCATCGAGAGCCCCAACCCCGTGGCGCTGCGCCTGACGAACAAGCCCCAGAACACCGACCGCGGCGACGATCAGCTCCTCCTCCACGCCGTCACCGCCATTCAGCGCAAGGGCATCGAGGTCACCGGCGGTTTCATCCTCGGCCTCGACGGCGACGGCCCGGAAGTGTTCGACGCCCAGGTCGCCTTCATCCAGCAGGCCGGCATCCCCATCGCCATGGTCGGTCTGCTCACCGCGCTGCGCGGCACCGACCTCTACGCCCGCCTGGAGCGCGAAGGGCGGCTGCTCGCCGAGTCGAGCGGCAACAACGTCGAGATCACCCTCAACTTCCAGCCCGAGCTCGACCGCGAGGTGTTGATCTCGGGCTACCGGCAGGTGCTGACGACGCTCTACGACGAGGGGCTGAAGAGCTACTTCGAACGCTGCTGGACGATGCTCGAACGCCTCGGCGACCGCCCGCGGCCGCGCCGCCCGGTGAGATTCTCGGACCTTCTGGCCCTGGCGCGCTCGCTGCGCATCCAGTTGCTCTCGCGCCAGGGACCCGCCTATCTGAAGTTCCTGGTGCGCACCCTGCTCCACCGGCCCGCCCTGTTCTCCCAGGCGGCGAGCCTGGCGATCAAAGGCTTGCACTTCCGCAAGTTCACGGTCCAGACGCTGGCCGCGCACGAGTTCCGCGAGGCCGCGCTGGCCGGTTACCGGGAGGTCGAAGAGCTGGCCGACCAGGCGGCGGCCGGCGCCTTTGGCAAGGCGCTCCTCCGCGG